>DATJWT010000339.1:0-3191 GCA_035500975.1 Binataceae bacterium (SeqCode)
ATCGAAGCGAGCGCATCGCAGACGCGCGAATTCCTCGATTCGTGGCGCGCGCCCGGCGAGCAATTCTCGCATTCGTGGGAAGAGCGCTTCTCGATGACGCAGGCGTATGCGCCGCTGCTGACCAAGACCATCCAGGATGTCCTGACGCGCGCAAAGGTTGCGCCGGGAGATCTCGCTAAGGTCATCATCGATGCGCCCAACCCTCGCGCCGCGGAAGAGATCATGCGCGGGATGAAGGTGGATCCTTCGAAAATTGCCGATTCATTCGCGCTGACGGTCGGGCAGACCGGCGCCGCGCACGTGGGCCTGATGCTGGCGGGCGTGCTGCCGAGCCTGAAACCGGGCGAGCGCGTACTGGTCGCATCGGTGGCAGACGGCGCGGATGCGATACTGCTGCGGGCGACGCCCGCGGTGGCGAGCTTCAAGCCGGTGCGGTCGGTCGGCAGAATGATAGAGTCCAAAGGCGACGTGTCGTACGGGAGCTATCTCAAGTGGCGCGAGATTCTTCCCACCGAACCGCCCCGCCGCCCCGACCCGGACCGGCCCGCAGGACCCCCGATGTTCCGCGCCGGGGAGTGGAAATACGGGTTCGTCGGCAGCAAGTGCACGGCCTGCGGGACGCCTCAACTGCCGCCGCAGCGCGTGTGTGTAAAGTGCCGGGCGCGTGATAAGATGGAACAGTATCCTTTCGCGGATCGGACGGCCCGGATTGCGACCTACGCGATCGATCGGCTCGCGTATTCGCTGAATCCACCGACTATCAACGTTGTCATGGATTTCGAGGGTGGCGGCCGATTCCTGGGAGAGATGACGGATTGCGAACCGGAGAAGGTGGCGATCGGCGACGAAGTGGAAATGACGTTTCGCCGGCTCTTCACCGCGGACGGAATTCATAACTATTTCTGGAAGGCGAGACCGAAACGATAAGCCAAGCTTCTCTCCCCCGGCGGGGAGAGATAAGAGTCAGGATCGGAGGGAGACCATGGCAAGCAAGGGCATCAAGGATCGCGTTGCAATCATCGGGATGGGATGCACCAAGTTCGGCGAGCATTGGGACAAGGGTGCGGACGATCTTCTCGTCGATGCGGCATACCAGGCGTTTGAATCGGCCGGAATGACGCCCGACGATGTGGACGCATACTGGCTCGGCACGATGGGTTCAGGAATCTCGGGACTGACTCTCTCCGAACCGCTGAAGATTCAATACAAGCCGGTCACGCGCGTGGAGAACATGTGCGCCACCGGATCGGAAGCGCTGCGGCAGGCGGCCTACGCGGTCGCATCGGGCGCGTTCGATGTCGCGATGGCGATCGGCGTGGAGAAGCTGAAGGACTCGGGCTACTCGGGGCTGGTCGGCAATGCACCGCCGAACGACGGCACGGAAGGCAGCATGACCGCACCGGCATCGTTCTCGCTGCTCGCGCCGGCATACTTCAAGAAGTACGGACTCGATCCCGAGAAGGGCAAGGACGTGTTGTCGCGCATCGCGTGGAAGAACCATCGAAACGGCGCGCGCAACCCGAAGGCGCAGTTCCAGAAGGAAGTGCCGATCGAGACAATCAAGAATTCGCCGAAGATCGCGGACCCGCTCGGCATCATGGACTGCTCGGGCGTATCGGACGGATCGGCGGCGGCGATCGTGGTGCGTGCCGAAGACGCGCACAAGTACTGCAAGAACCCGATCTACATCAAGGCGCTGTCGTTCGTGGCGGGACCGGCGGAAGGACCGCTGTCGCCTGACTACGATTTCACGACCTTCAACGAAGTGGTCGCATCGTCGAAGGATGCGTACCGCCAGGCCGGCATCACGAATCCGCGCGAGCAGATCAGCATGGCGGAAGTGCATGACTGCTTCACACCGACCGAGCTGGTGCTGTACGAGGATCTCGGCTTCAGCCCGCGCGGAACGGCGTGGCAGGACGTGATGGATGGATTCTTCGACCTCGAGGGCAAACTGCCGGTAAACCCGGATGGCGGCCTCAAGTCGTTCGGCCATCCGATTGGCGCATCGGGACTGCGCATGATGTACGAGATGTGGCTGCAGTTCCGCGGCGAGGCGGGACCGCGCCAGATCAAGGATCCGAAGATCGGGCTGACCCACAATCTCGGCGGCGCGCCGGGACGCTGTGTCAGCTTCGTATCAGTAGTGGGCCGCAACGTCGGCTGAGCACGAGCCAGAGACGGTAAGGAAGGGCGCCGAAGGAAACTTCGGCGCCTTTTTTCATGACTGCCGAAGCATCGAGATTGCCGCCAGGTCCGGGCCGGTTAGCGACCTTCAACTTCGTTCGCAATCCATACATCTTCCTGGACGAGTGCGCGCGCAGGTACGGCGATTGGTTCACGCTACGGGTTCCGGGCGTGGCGCCGTTCGTCTTCACCAGCGACCCGACGGCGATCCGCGAAATCTTCCAGGGCGACAGCGCGGTGTTTCATGCGGGCAAAGCGAATCGGCCGCTCGGCGCGTTCATGGGCGAGCGGTCGTTGCTGTTCCTCGATGGCCCGGCGCATCTCCACGATCGGCGGCTGATCCTGCCCGCGTTCCATGGCGAGCTGATGAAGAGCTACGCGGAGACCATGCGCATGGTGGCGGATGCGGAAATCGAGCGGTGGCCGACGGAGACGCCGTTCCAGATACATCCGGCGATGCGCGCGATCACTTTCGAGGTCATCATGCGCACCGTGTTCGGTCTGCAGGATGGTCCGGTCGCATCGCGGATTCGCGAGACGGTGACGAAGCTGTTCGCGCTTTATGCGAGCCGGATGGGAACGCTGTTCGCGCTGACGGCGGCGCAAATCGACCTGGGGCCGTGGAGCCCATGGGGGCGCGCGGTGAGGCTGCATCGGGAGTTCTCATCGCAACTGTTCGACGAAATTCGGCGAAGGCGAGAAGCGGAGTCGGAAACGCGTGACGATGTTCTTTGGATGATGATGCAGGCGCGCGATGAGAACGGCGCGCCGCTCGATGACGAAGCGCTGCGCGACGAGATGCTCACGCTGTTGCTGGCGGGACATGAGACTACGGCGGCATCGTTGTCGTGGGCGATCAATCGATTGATCGCGAATCCGGAGGTAGCGTCGCGCGCCGGCGAGGAAGTGCGAGCTACGCTCAACGGGCAACCGCTAGCGGCAGATCACGTGGGCAAGCTGAAGTACGTCGAGGCGATAATCAACGAGACGATGCGGCTGGACCC
>DATJWT010000340.1:0-2275 GCA_035500975.1 Binataceae bacterium (SeqCode)
CGCTACACGATGCTCGAGCTGATGAGCGGGTTCCTGCGCGATCACGTCTGGGGCGGTGAAGAAGTCGTCGGCTTCGTGCGCAAGGAGTTCTTCAAGGATCGATTTCTGGACCAGGGACAACAGGAGGCGGCAGCGCCGGGCACCGGGGTCAGCGAGCATCCCGACTGGCCGCTGCCGGCCTCGGTTGAGGAATCTAACCGTCCAGTGGCGCCGAACAATCTCGGCATCGACGTCGGCAGACCGGTTCAAAGCCTGACCGCAGGACAATGGTATCCGGCCGTGGGGCTTCCCGGCGTCTACGTGAGTTTCATCGAGCCGCGGCTTATCTCCGGGAGCATACTGAGCAGCTACCCGAATCGGGTAAACAATCTGAATTCAGTGGAAGCGTCGGCGATGGTCTATCTCGTCGCCTTCGACCTGAACCAACTGGACCTCGGCTTTGCGCTCGGCACCGACCATCCACGAGTCGGATGGTCACCGCGTCCGCCCGCGATCATGCGCGGCGACCTGCCGGGGCCTGACGGCATCAAGACGGCGGCGCCGCTGGTGACGAACGGAATGATCAGTCCTGCCCTGACGGACAGGACCGTGGCCGCATTCGCGGGCGGTTTCAAGCGCGAGCACGGGGCATTCAAGTACGGACCGTTCTCGGTGCTGAATCACGGGAGCCACTACGGCTTCATCGAGCAGGGAGTTGTGTTCAGCAAGCTGGAGCCGGGACTGGCGACCCTGTACGTGCTCGATGACGGAACGATCGCGATGAAGACCTGGACCGACGCTGACGATGCGCTGTTGAGCCGGATCAAGTTCGCGCGCCAGAACGGCGTGCCGCTGATCGAGTACAACGCGACGACCAAAACCTCGGAGCCGGGTTCGCTGGTGGCGCGATGGGGCCCGGGCAACTGGTCGGGGTCCGCCGACGAGGACCTGCGCTCGCTGCGGGCGGGCGCGTGTATCCAGGAAACGCCGACACGGCAGTTCCTCATCTACGGATATTTCTCGACCGCGATACCGTCGGCGATGGCGCGGGTCTTCCAGGCGTATGGCTGCAAGTACGCGATGCACCTGGACATGAATGCGCCGGAACTAACGTATCTCGCGCTGTACGTTCACCAGGGATCGCAACTCAAAGTGGAGTACCTCGCGCAGAGCATGGCGGGTACCGACGAGAAGACCGACTCCGGGGTACTTTGGAGATTCCTGGCTTACCCGGACAACCGCGATTTCTTTTATCTCTACCGACGAGACGAGAAAAAATGACCAACCTTCTTCGCGGCGCCGCAACGCTGTCGATCTTATTGCTGGCCACGGGTGCGCTCGCGGCCAGCGATACGCTGCAGCAGCAAAACGAACAGTTGTTCAAGCAGATCCAGGCCGTGCGCGGACTGAGCGATGCGCAAATCGAAGCGGTTCGCGCGATCTTCGAGCAGTCGGGCTACATGGGCCAGGGCAATCCCGCCATCACGGAGCATCCCGACACTCCGCAAGCATGCCAGGCCAAGCTCGATCAGCAATCAGTCAAATACGCCAACCCGGAATTCGAGAAGATTTGCGGCGCCAAGTACATGGCGCCGTTGTACGACCCGACAACGCAGAAGCCGGAGCAGGCCAGGGCGTGCATCGACCAGTTCGAATATCCCGACATCCCGTGCGCCTACCCGGTGGTGTGGGTGCGGGCGCGGGAGGCCGCGGAGATTTGCGAAGCCGAAGGCAAGCGCATCTGCGATGCGCACGAGTGGGAGGGGGCGTGCGCGGGCAGGCTGGAACCGCCGGACTATCACTTCGAGCTGGCGAAGGGGCTGAGCCCCAACGCCGCGATCGCCAGAATTCGCTCGGTTCACAATCGCGAAGAGACGGATCGATCGTGGAGCTACGGTCCCGCGTACGAACGGGGCGTGTGTGCGGCGGCGAGCCACAAGACGCCCGGCTGCACAGGAGGATCGTGGACCGGATGCGGTTCCAATACCTACCCTGACGGGGACTTCCCGGCCTGTCACAGCAAACTGGGCGTCTATGACATCAACGGCAACGCAGCAGAGCATATGAATCTGCCGCTGAGCCCGGACGAGATGGCGAGCCGCGGCAGCAAGGAGCTGGGCTACACAGAGATGAAAGGGAGCTGGTTTATCTTCGACACCTATCATGCTCACGAGGACTGGTGCCGATGGCGCGCGCCATTCTGGCACGGCTCGCGAGTGATGGACCCGCACAGTCACGCGAACTATCACCTGGGATTTCGCTGCTGCAAAACGATAGGTGGCACCCGGCCGGAGAC
>DATJWT010000341.1:0-3750 GCA_035500975.1 Binataceae bacterium (SeqCode)
CCAAATCCGCAGAAGGTTCGCTTTGCGATCAACGAACTCGGCATCGAGTGCGAAACCGTTCCCGTCGATCTCATCCAGGCCGAGCAGCGCAAGCCCGAGTTCCTGGCGCTCAATCCATTCGGGCGCGTACCGGTGCTGGTCGATGGAGACCTCGTACTCTGGGAATCGCATGCGATCCTGGCCTATCTCGGTGACAAAACCGGAAGGCTATGGCCGACTTCAGTGGCCGGCCGGGCCGATGCCTTGCGCTGGATGTTTTTCCTGACCAGCGCGATCGGGCCCGCAGCTACCGAGGTGGCTTTCAACCGAATCGCGGTCAAGCTACGGGGCGGCACTCCCGATGAAGCCGCGATCGAACGCGGAGAGAAAGGCCTGGTTGCTCCGCTCCAGGTAATCGAGCAGCGACTCGGCGCCAACAAGTGGATGCTCGGGGCGGACTTCTCCTTGGTCGATTGCGACTACGGGCCGACCTTCAACGTGCTGGAAAAGGCGGCATTCAACTTCGGCGATTTTCCCAGGACCCGCGCCTACCTGGAGGCTATCCGCGCACGGCGTGCATGGCAGGAAACTCCGCGCCTGCCCGGCCTTTGATTGGCATTGAGCCGTAGTTAGGACTCTCTTTGTCTGCTAGACAGGGGGAGATGAGTACTCGTCGCAAGGTTGTTTCATTGGCGCCCGAGGGATTGGGCTTTATCTTCGACCCAATTGCGACGGGGCTGCACCAGCTCGGACACGAAGTAATCCATCTGACTGATTTCGCACGATTCGAACGTGAATCCAAAGACCTGCTGAAGGATGCCGAAGGCTTCGTCACGACCAGCAATTACCGCTGCAGCAAGGAGCTGATGGAGCAGGCACCGCGGCTGCTCGGAATCGTTTCGCCGTTTATCGGCACCGAGGGAATCGATGAGGCGGCGGCGACCGAGCTGGGAATCATGGTCGCCAACGGCCAGGTGCCGGAGAATTTTCTCAGCATGTCCGAAGCGACGATCATGCTGATCCTGGCTGCTTCCTACTCGCTCCACTGGTGGGAGAATCAGCTTCGCGACAACCTGCCCCATCCACCTCGAGTTCCGGGGCGAATGATGCGCGGGCGAACGATCGGCACGATCGGTTTCGGGCAAATAGCCCGCGGCATCGCGACGCGCCTCTCCGGATGGGAAATCCGCTTGCAGACCTACGTCCCGCGCATTCGCACCGCCCTGCCGCCCGGGGTCGCGCGCGTCAGCCTCGAGGAATTACTGCGGACCAGCGACGCGGTATGCGTCCTGGCGCCGCTCAATGCCGAGACCCGGGGCATGCTCAACCTCGAGCGCCTGCGGCTGATGAAACATGATGCAATCCTGATCAACACCGCGCGCGGCGGAATCGTCGATGAAGCCGCATTGGTGCAGATCGCCAGCGAACGTCCGGGGTTCAAGATCGCGATCGACACCTTCGCGGAAGAACCGCTCCCCGCGAACAGTCCGCTGCGATCGATTCCGAACGCGATCCTGACCCCCCATGCGATCGGTCACACGCAGGAGAGCATCGATGCGCTGCCGGGGGCCGCGATCGAGAACGTGTGCCGGATTCTCGACGGCGAATTGCCGCCCTACATCCGCAATCCCGATGTAATCGAGAAGTGGCGCCGCCGCGCCGCCGCGATCAGTTAGGAAGCTTTTCGAAAGCCCCTCAGGCGGCCTTCTTCGCTCTTGCCGGCTTCTTCGACTTGTCGTGTTGCGCCTGGATGCGACGCAGTTCTTCCCAGCTCAAGTACGACGTGAAGCCATCATCATTGAAGAACAGCACAGGCCCATTGCAGATGAACAGGTAGACCGTGTCTTCCAGCGCGGTGGTCGCGCCGTGTACCATCCCGTTGGCTTCGTAGACGTAATCGCCCGCGTTCAAAACTCCCGTGCGGACCTGGAGTTTGCCCGACAGGATAAACGTGTGCGACGGGCTCAGATGCTTGTGCTGCGGCGCGACGTAGCCCTTGAGCCACTTGAGCAGGACGGCCCAGGTGCCGGACTCGGAGCCGGTCCACAGAATTTTCATGAACGCACGCTTGGGATCGTCGGCGGACGGAATCCATTCCATCTTCGATGCTTCCACCAGCGTGTCCATCAACTCGGAATTGAACGGACGGATATCCTGCGGCAGCGCCATGGTCGTCTCTCCTTCGCGTCGAGCCTTGTGATTACCCTAATACCAGAAAATCCGCGGATTTCACCTGTGTCCCGAAGCCTTGGCCAGGGAGACAGGTTCTTCCTGCACTTAAACCGATCTCACCAACCCACCATCGATTCGAATCATCGACCCCGTCACATAGGACGCCAGCGGGCTCGCGAGAAATGCCGCCACCGCGCCGAATTCCTCCACCGTTCCGAGCCTGCCCACCGGCACCGCCGCGCCCGCGCGCTTCACCGCCTCCTCCTGCGAAATTCCACTGCGCTCCGCCGCCGCGCGATTGAGCTGGATGAGCCGGTCCGTGGCGATCGTTCCCGGCAGCAGCATGTTCACCGTGATGCCGTCCTTTGCTACCTCGCTCGCGAGCGTCTTGGCCCATCCCGCGACCGCGCCGCGCAGCGAGTTGGAGATTCCCAGGTGGGGGATCGGCTCGATAACGCTGAACGACGCCACGTTGAGGACCCGGCCCCACTTCCGCTCACGCATCTCGGGCACCAGCATGTCGGTGATTCGAAACAGCGCCAGCACCATCGCGTTGAATTGCGCCGACCAGACCTCGGGTTTCACTCCGAGCGCACCCGATGGCGGCGGTCCGCCCGAGTTGTTTACGAGGATATCAATCTGCCCGAGTTGCTGGCGCGCGGAGTTGACGGCCTTTTCGACGCTCGCCCAGTCAGCCAGGTCGGCAACCAGACCGATCGCTTTCCCGGCCCCGCGCGCGTTAATTTCCGACACCGATTTGTCGAGCGTCTCTTTCGTGCGCGCCACCAGCGCGACATCGACACCTTCTGCCGCCAGCGCATCGGCGATGCCGCGGCCGATTCCCTTGCTGCCGCCGAACACCAGCGCCTTTTTTCCCTTGAGCTTCAGGTCCATCGCTTTTCTCCAACGAGGTCGTCATCGCACTCTTGCGCATCTGCGCGATTCCCGTAAAGCGCCGGCGACTTGCCCCTCCCGTGCGACACCGCGATAGACCATCGCGCGGCAAATTGACAATCTTGTCATTCGGTTGTAGGTGCCAGAGCGCACGCGGACGGAGGTATCACGATGAGCGCGACCACGCGTAACGGTCACTCGGAATTGCGCGGCCTGGTGGATGACCAGACCGGCCATCTCGATCCGCGAATCTACACCGACCAGGGCATCTACGAGCTCGAGCTGGAGCGCATCTTTTCGCGATCGTGGCTCTTCCTCTGTCACGAAAGCCAGCTTCAGAAGCCGGGAGATTTCTTCTCGACCTACATGGCGGAAGACCCCGTGCTGGTCGTCAAGCAAAAGGACGGTTCAGTCCGCGCGTTCCTGAATCAATGCCGGCATCGCGGCATGCGCATCTGCCGGGCCGATTGCGGCAACACCCGCGCCTTCGTGTGCTCGTACCACGGATGGGGCTACGATCTCGCCGGCAACCTCGTCTCGGTTCCGCACGAGGAGGACGGCTTTCACAACCAACTCGACAAGGCAAATTGGGGACCGCTCCAGGTTCCGCGCATCGAGAACTACCACGGGCTCATCTTCGGGAGCTGGAACAGAGACGTGCCAACGTTTCGCGACTACCTGGGCGACATGCTCTGGTACATGGAC
>DATJWT010000342.1:0-12525 GCA_035500975.1 Binataceae bacterium (SeqCode)
AGAAGTAGTCTGACTAGACTGACTATATGAACTGGCAGATTCAGCAGGCCAAGGCGAGGTTCAGCGAGATGCTCGAGCGCACCTTGAAAGAGGGGCCGCAGACCGTGACTCGCCATGGCAAGGCGGTTGCCGTGCTGGTGCCGCTGAACGAATATCGCCGCCTTCGTGGTGGAGGTAAGAGCTTCAAGGCCCTGCTGGCCTCCGCGCCTCTCGATGGAATCGAGATCCGGCGTTCGCGCGACACCGGGCGCGTCATCGACTTCGAATGTACCTGATCGACACGAACATTATTTCGGAGGTCAGAAAGGGACGCGGCTGTCACCCGAACGTAGCAGGATGGTACCGCGCCACCCGCGACGAGGAACTCTTCCTGAGCGTGCTTGTCGTGGGTGAAATACGGCAGGGCATCGAGCGGTTGCGTCCGCGCAATGCCCGGTACGCCGTGCGACTCGAAACCTGGCTGGAAGAGCTGCTGGGATCATTTGGGGAGCGGGTCCTGCCAATCGACGGCAAAATCGCACAGATCTGGGGACGTCTGAATGCGCGCGAGGTCTTGCCGGTCGTCGACTCGTTGTTGGCGGCCACCGCGCAAGCGCATGGTCTGACTCTGGTTACCCGCAACGTCAAAGACGTGGAGCGCAGCGGAGTCCGATGCCTGAATCCCTTCGAGGGCATCCGAGAGTGATGAGATAGCCGGCCGGTCGCTATCGCGGCACGTCGCCTTTCAAATACATCGCACCGGTCGGCTTTTCAGTGCCGCCGCTCGGCTCGAGCGTCACCGCCGATGCGACGATCTCCTCGCCTTCCGGCGGCACAATCAGCTCAACCTTGGCGACGCCTTCCGCCGGAGCCTCGAACAGTCCCGCGCGAATCGGGCCCGCGTGCCGCGCGATCCACCATGCTTCGTAAACCTTGTCTGCCGGCGCCGGCGGAAGTCCCGATACCTCCATGAACGCGGTCTTGTTGCTGGGGCTGAGCGCCACGGTCGCATTTGCCTTGGGCGCCGCGGCAAGTCCGCTGAGATGCACCACCCGTGTATCCGGCGAAAACGCCGCCAACGTCAGCGTCGATGTCAGTGAGAGCTGCGTCCTGAGATCGGCAATCCTGGCAGACGCATTCTCGATGCCGCGCTGGAGATCGTCGATACGCGCGCGCAGCGCTGCGACCTCAAAGTTCGTGGTCGCCCGCGCGGCTTCAATTCCGTGCTCGAGGCTCAGGATGTTGAAGAAGAGCGTGACAATTGCCATCGCCGCGACCGCGACGGCGGCAAATGACATCATCCGCCGTCTCGATGGGGTCCGGCCCGTGAAATCGCGACTCCGGCCGGCATCGCGCGCTCCAACCGATGCCGGCGGTGCATCGAGGCGCGTCTCGACTCGATGCCAGATGCGGTCGGTCGCCGGGTCGCCGCGGTCCGCGGTCGCGATCGCGAGCATTCCCAGCGCTTCGCGGAACGATTCGAGTTCGCGTTCGCACTCGGGGCATCCGCCGGCCAGGTGCGCATCGAGCTCGCGATTCTCCTCGGGCTCGAGCCGGTCGAGCGCCTTGAGCGGAAGCAGGTCTTTCAATTCCTCGTGAGTCATCGCCGTTTCACTCGGCCCTCGATGCCAGCCGATCGCGGAGCTTGATCATCGCCGAACGCATCCGCGTCTTTACCGTGCCCAGCGGCAATCCCGTGCGGTCCGCAATTTCGGTCTGCGACAAGTCTGAGTAGTAGCCGAGCATCAGCACCTCGCGCTCGCCATCCTTGAGCTCCTGCAAAGCAGCGGTGACGCGCCGTTTGGTCTGCGCGCGATAGATCTCATCGGAAGGATCGTCGACGGCGTCCGCTCCCGCAGGTTCATCATCGGCGCGCTCGCGGACCCGGCGCGCGCGCAGGCGATCGATGGCGCGACTGCGCGCGAGCATCATGAGCCACGATCCCACTGAGCCACGATTACGATCGAAGCGGGCGGCCTCGCGCCAGGCCTGCAGCAGGACGTCAGCCGCGACCTCTTCGGCATCGGCCCGGTTGGACAAGATTCGCTCGGCGACAAAGGCGATCGCATTGCCATAGCGCAGGTTGAGAGCGCGCAGGGCTTCCTGCTGGCCGGAGGCCATGGCCGCCACCAATTCCTGGTCAGTCACGCGACTTGTACTGCTACTGGCCACAGGGCCCTACTTTATATACGTCGCTGCCCGGAAGGCGGATTTGGGGACCTTCAAACCTCGCTGACGCCCCAGCCGATACGTGCCCAGACCCTTTCATGAAGAAAGTAGCAGAAGGTGGTGTACAGGTTGCTCGCAATCACAAATCCAACCGCCACTTTTACCGTACGGGTGAACAGGTAGATGGTCAGAAAATCGAGGATCATGATCAGCACCCGGTAAGTTATCGCCTTGACGACCGACCGGCGGCGACTGACGATGCGTGCCATCGAGCCCTCCTGGGGCGGGCTTGAGCGAAACGCGGGCTCTAACCCGGACGCCTGCTCATCCGAAGACGCCCGCCGCGACGAGGTCCGTGATCTTCTCGTCGTCGTAACCCAGGATGGTTTCCAGCACGTATTGATTGTGCTCGCCCAGCGATGGCGCCCCGGCGCGCACCTGCCCGGGGGTGCGCGAGAAATGGGCACGCGGTCCCTCGACCACGGTCTTGCCCAACGTGGAGTGACTCACTTCGACGAAATGCCCGCGATGCGCCATCTGTGGATCGCGCGCCGCGTGCGCGCTGTTCTGCACCTGATGCGCCGGAACGCCGCGCGATTGCAGGAATGCCTCGGCAGCGCGCTCGCCCATGTTGCGGGTCCATTCGGAAATCGCGGCGTCGATTTCGGCCGCGTTCTCGCGCCGGCCCCTGGCGGTGGCGAGCCTCGGATGGTCCGCCAGGTCCTTGCGATTTATCACCGAGCACAGCGCACGCCATTGCGCATCCGTCTCGCAGACGATCGCGATCCAGCCATCCTCACCCACGGTTTTGTAAACGCCGTGCGGAGCGAACTCGCGATCGAGGTTGCCGACGCGGCTCTGCACGCGGCCATTGGCCGTGTAATCGAGAATCGCCGGAGTCAGGAAATGCACCGCCGACTCCGCTTGCGATTGGTCGATGTACTGGCCCTCGCCGGTGCGCCGATGATGGTCGAGCGCGGCCAGGATCGCCATCGCGCTGAACCGCGGCGCGACGTAGTCCGTGTATGCGCCGAACGGCCCGGCGGGAGGCCGGTCGGGCCATCCGGTCAGGTTGTGAAATCCCGAAATCGCGGCCGCCATGTTGCCGAAACCCGCGATACGCGAGAGCGGCCCGGTCTGACCCATCAGGCAGGTGCTCAGCATGATAATGTCCGGCTTGATCTTGCGCAGCGACTCGTAGTCGTAGCCCCACGCGCGCATCGCCTTGGGCGAGAACGATTCGGTGACGACGTTAGCCCACCGCAGAAGATCGTAAACCACGTCGCGCGATCGCGGGTTGCCGAGGTCGAGCGCGATGCCGTACTTGCCCGCGTTACAGTTGTTGAACAGCCCGGAAGAATCCGGCCCGGCGGTGTTGTTGTGGAACGGCTGCAACGTTCGCGCGGTGTCCACCCGCGTGGGCGATTCGATTCGGATGATGGTGGCGCCGTAGTCGGCGAGCATCCGCGTCGATGCAGGCCCGGCCATCACCCACATGAAGTCAAGAATACGGACGTCGGCGAGGGGCAGCGCGCTGGCCATCACACGATTCCTTTCGCGGCCAGATCGGCCAACGCGGCGTCGTCGATTCCAAGCTCGGCGTAAATTTCGCGATTGTGCTCGCCGACCATCGGCGGACGGCGGCGATACTGAAGCGGCGTCCCGCTGAACTTCGCGA
This sequence comes from Binataceae bacterium (SeqCode), assembly GCA_035500975.1. Taxonomy (GTDB): domain Bacteria; phylum Desulfobacterota; class Binatia; order Binatales; family Binataceae; genus JAFAHS01. The sequence continues at coordinate 3,827 of DATJWT010000342.1, forward strand.
AGGGTCCCGGGTAGAGGAACTTGCGGCCGAGCTCGGGATGCTCGATCGATTGCCAGTAGCCGCGCGATTCGAGCTGCGGGCTCTTGACTACTTCCTCGATGGTCGTGATCGGCGTCATCAGGAAGCCCTTCTCGACCGCGAATTGCAGCAGCTCGGCCTTGGTATGGCTGCGCGTGAAGGTCCTGACGATTTCAACCACGCGCTCGAACTCGCTAACCGGCTCCGCGCCGCTGAAGAGCTGCTCGCCGAAAGCGATCCAGTCCTTGTCGCGCGTGGCCTCGTCGCAGAAGCCGCGCTCGCACAGGTATTCCATCAGCTTGCGCGTGAAGACCCCCAACGCGGAGCCGAACAGGAACGTAAGCGCGATGTAACCGTCTTTCGCAGGCCACACCAGCGGGATGTCGAGGGGACCGAATTTGACGCCGCCCGACATCCGTCGCGCTTCGACTGAACCCAGCGATGCCGCCAGCACGTATGATTGCGTGGCCATCGCGACCGACTCCTCCGCGGCCACATCGACGTATTGCCCGCGACCCGAGACGATCGATTCGTGATGGGCGACCAATGCGCCGACCGCCGCATCGGCGCTCGCATGCAGATACGCCTGCGGCACGCTGAGGCGCACGGGAGGACGGTCGTCATCGCCGGTGAGTATCAATGGTCCGCCGGCCGCCATGATGATGAGATCGGAATCGGCGTATGTGGCCTTGGGGCCGTCCTGTCCAAATGCCGAGATCGAGGTGTAAACGATCGCGGGATTGAGTGCCGCGAGTTCGTCGTAGCCCAGCCCGCGCGCAGCCATCTCGCCGGGATTGAACGATTCGATCACGAAATGGGCGCTGGGGACCAGCCGTTTCAACAGGTCTCGCCCCTCGGGGCGATCGATATCGAGCGTGATGCTGCGTTTGTTGCGGTTGTATGCCCACCAATAAAGCGAGCGGTCCGGGTGCGGCTCGTCGTTGAGGAACGGCCCAAGTTGCCGCGCCGGCGATCCGCCTGGCGGTTCGACCTTGATTACGTCGGCGCCCAGGTCGCCGAGCAGTTGTCCGCACAGCAGTCCGCGTTCGGTGGTGAGATCGAGCACGCGATAAGGCGAGAGCAGCGGCATCGCTCACCCTTTAGCATCGGAGAAGGGTTGCCGGTCAAGTACGGCGCGCCGGCGGGCACGCGTTCACTGGATCCTTTGCAGAACCGCCACGGTGTCCGGCATGCAGACACCGGAACCGTTGGGAGCAAAGGTGCCGCTCTGTTTCTCGCACGCAAAGTCGGTTGTGCAGTCCGAGTTGGTTTTGCAGTAGTCCGGCCCGGCGAGACAGAACGACAACGGGGCGTGCTGCGGGTCATCCCTGGTGATCTTGATGAACCCGGGCTCGCATTCGTCCGCCTTCGCCTGCTGATTGCGCAGCGACGAGCACGCGCCGCATGCGACGGCGATGAGCAGCAATCCGATGACGGACATCACGGCGCTGCGATGTCTGGTGGTATGCATTGTATGGCAATACTAGACAGATGGTACTGGAAAGGCAAACCGCAAACCACGGTGCATCTCCCGACAGGAGAGGCACTCATCTGAGAAGAACTCCCCGCCCCCTAGTGCGAATGCCCGGGCTCCGGAGGATGCGAGGTCTGGCAGCCGACCCAGATCTCGCCGCCCTCGAAGTATTCCTTCTTCCAGATCGGCACGGTTTCCTTCAGGCGATCGATCGCGAAGCGGCAGGCCTCGAATGCTTCCCCACGATGTGCCGCCGAGACCGCGATCGCCACCGAAGTCTCGCCGATATCCACCCGTCCGACGCGGTGCCTGATCGCGATACGCACGAGTCTCCATCGCGTGCCCGCTTCCTGCGCGAGCTTGCGCATCTCGGAGAGCGCCATCGGCTCGTAAGCTTCGTATTCGAGGTTGATCACTTTGCGGCCGGCGTTGTCGCGGCGGGTCGTGCCCACGAAGGTCACGACTGCGCCGGCGGCGGGATCGCCGACCTCGCGCTCCAGCGCGGCGACGTCGATTGGATCGTGAACGATCCTGATCGATCCCACCCAGGGTGAGCTGTCCGATGAGCCGCCGCTGACCGGCGGAATGAACGCGACTTCGTCGTTGTTGCGCGGACGATAGTCGCCTTCGACGTACTCCTGGTTCACTGCGAAGCCGACCGAATCGCGATGGCCATCCAGCGCCGGGAACTCGCGCTTGAGCGCCTTCCAGATTTCGTCGACGGTGGTGCCGTCGGGAAACTCCCGTTCCAGCTCCGACGATCGCGCGCGTTCGCGCAGCGTAGCGAAAAATTTCAGATGCAGTCGATTCATTGTGAAAGCAAAAAGGCGATGTGCCCGATTTGCGGCAGGATGAGCTTTTCCATCGCGAGCCGGCACGCTCCGGTCGAGCCCGGCAGCGCCGCGATGAACTTGCCGTGCCGGACCCCCGCGATCGCGCGACTCACCATCGCGGCCGCACCGATCTCTTCATACGACAGCATGCGAAACAACTCGCCGAATCCCTCGATCTCCCGGTCCAGCAGCGACCTGACCACGTCCGCGCTCACATCGCGCCGCGTCAGCCCCGTGCCGCCGTTCACCACCATCGCATCCACCTCCGGCAGATGCATGACGATGGCATGCGCGATTTTCGAGGGAGCATCGGGGACGATCTCGTAGTACGCGACCTTGTGCCCGGCGCCTTCGAACATTTCGCGAATTGCCGTGCCGCTCTTGTCGGTCTCGGCCGTGCGACTGTCGCTGGCCGTCACCACGCCGACCTTCAGGTTCTCGCGTACCTGCTCCTTATGTGATTCGGCAGCCACCGCGTTTTCAGGATTACATCATCCGCCGTTCCATTATAAGCTCCGCCCGCGAAGCGGAAGCGAGCGACCGCTATATAGATGAGGCGCGCAACTCGATACCTCCTGATAACTACCGCCCTGATCGTGGTGCTGCTGGTCGGCCGGCGCCTCGGCGGCGAGCTGACCGCGGCGCTCAACGCGATTTCCGCGCTCGGGCCGGCCGCGCCCATCGCGTTCGTTGCGATCTATATCCTCGCCTGCGTGTTGTTCATTCCCGGTTCGATCCTGACCATCGGCGCCGGCGTCATCTTCGGAGTCGTGTGGGGATCGATCTATGTCTCGATCGCATCGACCGCCGGCGCCTCCGCCGCGTTCCTGGTTGGACGCTACTTCGCGCGCGATGCGGTCGCGCGGCGAATCGAAGGCAACGCGCGCTTCAAATCCATCGATGACGCCGTGGCGCGCGAAGGATGGAAGATCGTCCTGCTGACCCGGCTCTCGCCGGTCTTTCCGTTCAACCTGCTCAACTATGCATATGGGCTCACGCGCGTGCGGCTCGGCGAGTATGTGCTGGCTTCATGGATCGGGATGATGCCGGCGACCGTGATGTTCGTGTACCTCGGATCGCTCAGCAGCGACCTGGCGCGTGCTGCCGCCGGCAGCGGCGCGCCGAACAGCGCCCGGTGGGCGCTCAACATCGTGGGATTTGCCGCGACCGTTGCGATCGCTGTCTACGCGACGCGAATCGGCGCGCGCGCGCTCAAGGAGCAAACCTGACGATGGCGTCCGACCCGCCCAGGATCGCTCCGCTCGATACGCACAACCTCGCGCTGCTCGCGAAGGTGCATCCACCTGACTGGCGCAATCCCACGCCGGCCGGTCGCTACAATCTCGTAGTTGTGGGCGGCGGCACGGCGGGACTCGTCTCGGCAGTTGGTGCTGCGGGCCTGGGCGCAAAAGTCGCGATCGTTGAACGCGATCTGATGGGCGGTGATTGCCTCAACTTCGGATGTGTTCCGTCCAAGGCGCTGATTCGCTCCGCGCGCGCCGCGGCGGATGCGCGCAGCAAGCCCACGCTCGGGGTTGAGACGCCGTTGGTGCGAACCGATTTCGGCGTCGCGATGGAGCGGATGCGCCGGCTGCGCGCGGAGCTGGCGCAGAACGATTCGGCGGATCGCCTGCGCGGTCTTGGTGTCGATGTGTTCATCGGCGATGCGCGTTTCGTTGCGCCCGATGCTGTCGAGGTGAACGGCCAGCGCCTGAGTTTTCGCCGCGCCGTGATAGCGACGGGGGCGCGCGCGGCCATGCTTCCGATTCCCGGACTCGCGGAGGTCGGCTGTCTCACCAACGAGACGGTCTTTTCGCTGACGGAGTTGCCGCGGCGTCTCGCCGTGATCGGCGCTGGGCCGATCGGATGCGAGCTGGCGCAGGCGATGCGCCGTTTCGGCGCCGAGGTCACGCTGCTCGAAGTCGAGTCGCAGATCCTGATTCGTGAAGACCGCGACGCCGCCGAGCGTGTCGAGCGCTCTCTCCGGCGCGACGGGGTGACGATCGTCACCGGATGCAGGATTGCGGCGGCAGGGCGAAACGATGCCGGCAAAGTTCTGCATCTCGAAACCAACGGCGTCCGGTCGGAGTTGGCGGTAAGCGAAATCCTGCTCGGTGTCGGACGTGCTCCCAACGTCGACGGCCTGGGGATGGAAGCGGCGGGGGTGGAATACGATCGCGCGGCAGGAATCAAAGTCAACGACTACCTGCGCACCACGAATCCGCGCATCTACGCGGCCGGCGACTGCGCCTCCGCGCTCAAGTTCACACATCTCTCCGATGCGCACGCGCGCATCGTGCTGCGCAACGCGCTCTTCCTCGGCAAGGCCCGCGTGAGCGCATTGACGATTCCATGGTGTACCTACACCGACCCCGAGATCGCGCATGTCGGCCTCTACGCCGAGGAAGCCGAGAAACGGGGCATCAAGGTGACGACGTACGTGCAGGAGATGAACGAGGTCGATCGCGCCGTCCTCGACGATCAAACCGAAGGCTTCCTGAAAGTTCACGTGAAGCAGGGCAGCGATCGGATTGTCGGCGCCACGATGGTAGCGAGTCACGCGGGCGAGATGATTTCAGAATTGACGACGGCGATCGCGGCGGGAGTAGGGCTGGGCAAGCTCGCCGACGTCATTCATCCGTATCCGACGCAAGCCGAAGCCATCCGCAAGATCGCGAATCAGTACAATCGCACGCGCCTCACCCCGTTTGCCGCGAAGATGTTCAAACGCTGGTTCGCCTGGACCCGGTAGAAAGCGGAAATCCACCGATTTCGCAGATTTACATGGATTCAGGAATCCGCTTCTGCGAAATCTGCGGATTCTGCCTATCGCAATCGCACGTTGAAGGCCTGGCGGCCTTTCTCTCCCGGGCGCACCTCGAACTGGACTTCACTGCCCTCGCGCAAGTCCTCGAAATACATCTTCGGGCCGAGCCGCGAGCGATGGAAAAACACCTCGTCGCCGCCATCGTCGGGAATGATGAACCCGAAGCCCTTGTCCTTAACCACTTTCTTGATCGTCCCGAACACGCGATGAATTCCTCCGCCGCTTGTGCTTCACTGGTCGAGCTTATGCCCTTCGCTTCATATGTAAAGGGCGCAACCGACAGGTAACATCGGGATGCTGAGAGCCGTCACCCTCAAAGAGATCGAGAAAATCTTCGAAGTGCTCGATGCGATGGGAATTTCGCGTGAGGCGGTCGTCATCCCGCTGCGCCCCGAGCATCCCGGGCGCGTTGCGTTGATGAAAGACGGCAAGCTGGAAATCATCGTCGAGCGCGACGATGACTTCGCGCAGTGGGTCACGACGCTGGAGGGCCGGATTCGGGAGCTGATGGACTCGCAGCCGGAGGACTGAGCTCGATCAAAACCGCGCCGTGATCGACCATCTGCCCCGGCGCTACCGACACCCGCTTCACGATCGCATCGCTTTCCGCTGCCAGCGCCGTTTCCATCTTCATCGCTTCGATCACGACCAACGGCTGTCCTGCTGTGACGACATCGCCTTCCTTCACCAGCACGCGCAGGACCTTTCCCGGCATCGGCGCGGTGATTTCGGCGGCGGCCAACCCGTGGGTGCGGCGCCGGCCTTCTTCGACGCGAACGAACTCGAAACTGCGCGGTCCGACCGCGACCAGGATGGTGTCCTTGCGCCGCGCACTCGCGATATGAAACCGGCGATCATTGAGGGCAATTCTTCCGCCGTCGCTTTCAATTTCGGCTGCGACCTCGCGACCATCGATTCGCGCCACGATGCGACTGCCGTCGCGCGCGACGATTTCGACATCGCATTCCCGATTTCGTCCGGGTTCGCGCAGCTTCACGAACGCCTCCACAACTCGAACCCGGCGAGTTCGCTCCATGGCGATCGCGCCGCGGGTCGGCTGCCGTTCGTCGTGGATTCAGCGGCCGCCGCCTGTGGCGCCTGCGCGGCGAGGGCGGCGGCGATCCATGCCGCGTCGCTTTCGGACTGATCGATCGCAGGTGGTCCCGCGAAAAATTCCTCGATGAAACGCGTCGAGAGATCCGCGTGAGCGTACGGCTCGCTCGCCATCACGTCGCGCAGGAATCCCGCGGTGTTCGCCACGCCGAGAATCGCGAACTCATCGAATGCCGCGATCATCCTGTTGCGTGCCTGTTCACGATCGGCGCCGGAGCAGATGAGCTTGCCGAGCAGGCCGTCGTAGTGTGCGCTGATTTCGGCGCCGGCCACGAGGTGGGTATCGAAGCGCACGCCCGGCCCGGACGGAATATTCAACTTGAGCACGATGCCGGTAGCGGGACGGAATCCATGCAGCGCATCTTCCGCATAGACGCGACACTCGATTGCGCATCCGCGAGGCGCGGCCGGGGTTGCGACGCGCTGACCCATCGCGACTTTTAGTTGCTCCGCGACCAGGTCGCATCCGAAACGAATCTCGGTGATCGGATGTTCGACCTGTAGCCGCGCGTTCACTTCGAGGAAATAGAAATGCTCGCCGTCGACGAGGAACTCCGCCGTGCCCGCGTTCGTGTACCCGGCTGCGCGAGCCAGGCGAAGGGCTGCCTCGATCATTGCGTCGCGCGTCGCCGCGGAGAGTCCGGGTGCGGGCGATTCCTCGATCACCTTCTGGTGCCGCCGCTGGATGGAGCATTCGCGCTCACCCAGCGCGACCACCTTGCCGTGCTCGTCGCCGAGGAACTGCACTTCGATATGTCGCGGACGCGCGAGGTACTTCTCCAGGAACACCCGCCCGTCACCGAAGGCCGCGTTCGCTTCGCGAGATGCCGCCTCGAGCGCGGCATCGAGATTCGCCAGCGTGTCGACCACGCGCATCCCGCGCCCGCCACCGCCTGCGGCAGCTTTGACCAGCACGGGAAATCCCACGCGCGCGGCAAAGTCGCGCGCCGCGGCGGCATCGATCGTTTCCAGCCCCGGCACGACGGGGACATTGGCGGCCACTGCGATCTTGCGGGCGGCGATCTTGTCGCCCAGCTTCGCCATCACGTCAGCGCGCGGCCCGACGAAAATGATGCCGGCATCCTGCGCCGCGCGGGCGAATTCCGCTCGCTCGGAAAGAAAACCATAGCCGGGATGAATTGCATCCGCGTGCGTTTCGCGCGCAGCTTTGATGATCGCGTCGATGTTGAGATAGCTCCTGGCGGCTTCGGCCGGACCGATGAGGCGCGCTTCATCTGCGGCAGACACGTGCGCGCTGCGCGCATCGGCCTCGGAATAGACCGCGATGGTGCGGATGCCCATCACGCGCGCGCTGCGGATGACGCGAATCGCGATTTCTCCGCGATTCGCGATCAGCAGCGTTTTTATTTGCCGCTCGGCCATCGCCTCAACCTAACCCCTAACTTCTTTACTGAAAAGCGAAAGCCCCTTGCGTCATTCCGAGCGAAGTCGAGGAATGACGTAAGGTCTTGTTGTTGAGGGAGTCCCCTGCGCAGTGGTAGGGGAATCCTGATCGCACGCCGGAGCAAACCGCATGATTCGCTACTTCGAGGATTTCTCTCCCGGGCAGGTGTTCAAGCACTGGCCGGGCCGCACTATCACCGATTTCGACAACACCTGGTTCACCCTGATGACGATGAACACCAACCCGCTCCACTTCGATGCGGCCTACGCTGCCAAGTCGCAGCACGGCCGATGCCTCGTCAACGGGCTGCTGGTGCTCTCGACCGTGGTCGGCATGAGCGTGAAGGACGTCAGCGAGAATGCGATCGCCAATCTCGAATACGAATCGGTCCGGCACTCCGCGCCAACCTTCGGCGGCGACACGCTCTATGCGGAGACGACCGTGCTCGAAACCACGCCGTCGAAGAGCAAGAACGATCGCGGCATCATCTATGTCGAGACGCGCGGTCTCAATCAGAACGGCGAACAGGTGATGATCCTGCGCCGGCGCATCCTGCAGCCGCGCCGCCCGGCATGAGCTGATGGACCATCTTTACTTCGTCGTTCACACGCATTGGGACCGCGAATGGTACCAGCCGTTCCAGCAGATGCGAGCGCGGCTGGTCGCGATGGCGGATCGCATGATCCCGCTGGTCGAGTCGGGCGAGATCCCGTTCTTCCATTTCGATGGCCAGACGATCGTGCTCGACGACTACCTCGAGATTCGCCCGGAGATGGCGCCGCGCCTCAAGGCGCTTATCCGCGCCGGGAAAATCCAGGTTGGGCCGTGGTACGTGCTGGCCGACAGCTTCCTCGTCAGCGGCGAATCGCTGGTTCGCAATCTCGAAATCGGCATGGCGACGGCGCGCAAGTTCGGGCGCCCGCTCGATGTTGGTTACCTGCCCGATCAGTTCGGGCATATCGCGCAGCTCCCGCAGATTCTCGCGGGGTTCGGCTTTCGCACTGCCGCGCTGTGGCGCGGAGTCGATTC
>DATJWT010000343.1:0-3452 GCA_035500975.1 Binataceae bacterium (SeqCode)
GGCGCGATGCGCGGGTGCTCTCGATTTTTGAGGGCACCAGCGAGATTCAATACGAAGTGATCGGCCGCCGAATCATGGAGCAGGGCTAGACATGAGCATCACCACCGACGGCAGCTATTTCGAGGACTTCACGGTCGGCGACACGTTGATTCATCAGCGCGGCCGCACCATCACCGAGGCCGACAACCACATCTTCACCTCCCTGGTGATGAACACCGCGGAACTGCACTTCAACCAGGACCTCGTCGATAAGGATCCCAAGACCTACTACAACGGCCGCCGCGTCGTGTACGGCGGAGTGGTACTGGCATTTACCGTGGGCCTCGCGTCCGAGGACACCAGCGAGAACGCAATTGCCGAAGTCGAGATGGACAACGGCAAGCATACGAACCCGGTGTTCCACGGCGATACCATCTACGCGGAATCGACCGTGCTCGAAAAGCATGATTCCAGCCGGCCCGACGCGGGCCTGGTAAAATTCAAGCTCATCGGCAAGAAGCCCGACGGTACCCAGGTGGTCGAAATCGAGCGGACCGTTTTGGTCAAACGCAAGTCTCATTACCTCAAGAAAGCCTGACGCACGCGCAGGCCACTTTTTCAAAAGGCAGGAAGATACCATGTACGTTTTGGACAAGGGCACCCGTTTCGTCATCCCCCGCACCGAGATGACTTATCCAGGCCACAGCCTGAAGCTTCATCAGAATGCCGCCGATCCCGTGAAGGCTCCCGTCGATCACGTGATGGCCGACTTCGAAGATGCGTGCCCTTACGAGTTCAAGGGCGAGAAGAGCCGCAAGACAATGGTCGAGGCGCTGACCACCCTGGACTTTGGCAAAAAAGTAGTGACGGTCCGTCCCAACAATATCCATTCGCCGTTCTTCAAGGGCGACATGGAAGCGATCATGTTGGGCGCTCCCAATCGCTTCCACGGCATCATGCTCCCCAAAACGCGCGGCCCCGAGGAAATCAAGCAGGTTTCGAAGCTCCTCGATGATCTGGAGAAGCGCGGAGGGTGGAAATATCGCGTGCAGATCGAGTCATTGATCGAAACCCCGCACGCGCTGGTGCATGCCTACGAAATCGCGACCGCATCGGACCGGATGTGCGGGCTGGTGTTCGGAATCGCCGACTTCGCCGCCAACCTCGGCATCCGCGAGATCGTCGAAGACCAGCACATCAACTTCAACTACTCCAAGCAGGCCGTCGTGGTGGCCGCCAAGGCCGCCGGCCTGCACGCGATTGACAACGTTTTCATCCGTATCTGGAAGAACAGCGACACCCCGGAGCGCATCGAGCAGCTCAAGAAGCAGCTCCGCGCCAAGAACGTCGCATCCGCGAATCTCGGGATGGACGGTACCTGGGTGATTCATCCGCAGCAGGCCGAAATCGCGAACTCGTGCTACTCGCCGACTGCCGAGCAGATCGAGGAAGCGCGCCGCGTCGTGGCCCTCTACCACGAGAAGGGCGGCGGTTCGATGGCCGATCCCAAGACCGGCGAGATGATCGACGAAGCGACTATCAAGATCGCGCTGATGGACCTCGCAAAAGGCGCGCAGGCCGGACAGGTCTCGGAGATCGAGCTCAAGGACTGGTCGGAGAAGAGCAAGGCAATCACGGGTTACGACATCCTGGAGCTGATGCGCAGGGTCGCATAGCGAATCTCAATCCTGCCCGTGCGGAGGCCGACGATGTTTACGGTCAGAAAAAGCAGCCAGCGCGGGCGAACCAAAATCGACTGGCTCGACAGCCGGCACACGTTCTCGTTTGGCGACTACTACGATCCTGCCGCGATGGGATTCTCTGTCCTGCGGGTGATCAACGAAGATCGTGTAGTCGGCGGAGGAGGCTTTCCCGCCCACGGCCATCGCGACATGGAGATTGTCACCTGGGTGCTCGAGGGCGCGCTGGAGCATCGCGACAGCATCGGTAACGGCTCGGTCATCCGTCCCGGCGATGCACAGCGAATGAGCGCCGGACGCGGCATCCGCCACAGCGAATTCAACGCATCGCCCGATGAGCCGGTGCATTTTCTCCAGGTCTGGCTGATGCCCGCAAAGACCGGAATCGATCCGGGCTATGAACAGCGCAACTTTCCGGAGAACACTCGACGCGGACAGCTCAGGATGGTCGCGTCTCCCGATGGCGCGGACGGCTCCATCGCCATTCACCAGGACTCGCGCATGTACGACGGCCTCTTCGCCGCGGGTGAACGCGTTACTCACAAGATTCCAGCCGGACGGCGCACCTATCTCCACGTCGCGCGCGGAAGCGTGCAGGCGAATGGAGTTGCGATGAGTGAAGGTGATGGGGCTGCGATCGAAGCCGAACCGGCGCTCGAGCTGACAGCGCAGTCCGATTCCGAAGTGATCCTGTTCGACCTGCCCTGAGCGGCCCTGCTAGGGCACCGGCGCGGCCGTCAGCAGACCCGCGGCCTCATCGAACCCGAACATCACGTTCAGGTTCTGAATCGCCTGGCCAGCTGCGCCTTTCCCCAGGTTGTCGATCGCGGTGTTGACGATCAGCGTGTGGGTCCGGCGGTCGAGCACGAAAGCTATCTCGCAGAAATTGGTCGCACGCACGTTGCGCAGTTCGGGCAGTTCTCCCTGCTTCAGCAGCTTGACGAATCGCGCCTTGGCAAAGCTCGCCTCGAACGCCGCGCGCACATCTTCCACCGTCGTGCCCGCGCGCGGCCGCATGAACATCGTGCTCAGGATTCCGCGCGTCACCGGCAGCAGATGCGGCACGAACACCACCGGCACCTCGCGCCCCAGCACGGCTCCGATCTCCTGCTCCATCTCGGGGATATGACGATGCGTCCCCACCTTGTACGCACGGAAGTTTTCGTTCACTTCCGCAAACAGGTACTCGACCGACGCCGCGCGGCGCGCGCCGGTGGTTCCTGACTTGGCGTCGATCACGATTGAACTCGGATCGATAAGATCGCGTCGAATCAGCGGGATAAGCCCGAGCAGCGCTCCCGTCGGATAACATCCGGGATTCGCAACTAGCCGCGCCTCGCGCAGCTCGCTGCGATGGAACTCCGTAAGCCCGTACACGGCTTCCTTGACCAGCGCCGCGGAGGCGTGCTCGAAACCATAGGTCGCGCGATGGATTGCGGGATCCTTCAGCCGATAGTCGGCCGAGATGTCCACTACTTTGACTCCGCTTTGTACCAGCTCCGAAATCGCCTGGTACCCGATCTTCTCCGGAAGGCATGAAATGACCGCGTCCGCCCGCCCGGCCAGGAATCCGGGACGCAATTCCTCGAACGGCGGCAGGTCGGTCCCATCCATATGACGGTACACATCCGCGACCTCGCGGCCGGCGTAGTGCTCCGAGGTCAGCGCCGAGATTTCCACGAACGGATGCGCTGACAGGATGCGAACTGCTTCGATCCCGGAATAGCCGGATGCGCCAATTACCGCGACGCGAACCTTGTCATGCGCCATCGA
>DATJWT010000344.1:0-3498 GCA_035500975.1 Binataceae bacterium (SeqCode)
CGATAGCCCTCAAGGTCAAGCGAAAGGATTTCCTTAGCGCCTTTGCGGATGTCCAGGTATGCCCATCGATGCGGCGAGCCCATCCAGAATGTGCCGACAGCGAAAGCACCCGGAAGCGACGTGCCCAGGACTCGGATGTCACCCCATCGAAAGCGCGGTAGCGGGTCAGTGATGCTGACGCGCTGGATAGATTTAAGTGGGATATCGAGGCTGCGCCTGAACCCGAGCAGCCGGCTCCATCCGAGGACGTTGAGATGGAGCGCATCCCCCTTTATCGATACTTCGACCATAGGACGGTCACGGAATTGGTAAGCGCGGGCTAAGACGCCCGCGCATCGTCGGCGGGCAGACCCCTCGCGCGGTCGCTTGCTCGGGGCAGGCTCCGGCCCCGCCCCACTATTTTCTTTTTACAGTAGCTTCGCGACGATCTTCTCGAACTCCGCAGGGCTCGCGGCATCGATTTCGACCGGATGGAGATCGACGCCGGCCTCATCTTGCGCCTTCAGGCGCTCCACTGCGCCTTCGAGTCCGCCGATGTAGCCGAGCTCGCTCAGCAGCTTCGGTGATACTGCTGCGGTTCCCTCCTTGGCGCCACCCTTGTCCCACGCTTCCTTGACCTTCGCGACGTCGGCGCCAAAGCCGTAGCGTGTGAGCTGCTCCGAATAGAACGTGCCCATGCGCGCGGCGTAGAACGCGACCGTTCCGGCATGTGCGGCGCGGGCGCGGTCGGGATTGTTAGTCACCGTCACGTGACCGGGTGATTTCACTTCAACCGCAGTGGGCGCCCTGCCCGCTTCTTTCGCCACGGCGCGGAAATCTCCGATCGCTTTCTTGAGGCCGCTGAGCGGAATCATCACGGGCAGCCATCCATCGGCCTGGCGCGCGGTGAACTCGACGCTCTTGGGATTGAGCGACGCGATCCAAATCGGGATGTGCTTGCGAACGGTCTCAAAGCGCAGCGTGAAGCCGCGGCTGAGCTTGAACAGCTTGCCCTGGTAGTTCAGAGGCGTGCCCGCGACGAGCATGTTGATTATCTCGACGCATTCTTTCATCCGCGTGAGCGGAGGATTGAACTTCACGCCGTGGAAGTGCTCGATGACCTGCGGGCCGCTGGTCCCAAGTCCGATAATCATGCGGCCATCCGAGAGCTCATCGAGAGTGGCAAAGTGCTGCGCGAGCGCGGCCGGAGTGCGCGAGTAAATGTTCACGATCGAGGTGGCGAGCTGAATCTTCCTGGTGTGCTCGGCCAGGATCGTCAGCAATGTGAAAGCATCGCGACCCCACGCCTCGGCGACCCAGATCGAGTGAATGCCGGCCGCATCGGCAATCTTCGCGCGGTCAATCAGCCCCTGGAAATCAAGCTTGCCCTGCCAGTTGACGCCGACGGTTAGTTTGCGAGCCATGGGTGGTTCCTCCGTAAGCTACTTGAGATCGCGGACGCGCTCGTACCAGCGCATCAGGTTTTTGAAGCCGCTTACCGCCGCGAAGTTACCGGGGTTCAGCGCCAGGAAGAAAAAGGGATGATACAGCGATGCATCGGCCATCGTAAAACCGCCGCCGAGGAAGAAATCCTTCCCTTCGAGCTGCGTGTCGATCATGCGGGCGTGCGCGACGAGCTGATCGCGGCATGCCGGGATGTTGTCACGCATCCTGGCGGTGGTCATGCCGATGAGCTTCTCGCGATTGGCCTTCAGTTTCGGATCGCCGGCCGCATCAAGCAGGTCGGGGATGACGAGAAACAGGATCGGGCTGAAGAGCGTGTTGTCGGCCCACTGATCGATTATCTCGCATAATCCGAGCATGCCTTCGGGGATGACGCGGCGTTCGGGGACCTTCTTGTCGATCCACTTGATGATATCGGCAGAGTTCCAGACCACCTCGCCGTTCCATTCGAGCACCGGCACGCGGGTCCATTTGCCGCCGGTGATCGCGAGCAGGTTGGTCTTGTCCTCGTAGTGGCAATCGATCGCATTCCACTGGAGGCCCTTGTGCACGAGCACGCGGCGCAACTTCTCGGTGAAGGGCGAAATTGGGTACTGGTAGAGGTTGATATCACCCATCGAATGCTCTCTTTCTTCATGCGGCGGGCTGACGCCGCACGCTCAGGTTCACAGCAACATCGGGCTTGATGAGAGCGCGAATGTGGCAGCCGCGCTCGGCGATCTCGACCAGGCGATGCAATTTCTCATCGTCGAGCGAGGTCTGGACCTCAAGTTCCACTTTAATTTCCTTGACGTGACCTTTTTCGTTGGCCTGCACGTGAACGGAGGCGTGCCCGAGCGGCACCTTGCGGACCTGCGCGGCCACCCGCAGCGACATCAGCAGGCATCCTCCGAGGGCGCCCAGGAAGGCAGAGACAGGGTCCGGTCCGGCGACGTCGTCGCCGTCGAGCGCCCATCGCATTGGGCCGTAAGCGACGTCGACCTTAAGATTTTCTCCGGCCGACGACACTGTCACATCGTGCTTGGGAAACGCCGCCGGAGTAACAGCCTCTTCAGCGGCGGGTTGGGCGCCATCTTCAAGGAGTTGCCTAACCCGGGTGGTGAACCGCGATGCGGTCGCGCCATCGATGCCGCGATGGTCGTAGGCAATCGCGATTTGCATCGCGGGGCGAACCTCGGCCTTGCCGTTGATCGCCAGGACTTCATCGCGAATGGCGCCCACGAACATCAGCGCCACCTGCGGCGCGAAAATCACCGGCGTGCCGTTCTCGATTCCGTATGCGCCGAGGTTCGAGACGGTGAAGGTGGCTCCTTCCATATCGAATGGAGTCAGCTTCTTGTCGCGCGCCTTTGCGGCCTGCTCTGAAGCGCGCGCACTGATGCCGGCAAGGTCGAGCGATTGCGCATCGTGGATTACAGGAACGAGGAGCCCATCGGGAGTATCGACCGCGATGCCGAGGTTGATGCGATCGAAGATGAGCATCTCGCCGTCGCTGTAGCTCGCATTGACGCGCGGATTTTCGCGCAGCGCGTCCACCACCGCGGCGAGGATGAGGTCGGTCATCGTGATCTTTGCGCCGGATGCATTCGCAGCGCGCCGTTTTTCCATCGCGCGCGACATGTCTACCCGCACCATCTGCACGAAGTGCGGCACCTGCTGCCAGCTTTGGGTGAGATTGCGGGCGCCGACCGCCTGGATTCGAGTGAGCTTCTCGCGACGTGCGGGAGCAAGCGACACTGTGGATTGCGCCGACGCGGACGGTGCTGCAGCAGAGGGCCTTGCCGCCGCGCGGCGGACATCGTCCTCGGTGATCATTCCATCGGGGCCGCTGCCGGCGATGTCCGCGAGATCGACGCCGGCTTCCGTCGCGATGCGCTTCGCGCGCGGCGATGCGAGCACCCTGCCCTGACGCGCCGGCGCGGCGGGGGATGCTTTCGGGGCCGGAGCCGCGGCAGCTGGAGCGGTCGAAGCGGGCTTTGCGGTTTCAGCGGGAATCGATTCGCCGTTCAACGCGATCACCGCGAGCTCGCCGCCGACCTGCACCACTTCGCCTTC
>DATJWT010000345.1:0-9985 GCA_035500975.1 Binataceae bacterium (SeqCode)
CCGATCGAATTCCCGATGATGATTGGCTCGCGAATGTCGAGCTTGTCCAGGACGACACCGAGAAGTTCCGCGTAACGCGCCGGGCGAGGTGGTTCATGGTCAGGCCCTGAGCGTCCCTGTCCCGGCCAATCGATACGAACCACCTGGAAACTGTCGCTGGTCGCGGAGGCGAACGCCTCGAAATCTCCGCTCCCGTGGCCGATAGCGTGAAGGCACACTACCGCCGGTCCGGAACCCGTGCGATGCACCGCGAGAGGCACGCCGCACGCCTCTACCGTATCCGAGGCAGATGGCACGCCGGTCGCGAATCTAATGTTCATATTGATGCCTCCTCGCGCGGAGAGTGATATCTATATCACACGGCGGGTGTGAGACAACCGCCCGCACGTCGGTTCCGTTGCCAGAATCGATCGGGCGCGGTAATCAGAGACGCATCACGAATATGCGCAAGTCTTCCCTCAGTCGTGAGGCCGCCGTAGGGGCCGACTCAACACCGGCCAGGTTGATTGCCGCCGCGTCCGAGGAATTCAGGCGGCGCGGATTTTTCGGCACCGATACCAATCGGATCGCGCGGCGCGCGGGCTTCGCGCCGCAGACATTCTATCGATGGTTCCGCGACAAGACGCAGATTTTTCTGGCTGTGTATCGGGCCTGGGAAGAAGAGGAACGAGTCGTATTGGCAAAGCTCCTCTCGGTCAATGCACCGTCGAGCCAGATCGTCGGCGCGATACTGAAGCATCATCGGACGTATCGAATCTTCCGGCGCAGTCTGCGCCAACTGACTCTGGAGGACCCTGCGGTCAGGAAGGCGCGCGCGGAAAGTCGCACACGTCAGATCGAGCGGATTCGCGAATCGATGGGAGCTGCGGCTCTCGACTTTTCCGAGGTTGCAACAATCCTTTTTCAGATCGAGCGACTCTGCGATGGCATTGCGGACGACGAATTCGCAGACCTCGGAGTGGACCAGCGCGTGCCGCGCGCCGCGATTGCAAACCTGCAGGGCCGTTTTCGGCGATAGCCCGCAGGCGGGATGATTTGTACTTCGATCGGTCGGTTCAACCTCCGGGATCGTTTGTTCAGCACGCCAGAGTCAGTTGACCCGTTTCACTAACGACCGGTAGACTGCGCGGGCGGGGTGGAGCAGTCTGGTAGCTCGCCGGGCTCATAACCCGGAGGTCGAAGGTTCAAATCCTTCCCCCGCAACCAGCAGATCCAGATCATTCGGCCCACTCATTGTTCTGGCGTTCAATTCTTCGCCGCTCTCGTGTGTCACTTCGTTCAGTAGCCCCAAGGCAATAATTCCTTCGCTTGAGGTGAGTCCTGCATATTGGGGCCGCAAATCGCCTAATACTGGCAAGATTTGGTAGAATCGCAGCGAGTCTGATGCCCTCACCGAGCTTAGCGGCGCAAGCCCAGGAAGCGAGCGAACGCGATCGCCTCATCCGTACCGAGATGCTCGCGACCATGTTCCGTCTGGGATCGCGAAATCTCTACGGAGCACTGGGCGGGATGGCCGCGGCGTGCGCGGTTTTCTGGCGGCACGTTCCGCACTGGCAACCGATCTTTCTGTTTATCGCTTTCACGCTGGCGACCTTCGGGTATCGCGCGCTGTTTCGCGGCTATTTTGCGGCCAAGCCCGGCCCCGAAGCGACCCCGATCTGGACGAACCGCTACGTACTGTTGTCGTTCGTAACCGGTAGCCTGTGGGGATTCGCAGGATGGTGTTTCACGCTTGCTTCCGCGCCGATCGAGAGCATCTTCATGGCGGCGCTGCTCCTCACCATTCTGACCTCGACTATCACCAATCGCGCTTTCTGCACGCGCGCCTACTACGCATACGCGTTTCCGCTCGTCACTCCCGTAATCGCTATCTACCTGGTCCACGGGACGCTGCTCTCCATCGCAACCGGCGTCGGAGCCATCATCTACACGGTCAGCCTCGTGATGTGGGCGGTGAGTCTCAATCGCTCGTATTACGAGACGATAGGATTGCGCCACGAGAACTCATCGCTCATCAAAGAGCTACGCGCTGCCTACCAGGAGGCGGAAGCCGGAAGCCGCGCGAAGTCCGAATTTCTCGCGACCGTCAGTCACGAGTTGCGCACTCCGCTCAACGGCATCATCGGGATGTCGGACCTGCTGATGTCTACCCGCCTCGATTCGCAGCAGCATCGCTATGCGGCCACGGTGCGCGATTCGGGCGAGGCGCTGCTCACGATAATCAATGACATCCTGGATTTTTCGAAATTCGAAACCGGAAGCATCGACATCCGAACCAGCGAGGTGTCGATCGCGGGCGTGCTGGAGAGCGCGGTCGATCTTCTTGCGCCTCGCGCACATGCCAAGGGGCTGGAAATCGCCAGTTACGTCGCACCCAACGTGCCGGCTACCGTTACCACCGACGAGGGACGCCTGCGCCAAGTGCTGCTAAACCTGATCGGAAACGCGATCAAGTTCACCTCCGAAGGCGGCATCTTTTGCGAAGCCGAGCTTGGGGTCGACGACGAAGGTAACAAGGCGGTCAGATTCGTCGTGAAGGACACCGGTATCGGAATCGACCCCGAGACCGCGGCGAAAATCTTCGAGCCCTTCGTCCAGGGCGATTCCTCCATATCCCGCCGTTACGGCGGGACCGGCCTCGGACTGGCAATCAGCCGCCGGCTGGTGACGGCGATGGGTGGGCAGATCGGCGTGGAGAGCAATCCTGGAGCGGGGAGCAAATTCTGGTTCACGCTGCGGCTTGCGCCGGAGAGCGTCGTGGTCGAGCGCGGAAAGGCCCTGCATGATTTGCGAGTGCTAATCGCCGGATGCGGCAAATTCAGCGCGGAGGCGATGCGCCGGCATATCGTCGATGCCGGCGGAATGGCGGATGCCGTCCCGACCATTGCCGAAGCGCAAAGGCTGATGTCGAACAGCGGTAATGGCGAGATGGCGTTCAATGCCGTGCTGCTGGCCGAGCTTGCGATTCACAACGAATCCGCGGCTGCGGCCGAGCTGGTGCGATGCGCTACGGAGTCGACCAGTGCTCCGCGCCTGATCGTGCTGTATCGGACCGGCGGGGTTGCCGAGCAGCGCCCGATGATGAACGAGGGCGTCCCGATTCTCTCGCTGCCGGCTCATCGTGAGCAGCTCACAGAGGCGCTGCGCAATCCGCGATCGACCGCGGATGCACGCAATGTGCATTCGGGGCGTCCGCTCAAGATTCTGCTCGCCGATGACGCGTCGGTTAATCGAACTATCGGGGTGATCGCGCTTGGCAAGGCAGGCCATCGCGTGGATGTGGTCGGCGACGGCGCGCAGGCTGTCGAGGCGGTGCGCCGCAACCCCTACGATCTGATCCTGATGGATGTCGATATGCCCGTGCTCGACGGCATCGCAGCAACACGCGAGATTCGAGCGCTGCCCGACGGACACGCGGTTCCGATCCTGGCCTTGAGCGCATATACCTCTGAAGAATTCGCTGCGCGATGCCGCGACGCGGGCATGAACGGGTACATCGAGAAGCCGATTCGGCCCGATCAGCTAATCGCCGCCGTCACTCCCTACGCCGCGCAGGCTGCCTGAGCGCGATCAGAGTTGCTTGTCCCAGGAATCCAGGAACACGAGTTTCTCGATCGGTTCGCGATTGATTGGACCGTGGCCGCGCCCCACCGGGTAGCCAATCGGCACTGCGGCGGCCGTGTACCAGGGGTCGGGAATTGAAAGCAGCTCGCGCACCTCGGGCTCCGATTCACAAAGGAGCGTAGTCAGCACGCATCCAAGGCCCTCTGCGCGGGCCGCGAGTAGCAGGTTTTCTACCGCAGTGTAAACCGAGCCGCCGCCAACCACGGACGGGCGCTTCTGCTTCGAGTCGGTGATCGCCATGTTGTTGGGGTTGAAGCAGAACACCGCGACCGCGGGCGCATCGCCGAAGTGCTCCGCCAGATAGTCTCCGGCCTTCAGCGTCCTGAGAGTCCGTTCACGAACGTCCCGCGGAACGCTGGCCGGGATCGCGGCGTGGTAGTGGCCGACATAAGCCTTCCAGCTTCGCGAGTACAACTCTCCCAAGCGTTGCTTCTTTGCGCGTTCCTTGACGAGCACGATGCGCCAGGGCTGACGATTTCCTCCCGTGGGCGCCCAGGTCGCGGCTTCCAGCACGCGCTTGAGGACATCGTCGGGAATGGGATCCGGGCGAAGCTTTCGCACCGCTCGCAGGGTCCGCATCGTTTCATAAATTCCCATCTCAGCCATGGCAGCGCTCCTGTGATTGTTGTGGGTATTTACGCGCGGCTCCTGCATAAACGCAATGAGCGGCGGGCGCGTTTGTCATTACATCGCGCATGTCGTATCGGTGGGCGGGGACGTCACGATGCAGCTCACCAAGTCGCAACAAATTCGCGCGCGCCTGAACCATCCGATTATCGATTCCGACGGGCACACCTTCGAGCTCCCGTTGGTTTTCCTGGACTACCTCAAGTCGGTTGCGGGGCCCAGGGCGGTGGAGCGCTTCCAGACTGCGTACTTTGACACCTTTGCCGACCCGCGATGGAGCAAGTTCTCGGTCGAGGAACGCAGGGAGCGGCGAAACCTGCGGCCGACGTGGTGGGCTATTCCCGCACGCAACACGACCGACCTCGCGACGGCGATTTTTCCCAAGCTGATGTACGAGCGGCTGCCGGAGATGGGTCTCGACTTCTCGGTGGTCTATCCGACGATGGGGCTCATCTTGATCGAGCTTCCCGATGAGGAACTGCGCCGAGCATCTGCGCGCGCGCTCAACGTGATGAAGGCGGAGACGTTTCGCGGATTCGAGGACCGCATGACGCCAGCAGCGCTGATTCCGATGCATACCCCCGATGAGGCGATCGCGGAGCTCGAGTACGCCGTGCGCACACTGGGGCTTAAGTCGGTGATGATGGCGAGCTACGCGCGCCGGCCGATTCCCTTTGCTGCCAGGCGGTGGCCCGAGGCGGCGCGCTTCACCTACTGGATGGACACCTTCGGCCTCGACAGCGAGCATGACTACGATCCGGTCTGGGCGAAGTGCGTGGAACTCGGGATCGCGCCGACCTTTCATTCCGTCGGCTACGGATGGGGCAGCCGTACGTCAGTATCCAACTACGTGCACAACCATCTCGGCAATTTCGCCGCGAGCGCGGAGGCGGTGTGCCGCGGACTGTTCATGGGCGGGGTTCCGAAGCGATTTCCGAAACTGCGCTGTGCGTTTCTTGAAGGCGGGATGGCGTGGGCGCGCTCGCTGTACTCCGACCTGATTGGGCATTGGAAGAAGCGCAACGGCGAGGCGATGCAGCTTTACAATCCGGGCCTCATCGATCGCGACGCGCTGCTCGGTTACGCGCGCAAATATGGAGGCAAAGTCGCGGACGATCGCGCCGAGGAGGTGTTGGAAAGCCTCTTCAACCGGATGGGCGCCGGTTACGATGCGAACCTGCTCGACGAGTTCGCACCGTCGGGCGTGAAGTCGCCGGAAGATATCCGGGACATCTTCACTACCAGCTTCTACTTCGGATGCGAGGGCGACGATCCGCTGAACGCGCTGGCGTGGAAGGCGATGGGCACGCCGTTCGACGCGAAGCTGAAGGCGCTGTACGGATCGGATATCGGGCACTGGGACGTGCCGGACATGCTGGAATGCGCCGAGGAGGCCTACGAGCTGGTGGAGGACAAGCTGATCGATTCCGGGCAACTGAAGGAATTCGTGTTCACCAACGCGGTGCACTTCTGGACCGCGACCAATCGCGATTTCTTCAAGGGAACGGCAGTCGAGAGCGAGGCCAACCAGTGCCTTGCGGATGGCTGACGAAGCCGGGCCTGCAGGAAAGAAAAACGGCGCAGCGATTTTCTCGCTGCGCCGTTTCGGCTTCTTCTTGCCTGGTCGGCTTAGCCCAGGAGCGAGCGAGCGACGGTCTCGCGATGGACGGGGGCGTTGCCGAAGTTCGCTTCGCCGGCGAGGGCGCGGCGATGGAACAAGTGCATATCGTGCTCCCAGGTGAAGCCGATTCCGCCGTGCACCTGGATGGCTTCCGAGGTTACGTTCTTGGCCATGTCGGAGGCGTACGCCTTGGCCATCGGGACCGCGGTCTTCGCTTCCTCGTTGCGCGTATCTACCGTCCAGCATGCGTAGTAGACAAGTGAACGCGAGTTCTCGACGGCGACCATCATGTCCACGCACTTGTGTTTCACGGCCTGGAACGAACCAATCGGCTTGCCGAACTGCACGCGGGTCTTCGCGTAATCGACCGACAGGTCGAGCGCCTTCTGCGCGGTTCCGACCATCTCGGTCGCGAGCGCCGCGGTCGCGATGTCGAGCACGCGGCTCAGGATGGGCCATCCCTGGTCCACCTTGCCGAGCATGCCTTCCGCCTTCACGTTGTCGAATTTCACGTGGCACAGGCGGCGCGTCATATCGACGGTCTTCAGCTGCGTGACGGTGAGACCCTTGGCGTTGGATGGAACGAGGAAGAGCGAGATTCCGTTTTCGCCGCTGCCGCTGGTGCGGGCTGCGACGGCCATGCCGTTGGCGACGTGAGCATCGGGCACGAAGAACTTCTCGCCGCTCAGTACGTAATCGGAGCCGCTCTTGGTGGCCTTCATCTGGATGCCGCCCGCATCGAAACGGCCGGCTGCCTCGGCGATCGCCGCGGTGCCGATGAATTCGCCCTTGGCCATCTGCGGCAGGATCGATTTCTTCAGGTCATCGGAGCCGCCTTCGATCGCCAGCGGCGCGCCGAGCAGGGCGCTGGTGAAGAAGGGGCCGGGTACGAGAGCCTTGCCGGCTTCTTCGACGATGACAGTCATGTCGAGGAAGCTGCCGCCCTGGCCGCCGTAGTTTTCCGGAATCAAAAGCCCGGGCCATCCGAGCTCGACGATCTTTTTCCAGAAGCCCTGGTCGTGGGCCGTCCCATCCGCCATCATCTGGCGGACGAATTTGGTGGGGCAATTGTCGGCCAGAAAGCGCTTGGCCGCATCCCGCAACATCTCCTGTTCTTCAGAAAATCCGAAGTCCAACTTCGCTAGTCCTCCGTCTTGAATGGATGGAATCCGGCGTCGCGCGCTCGAATCCACGTTTCAGGTACCATTAAGCCTTTTCCGCATGCAAGCGTTCGCAGCGCGACGGGGCGGGATGGTTCTTGCCCGGGAAAGTGACGTTCAAAAGAATGCTGAATTGCATATCCGCAGGGAGAACTCACGTGGAACACAAAGATCTGGTTCGCGACGAATTTACTCGCCAGGCCAACGACTATGCCGCATCGCCGCAGATCCGCGATCGCAAGCGTATCGAGCGGCTGGTTGCGGAAGTCGCGCCGGACCGGAATGCGCGGGTGCTCGATGTCGCCTGCGGGCCGGGGCACGTGTCGTTGGGGTTTGCCGAGGCCTGCCGCGAAGTGGTGGGAGTCGATCTCACCGAAGCTCCCCTGAAGATCGCGGAGCAGGCGCGGAAGGATCGCGGGATAAGCAACGCGCGGTTTCAGCTCGCCGATGCGGACCGGATACCGTTCGAAGACGGCTCGTTCGATGTGATCGTTTGCCGCTACGCGGTCCATCACTTCGACCAACCGCGCAAGGTTATCGGGGAGATGGCGCGGGTGTGCCGACCCGGAGGCACGATCGCGATCCAGGACTTGATTTCCAGCGAGCATCCCGAGCGCGCGGCCTACTACAACGGCTTCGAGAAGCTGCGCGATACGTCGCACACTCGCGCGCTGCCGCTGAGCGAACTGGCGGCGGTGTTGGCATCGACGGGCGTCGAGATCGTGCGGTTTTATTCCGATCAATTCGACAACCCGGTAGAGCGATGGCTTGCAACCTCGCAGACGCCTGCGGACCGAGCTGAGCAGGCGCGCGCTTTGATTGAGCGCGATCTGAAAGAAGATTTGAGCGGTGCGACGCCGAAGCGGGTTGACGGGGAGCTTTACTTCACGTTCCACATCGCGACGGTCATCGGGCGCAAGCTCGGTCGATGATTTTTCTTCTTCAATCGTGGCCGGCGAGCCGCCGGTTGCCACTGAGAAAAGGAGCTCCGGGAAGCCTTCCCTTATCCCGAATTTCAGTGGCGTTGGCGTTCCGAGATGAATGCGAGGACGCCGGAATACTGAAGCAGCGAGGTCTGATCGCCGGCGGGGCCGATCTCGAAGCCGGTGAAGAAACCGCCGATTGGAAGCTCGCCGAGGTACTGGCGGATGTATGCGGAGTCGTGCCCCGGGATGTTGTACAGGCCCGAGCCGCGCGACACACAATCGAAGTACAGGCCGAAGGCGGGCGGGGCGGGGAGCCGCTTCGCCAGGTCTTCGAGGGTTTCTTTCAGATTGTTGCGGGCCCGTTCCGCGTCGCGCAGTACCAGTCCCACCGTGTCTCCCACGCCGGCGTGATGTGCGACGGCGAGCGCGCCATTTTCCGGGCTTACGCCGAGAATGTTTCGAACCAGGAATTTTCCCCGCTCGATTTTTTCAGCGGCGGGATCCATCGGCACGGCGAGGAACACGAAGGCGAGGGCACGCCGCTGGTCGGCGGCGAGGGGACCCGCGGCTTCGGCGAAAACCTCGTACGCCGGGCGCCCATCGAGTTCCAGGATCACGTTGTCGCGCACCGCGGTTACGCGATGGGCCGGGCCGACCGGCGCACACGCGAGTGAACTTGCGATCGTGAGATCGAAATCGCCGGCGATGAGCATGCCCGAGGCGGCGTTGTTGCTGACCGCATCGCCGCAGAACACGAACGTCTCTCCCACCGAACCGTCCTCGCTCGCGCCGCCGCCGGTGATAGTAACGCCGGGTAGTTCGCGCGAAAGAGCGGGCAGGAGCTTTTCCGCATCCATGTTGTAGGTGTCGGCAAACAGACACAGCAGATTGGCCCGGCGCAAGGCAGGGCGCACCGCAGCGGCGATCTCGCCCGCGACTTCTTCGCCACGGCCGCGCAGGGTTGGCGCGAAGAATCGCTTCGCGCTGATCTCTTCTCCGCCGAAGACCACCACCACGAGCGCGTTGCCCGATTCGACTTCGTTCTCCGATGCGATGACGCCCAGGCTGGAGCATCCGGCGACTTCACGCGTTTTGGCTTCGGTTGCGATCGCGCGCAGGATCATCGTGAATGCCGCGCCGTAGGCGGTGGTCGCGAAGCATAGCGCGCCCTCGGCTTGCGACAATCCGGCCTGCTGCAGGGCGGCGGCGGTAGCCTCGACCGCGGCGGTCCTGGGATTGAGCGCATCGGAAAATCCTACACCCGCGCGAATCATCTTCTTCCCCTCAACGGCCCCCGAGGATCTTCAGCAACTCGACCATCCGCCGGATGCCCGCGCCGAGTTCATTGACGCCGATCCGTTCATCGATCCCGTGCACGCCGTGGCCTTCTTCCGGGGCGATTTGAATCGGTACGAAGCCGTACGCGGTGATGTCCTTCTGGCGAAAGTAGTGGCTGTCCGTGAAGCCGATCGTCATGGTGGGGACGATCGGCGCGCCCTTGTCGCTATGGCGTGCGAGCGACTGGATCGCGCTCATCAGCTCCGACTTCTGCGGCGACGAGACCGGAGGAAAGTTCAGGATCACGTCGAGCTTGAGGTTCTTGTCGTTCATGACCTTGTCGATCGTCTTCAGCATCGCCTTGGGGTCGGTGCCCGGCAGCAAGCGGCAATCGACTTCGGCGGAGGCCGTCGCGGGAATCACGTTGGTCTTGTTGCTGGCCTGCAGAACGGTCGGCGTGATGGTGTCGCGAACGTCGGCGTTCTGCACGGGATCCGCGAGGAACTGCTTCTGGTATGCGGGGTCCTTGAGCGAGCTGGCGAGATCAAACCATTGGCGCGGGCCGCGCGACAGTTCGGCCTTCGCATGGTACTCATCCTCGACCGGCGCGATTACGCGAATCGGCGAGCGGTACTCGATGAGCCGTTGCAGGGCCGCCACCAGGTGCGTGACCGCGGTTTCCGCGGGCGGTGCAGACGCGTGCCCTTCGGGGCCGGTGGCGGTGATCCGAACCCATAGAGGAGTCTTCT
>DATJWT010000346.1:0-15619 GCA_035500975.1 Binataceae bacterium (SeqCode)
CCGCTCCATGTCACCGCGATAACCGGTGGCGTTGCCCTGGTCCACAACCAGGCGGCGCAGGCGCGATGCAATCTGGTTCAGCTCGGGAACGATGCCGACCGGCTCGGCTGCGCAGGCCTCGCGCGGCTCGATCATCGACCATGGCAATCGGAGCCAACTGCTGACCTGCGGCGTGGCGGTGGATGACGGTGTCGAACTCGAGGTTGGGGTCGCGCTGGTGGTCGGCGTCGAGCTCGGCGCAGGGCTCGGAGAAGGCGACGCTGAAAAGCTGGAAGTCGGCGACGGGATGGTTGAAGGAGTGATCGAAGGCGATGCGCTCGTGGCAGGTGTCGGCGATCCGACGGGTGAACTTTCGGGAGTGCTGGTAAGAGGCGGCAGCGTGGGGCCGAGCAGGTTCTTCAGCGCAGGGTCTTCCGCATAGCTGAACTGCAGCGGGTCGCCGGTGGCGTTGGGCGCCATGATGTGCGCGAGCCGCCGAAGATCGTCGGCCGAAATACGCATCCCGAGAGCAGGCGCGGCCTGGTCCAACGCGAACAGCGCATCGCCGGCGGAAATGAAGGAGAGGAATTCGAGCCCACGCGAACCGAATTGACCGCGTTTCGCCGCCGCGCGAACCGCCGCGCCCAGCTTCTGCCAGGTGTCGAGAAACAGCGCGCGCACCGGGTCAGGGCCCGAGGCTGAGGGAGGATTGGCGAGCGCTTGTGCGAGGCGATAGCGGCTGGTCAGGAGGATATCGAGCAGATCGCCGCGAAACTGCTTGTCGCCACCCGCGAAGCCGAGCTGCTTGATCGCGAAGACCAGGAACGCGTCCCAATCATCGAGCTGCTTCTCGAAAGCCTCGATTTCCTGCGGCGTGGGCTGGGCGGGCGTCGCACTGGCCACGGGCGCAGCCGTGTCGGGAACGGTGACTATGAGCGTGATCTTGACGCCATCGTCGGTGGCGAGGACGGCGGAGTCGGCGTGCACCGTCGCGATCGCCGTGCGAATTCGTTCGGCGACGTCCGCGGTCGAAGCCGCTTCGGCAAGGGCGCCGAGCTGCTGGATGGCGGGACTCAGATCGTAGGCGAAAGTCTCGATGCTCGGGATGAGGTACTTCTTGATGAGGTCAAAGCCTTTCCCCGCGATCAGAGTCTTCTGATGATGGGCATCGAACAGGTTCATGTCCTGGATGTGCAGCATCATCCGGGTGCCGCCGGTGACGTAGGGTTCCGATTCGGCTTCGACGATGCCGTTCCAGTTGAGTGGACTCACGCACTTGCCCCCGATTCGAACCCCGAGGCCCAGGGTAGTGGCGGTTTCGAGCTTCACACGCGCGTCGGCGCGAGCGAACGAGGGATTTTCGGCGGACAGGAACTCGCAATCGTTGCTGCCACTCCAGAGAGGCAGCTTGCCTCCGGGAGCGGTATAGAGCTGATGGCGAATGGCTTCGCTGAGCGTCAGGTAGTCGATCGTAATCGGGACGCGGACTTCGGAGGCGATCGCGCGGGTTGAAAGCGCCGCCAGCAGGAGCGCGATCGCGCCCAGAATGGACGCTGCTTTGCGCGAGAACCAGACGGCGTACGTTCTCATGCTTCGAGGGCCGGGGAATTTCACTCAGGTTTCCACCCTAGTTGCTCGCGATAAGTCAACCATTATGCCATCAGCATTCCGCCTTGAAAGGATTTTTTCAGCTTATGATAATTGCGGTAGATCGATGACGACTAACGATCGACAGAACGATTTTTACGAGGCCGAGCAGCCGCAGGCCTCGCGCGAGTTGGCCGAACTCCGCAGCGGGCGTGATTACGTCGCACCGTTTTACGTGGTGCGACGACGAGTGATCGACGACCTGTTCGAAGGCAAGGCAACCATCGACGCGACCCTGGTCATTCGCATCGCCGATGTCGAAGAGACCGAAGCCGCATCGGGTGTCGGTGTGGTGCACGCGCTCGACATGGCCCTGCGCAAGGCGCTGCTCAAGTACTTCCCGTTTCTCGAATCGGTCACGGTCACCGAGACTTACACGCACGCGACCGGAGAATCGACCGAAGCCGAAGTGGTGTCGGTCAAGAAATTCTCGGATGGCCGTCTGTCGTGGACCACGCTGGCCAAATCGGCGAACACGGTGGAAGCGGGATGGAAGTCGCTGATCGACGGTTACGAGTGGCGAATCTACGTGGAAGGTCTGAAACTCCGCCGGCTGACCGCAAATCCGCGTTTCTCAGCCCGGTGAGCAGGTGAGCATCGAAAGCACTGTCGGGAAAGCATCTCCCGGCAAGCTCGCGTTGTTGTACGACGGCTCGTGCGAGATGTGCACCGCGGGCGTGAACAAGGCGTGCCGCTTCGACAACAGCGGCAGGCTGGAACCAATCGATCTTTTTGATCCGGCGGCGCATGCGCGGTTCCCGGATCTCAAGCTGGAAAACCTGGTCGAGGAACTGCATGCGGTCGATGACACAGGCCGGGTTTATCGGGGGGCTCGGGCGATCAATGAAATTTTGCGGCGACAGAATGGTTTGAGATCGCTGCTCTCCTACCTCTGGTACATACCGGGCTATGCCTGGTTGGCGGACCGCCAGTACAAGCGCATTGCCGCATCGCGATATCAGCGCGACGCTTCCGGGCGGCTGACAACTCAGGGGCGTTAAGGGATCAGATCCCTCAGTCGCAGCAGCGCTTGCGCTGAAAAAGTCCCGGACTTTTCAATCCTCCGCCGACTCCGGTTCGCTCCGCCTCGGGAACGCTGACGCGCTGGGCGAGGACGCGCCCCTTCGGGCTCCGTTTCCAATGGCAGGTCGGTTGTTTCGTCGGGAAGCGGCGCGGTAAGTTACATTTTCTGCTGCCGTGAAGCCGTTCTCTATCTATAACACGCTTTCGCACAGCGTTGAGGAAGTGAAGCCACAGAACCCTCCCGCGGTGACGATGTATTCCTGCGGGCCGACGGTGTACCTGCCGCAGCATCTCGGGAATTTGCGCACTTACCTGTCATGGGACTTCCTGCGGCGAGCGATGGAGCTCAACGGCTTCCAGGTGCGGCACGTGATCAACGTGACCGACGTGGGACACATGACCTCGGACGAGGACGAGGGCGAAGATAAAATCGAAAAGACGGCGCGGGCCGAGGGCAAATCCCCGTTGGAGGTCGCGACCTTTTATCTTTCGATGTTTCAGCGCGACCTTGCGATGCTGAATGCCGAGACGCCGATGATCTGGTGCCGCGCAACCGATCATATCGGCGACATGCTGGCGCTAATCGAGCGCATCCTCGCCTCGGGCATGGCCTACGTCGCGAAGTCGGGGGTGTATTTCGACGTCGAGAAATATCGCGGTCCCAGCAAGCGCGGAAAGCTCTCGCGGCAAAGCCTGGATGAACAGCACGCGGGCCAGCGCCTGGAGCATTCTCCCGACAAGAAGAGCCCGCACGATTTCGCGCTGTGGGTGCTGAACCAGCCGCATCACCTGATGCAATGGGACAGCCCGTGGGGGCGAGGCTACCCGGGCTGGCACATCGAGTGCTCCGCGATGTCGATGAAATACCTGGGCGAGACGCTGGATATTCACACGGGCGGGATGGATCACATCCCGATTCATCATGAGAACGAGATCGCGCAGTCCGAGAGCGCGACGGGCCATCGCTTCGCCGACTACTTCGTTCACTCGGCGTTCCTGGTAGGAAAGGGCGGCGGGAAGATCAGCAAGAGCTCGGGAAAGTTTCCGCTGCTTTCCGAAGTGACCGCGAAGGGTATGGATGCGCTTGCGTTTCGCGTTTTCTGTTTCGGCGCAAAGTATCGATCAGAGCTGGTCCTGTCCGACGAGGCATTGCACGCCGCGCAATCGAACCTGGAGTACCTGCGCGAATTTGCGCGCAACCGGGATGCCGCGGAAACCGACAGCGATTTCGCCGAGGAATATCGCGAGCGATTTCTCGAAGCGCTCAACGACGATCTGAACACTCCGCGCGCGCTGGCGGTGGTGCTGGAGTTGGTGGCGGAAGCGTATCGCCGCAAGGACCTGAAGGTGTCGAAGACGCTGGCGTTTTTCGACCGGGTGCTCGGGCTTGATTTAGAGAAGGTACGCAGCGCGGCGGAGACCGCAGAGTTTCCCGCGGAAATCCGGAAGTTAATCGACGAACGCGCCGCGGCGCGGCAGGCAAAGAACTTCAAGCGCGCCGATGAGCTGAGGACGGAGCTGGAAACTCGCGGCTACGAGGTCAAGGACGGGAGGGGTGGCGCGGCGACGTACCGGCAGCGCGACGCGTAAATGCGCGAAATATCATCGTTTCGCGCTCCTTGAACGGTGGCATCATGCTCTCTTAGAATCGCGCCTTGGCCCCATGGCCATCGCGCCCGACAGGTGATTGATGGGAATTGAGCTAAAAAAGTACGACACCCGAATCCAGGGGGAAGGACCCGAGGTTCGGCACCTCGACCCGCATAACGCGCCCTACTACCTGCCTATCTCCGACGAAGTGGAAATCTTCAGCGCGGCCTACAAGGCCCGGCTGCCGGTTCTGCTCAAAGGACCGACCGGATGCGGCAAGACGCGCTTCGTCGAGCACATGGCGCATCAGCTGTCGGCGCTCGCGAACGGGCCCAACGAGCTGATTACGGTGGCTTGCCACGAGGACCTTACGGGCAGCGACCTGGTGGGACGGTTCCTAATCCAGGCTGACGAGACGGTATGGGTGGACGGGCCGCTCACGCAGGCGGTGCGGCGCGGCGCGATTTGTTATCTCGACGAAATCGTCGAGGCGCGCAAGGACACGACCGTGTTGATCCACCCGCTGTCGGACCATCGGCGCATCCTGCCGATCGAGAAGCGCGGCGAGACCATCGAAGCCCACGAGGGTTTCCTGCTCTGCATCTCCTACAATCCCGGCTACCAGAGCATCCAGAAGAACCTGAAGCACTCGACGCGCCAGCGCTTCGTGACAATCGAGTTCACCTATCCGCCGGCGGAAAAGGAATACGAGATCATCGCGCACGAGTCGGGAGTGGACAAGGACATGGCGATGCAGCTCGCGGTGCTGGGCGAGAAGGTGCGCAACCTGAAGGCATCGGGACTGG
The DNA here is from genome assembly GCA_035500975.1 of Binataceae bacterium (SeqCode). Classification (GTDB taxonomy): domain Bacteria; phylum Desulfobacterota; class Binatia; order Binatales; family Binataceae; genus JAFAHS01. The sequence continues at coordinate 5,046 of DATJWT010000346.1, forward strand.
AAGAAGGCGTTTCGACCCGCCTGCTGATATACGCCGGCGAGCTGATTGGGCAGGGAATCACGCCGAAGCGCGCAGCGACGGTGGCGGTTACGTGGTCACTGACCGACGAGAGCGACAGCAAACGAGCGATCGATGAAGTAGTGAAGGCGATATTTCCATAGTTCTTCGCTCTAACCCGCGCGCCGAGCGCGGCTTCGCAGCAAGTAAGGAAAGCGGTCCCATGACAATTCTCCCCCGATGCATCAAGCCCCTTCTGCTTGCGGGTTTCGCCGCAGTCATAGCCGTGGGCATCTCCCATAGCGTACTGGCGCAGGAGACCAACGTCCCGGCCGCCCAGGAGGCTCCACAGTCCGGGCCGCGCATCGATTTCCCGGCCGGTCTCGTCACCGACAGCCGCACGGTGTGGGTAGCGAACTCGCGCAACAACACGATCGTCGCGATCGACATCGCAAGCCGCACCGCGCAGGTCGTGGCGGGCGAAACTTTCAAGGAAGGCAACAACGACGGCATCGGCGGGACGGCGCGCTTCAATAGCCCCGACGGCGAGACGTTAGTTGGGCGCAACATCTATGTCGCGGACACCAACAATTCCGACATCCGGAAGCTCAATCTCGACACCAAGGCAGTGACGACAGCGGCCGGGATCGCGAATATCTCGGGAACCGACGATGGGCCCGCGGGACAGGCTCACTTCAACCTGCCGACGCAGCTCGCCAACGACGGCAACAACGTCTACATCACGGACAGCGGCAACAGCACCATTCGCCGGCTGAGCCTGTCGGACAACATCGTCAAGACGATCGGGGGGCAGGCGCAGCAGACCGGCAAGGACGACGGGCCCGCGACCAAGTCGACGTTCAACGGTCCGCGCGGCATCGCCACCGACGGCAAGTACCTCTACATCTCGGACACCGGCAACGACATCATCCGCAAGATCGATTTGTCGACGATGGAGACCAAGACCATCGCGGGCACCGGCGAGGAGGGCGTGAACAACGGCCCGGGCAACAAGGCGACGTTTTCGAACCCGGGCGCGATGTGCATCAACGGCAGCTCGCTTTACGTGCTCGATGCCGACAATCACGCGATTCGGAAGATCGACACCAACAGCAACGAGGTATCGACCCTGACGCTGGTCAACGGCCATATCGGGTCGGGATGCGTGGTGACGGCGGACGGACACACCCTGTACTACTCGGATACGACCGAGAATTCGGTGCAGTCCACCGACACTTCGAACGGAAACTTCGTACCGCTGTTTCCGCAGCAGTAGCCGGAGCCGGATCGGATTGATCGCTTGATCGATCTGCGCAGCGACACAGTCAGCCTGCCGACGCCGGAAATGCGCGAGGCGATCGCGCGTGCCGAACTGGGCGACGACGTTTACGGCGAAGATCCGACCGTGAACCGTCTGCAGGCGATGGCGGCCTCGATGATGGGCAAAGAGGCAGCGCTGCTGGTTCCGAGCGGAACGATGGGCAACCTGGCCGCGATGCTGACGCACTGCGCGCGCGGCGCCAAGGCGATCGTCGGAAGCGAATCGCATACGGAGGTGTACGAGGCCGGGGGCGCATCGGCGCTGGGCGGTGTCGTGCTGTCGCCGGTTCGCAACACGGAAGACGGCGAACTGGACATCGAAGAGCTGCGGCACGAGCTGGAAACGCCCGACGATGCGCACTACGCGCAGCCGGCGCTGGTGGTGATCGAGAACACGCACAATAGATGCGGCGGCGCACCGGTGGCGGTTTCGCACATGGCCGAGGTCGCGGAGCTGACACACGCACGCGGGCTGCAGGTGCATCTGGACGGGGCGCGGATCTTCAACGCCGCGCTGGCGTTGGAAACCAAAGCCGGGACAATCGCATCGCATGCGGACACGGTTTCATTCTGCCTCTCGAAGGGACTTGCGTGTCCGATCGGATCGCTGCTGTGCGGGAGTCGCGAATTCGTGGCGCACGCCCATCGGGCGCGCAAGATGCTCGGAGGGGGCATGCGCCAGGCCGGAGTCATCGCGGCGGCGGGAATAGTCGCGCTCACCTCGATGGTCGATCGACTGGCAGAAGATCATTCCAATGCGCGCGCGCTCGCCGAGGGACTTGGATTGGTTGCCGGACTCAGCGTCCGGCACGTGAAGCGGCGCACCAATATGGTAGTGTTCGATGTCGACGATGCCGCGAGCGCGCGCAAGTTCAGGACCGCGATGAAAGATCGCGGAGTGATGCTGTCGACGCGCGATGCGACTTCGTTTCGCGCGGTGACCCACTACGGGGTGGCGCGGCGCGACATCGATCGTACGGTGGCCATCGCGGCGGAGGCGGCGGCCGAGGCATTCGGGGACTGATTCCGGTCGGACGTTCAGGCTATGGATTCGCTTGAGGCATTGTTCTCGCTGCGCGGGCATCGCGCCCTCGTAACCGGGGCATCGTCCGGGCTGGGGGTCGATTGCGCGCACGCGCTGGCGCTGGCGGGAGCGGAGGTGGCGGTGGTGGCACGCCGCGAAGATCGGGTCAAAGCGCTGGCAGAGGACCTCGCGCGCAAGTATCGCGTGAAGGCTTTCGGCGTCGGCGCCGACGTCAGCCGGGCCGAAGATATCGAGCGCGCGTTCGGCGAATGTTCGCGCGCGTTGGGCGGCGAAATCGACATCCTGGTAAACAACGCCGGCGTCTCTCCGACCGGGCGCGCGGAGAACTTCAAGCGCGAGCAGTGGGACAACGCGATCGCAGTCAACCTGACCGCGCCGATGCTGCTGTCGCAGCATCTTGCGCGAGCGCTGATCGCGGCAAAGAAGCCCGGCAGAATCATCAACATGTCTTCGATTTATGGAACAGTCGCGAGTTCGGTGTACCGGCTATCCGCATACGCGGCTTCCAAGGCCGGACTGGCGAACCTGACCCGTCAACTAGCGGTCGAATGGGCGCCATACGGAATCCTGGTCAATGCGATCGCGCCCGGATGGATTCCCACCGAGGCGACCGAAGGCGGTATCGCGAAGGCGGGCAACAAGGAGCGGATGGAGCAATTCACGCCGCTTGGACGCCTGGGAACTCCTGACGAAATTCGCGGCGCGGTGGTGTTCCTGGCCAGCGCCGCATCGAGCTACATCACGGGCACGGTCCTGGCCGTCGATGGCGGATACACCGCGTGGTAAATTCGCCCTTCAGCTGCACGGAATGAAGCCCTCGGAGAGCCTCGCCACCCAGATGTTCCGGCGCAAGCCGGCGGCAGTACTGCTGGACGAAGCCGAGACCGGATCGGGACTCAAGCGAGCGCTGGGCGCGCTGGATCTTACGGCCCTCGGCATCGGGGCCATCGTCGGCGCGGGAATATTCGTTCTGACGGGAGTAGCCGCGGCAAAGTATGCCGGTCCGGCGGTCGTGCTGTCATTCGTGGTTTCGGGTTTTGCGTGCGCGATGGCGGCGCTGTGCTACGCCGAGTTCGCCGCGATGATTCCGGTGGCGGGCAGCGCCTACTCCTATTCGTACGCGACGATGGGTGAGCTGGTCGGATGGATCATCGGTTGGGACCTGGTGCTCGAATACGCGGTGGGCGCAGCCGCCGTGGCGGTAGGATGGTCCGGTTACCTGCGGGTGATTCTCGAGGGCCTGGGGATTCATCTACCGGTCGCGCTCACGCACGCACCGGGATCCGCGCCGGGCGCGATCATCGATCTGCCGGCGTTGCTGATAGTGCTGGCGGTCTCGGCGATCCTGTACGTGGGGATTTCCGAGAGCGCGCGCTTCAATTCGATCATCGTGGGCATCAAGCTGTTCGTGATCGGCGTGGTGATCGTAGTCGGCGCATTCTATGTAAAGCCCGCCAACTGGAGTCCGTTCGCGCCGATGGGCTGGGGCGGGGTGATGCGCGGCGCGGCGGTAATCTTCTTTGCGTATATCGGCTTCGATGCGGTCTCGACGGCCGCGGAAGAAGTAGTGAATCCGAATCGCGACCTGCCACGGGGGATCCTGGGATCGCTGTTCGTATGCACCGCGCTCTACATCATCGTAGCCGCTGTACTGACGGGGATGGTCCCGGCGAGGGAGATCGATCTCAATGCGCCGCTCGCATCCGCCTTCGTGATTCGCGGCTTGAACGCGGTGTCCGGAATCATCTCGCTGGGCGCGGTCGCGGGTCTGACGTCGGTGTTGCTGGTGCTGCTGCTGGGGCAGTCGCGAATATTTTTCGCGGTCTCGCGCGACGGGCTGTTGCCGGCGACCTTCAGCAAGGTGCATCCGCGCTACCGAACGCCATACATCCCGACGACCATCACCGCAATCGCGGTGGGAATAACCGCGGCGCTGCTGCCGATCCAGGAAATCGCGGAGCTGACGAATATCGGGACACTGTTCGCATTCACGCTGGTGTGCGCCGGAGTGTGGATCCTCCGGCACATCGAGCCAAACCTGAGGCGCCCGTTCCATACCCCGCTGGTGCCGATCGTCCCGATCCTGGGGATATTCTTCTGTACCTACCTGATGTCGAGCTTGCCGGAGGTGACCTGGATCAGGTTTTTCGTCTGGATGGGGTTGGGATTCGTTATCTACTTCAGCTATGGGCGCTTCCATAGCCGGCTGCGACAGGACGATGCTCCGGACTCAGCAGCCACCGCGGACTGACGCGAAGGCACATCTGGCCAAAAAAAAGCGGCGACCACGGTGTGTCGTCCGCAGCCGCCGCGAAGTAAGCCCGGGATTGTGCTCGTTCGTAGTTTTACGAGGGCTCCGGGCCGTCTCCGGCGGTTTCCGCGAGCGTACGGAACGGGAGTAGGTACGCCGGGACCGCCATTTCTATAGACGGTCCCGGACCCGGAATATTCGGCCGGCAAAACCTCGCTATTGGCTGCCTACCCGCGACAGCGCATCGGGAGTGAAGAACGCGTTGTCGACAACGCCCATATCGATGTACCAGCATTCGTGGTCCTGCGACTCGGGCCCGGGCATATATACAACCGATGTCCCACCGGTGGTCAGATCTTCATCCACCAACCCCACCTGGAACATCCGTTTGTATGGATAGATCGCGACCTTGGCATCGGGCACCGGGCGATCGCGGTACGCATTGAAGGTGGCCAGGCTCTTCCACAGTTTGCCTTCGCGATCGTATTGGTCAGAGGCCGTGATGAACCATCCCTCGGAATCGAAATACATCACGCGTTTCGGGATGACTGAGTCGTTGCCGGGCTTGGCGACGGCCTCGACCGCATAGACGTGCCGCATCTCCCAATTCTCGGGGCAGATCGACCTGCCTCCATCGTAGGGGCATGCGACGGCGGGCGAATTCTTCGCGTGCGCGCACGCGAGCATCTCCTTCTCGCCGATGTACTTGTAGTTGTATTGCTCGATCTTCGCGGAAAACCCGAAGTAGGAATCCGGATCGATCACCGAGGCGTAGGCGGTTCCACCGGAAGGACCGTAGCCTCCTCCGGCCGCGCCGTGCGAACCAAACCCGGCCAGCATTCCGATCGCATCGGAGAGAATCGCGGGCGACTCGCGGCGGACGCGGCGGCTGCCGGGCATAAAGATCCAGGTGTTGTCATCGACCTTGGGATCGCTATGGCGGAAGCGAATCATGCCCCACCCACGCAGTGACGATGGCTCCAGGAGCGGATAGAAACCGAAGCGGTAGCGGATACCGCTCGCGGCAGCATCGGGGTCAGTAGGAACCGGGGGCACCTCGATGCGCCCGATGTTGTTGTAGAAGGCGAAATGGCCGACGGTGAAAAAATCTACCGGCTTGCCGGTCGCGTTTGCCGTGTAGCTCGCGACTTCCGCATCGCGCAGGTCGGCATCGTCGCTGTAAAGCGGGCGGAAGCTGAAGTTCCACATGATCTTGGAGGCGATCTGCGGATCGTTCGGATCGAGTAGCGGAAACGGCTGGCCTGCCACATAGTTCTGCAGCGTGCCGTCCGGCAGCAGATGGACCTGCGAGGAGTATTTTTCGGTGGCGCTCTTGTAAGGTGGCGGCCAATCCAGCTTGTCAGTGGCCACGATGTTGAGCTGCATCCCCTGCTGCACCATCACGAGGTTTCCCGGCGTGAGCAGGCCCTGCACTTTGGCGGCGTTGTCCTTGCTGATGACGTCGCCGGGTTTCACCTGGGCGTGGAGGTTCGGGGTGACGAATATCGTAGTTAAAAGCGCCAGGGCGGCGCACCGGCCGATTGTCCGCATCAGGTATCTCCTTTCCGAGCCAGCAAGCGGAGCTAATCGATGTGCTTCGCCGGGGGGAGCACGCGCTTCGAGTCGGGGGACATTGGAGGCCGCGTATCATCCCCCCGGCGGGATGCCCGGAACTTGTCTACTCTGACTATACATCTTTCAAGCGCTTTGTCCAATCCCCGACGCGCGGCATTCCGGGCGGACATCGGGACTGTCGCTTCAGTGTCCGAGGCGGACGATGTTGCTGGGCTCGAGCAGAAACGGAGTAATGACACCCTGGTTGATGAACCAGGTATCGTTGAAATCCGTGTCGCGGCTGGGGGTGTAGAGGACGGTGGAAAAACCGCTGCGAATGTCTTCGTCCACGAGCGCGGTCTGGAACAGGCGCTTGAACGGCCAAATCGATGCCTGTGCATCGGGGGTCGGGCGGTCGCGGTAGGCATTGAAGGTCGCGACCGTCTTCCAGAGCTGCCCTTCGCGGTCGTAGAGGTCGGACGCGGTGACGAACCATCCTTCCGAGTCGATGTAGAGAATTCGCTTGGGGATGCTGGTGGCGCTTCCGAGCAACGCGCCGGGCTTGGCGGTAGCCTCGATTACATAGAGGTAGCGCATCTCCCAATTTTCGGGACACACGGTGCGGCCGCCATCGGTCGGGCAAGCCTTCTCGGGCGAGTTCGCGGCCTCGACGCACGCGAGCATCTGTTTCACGCCGAGTAACTTGTAGTCAAAGTCCTCGATCTTGGCTGCGAACCCGAAATAAGTGTCGGGATCCAGCGTGTTCGCATAACTGACCGACGGGCCACCCGAGGAGTCCGCCCCGCCGTTTTCGATAGTATCGGCGAGGGTGTTGGCCGCGACCCGGCGCACCTTGCGTGAAAAGGAGCTGTAGACCCACGCGTTGTCTTCCTGGTGCGGGTCGGCATGGCGATAGCGCAGGAACCCCGCGCCGCGCATTTCGGAAGGTTCGAGCAACGGAAAGATCGCAAAGCGATAACGGATCCCGCCCTGGACGTAGTCGGGATCGATGGGCTTGGGAGGCTGCTCGGTGCGATCGATATTGTTGTAAAGGGCGACGTGGCCGGCGGTGAAGCGCTCGATAGAGTCCGAAACCGTCGGATCCGCGGTACGGCTTTCGACCTCGGCCTCGCGGATATCGATATCGTCCGTGTAGAGCGGGCGATAGCTGAAGTTCCACATTATCTTGAGGCCAATCTGCGGGTCGTTCGCATCGAGTAGCGGGAACGGAAGCCCGGCCACGTAGTTGCCGAGCTCACCGCCGGACGAGAGCCGCACCTGCTGGGAATACTTCTCGGTGGCGGCCTTATAGGGATTGGGCCAGTCGAGTTGCCCGGTCGGAATGATGTTCATCGTCATGCCCTGGCGAACCAGGAATCCGTTGCCCGGGCTCATCAGGTTCGCGACCTTGGAGGCATTCTGGGGCGTGATGATATCGCCCGGCTTGACCTCGGCGCCGGCGGATCTTCCGGCGAGCAGGGCAAGCGCAACAAGCGCGGCGGCGGCAAAATGAGCTGCGTAGCGCGGCCGGGAGGCCTCCGCTCTGCCTATGACTGTCCTGCTAGCCACGATGGTGCGGGGTGTCCCTGTTACCGAATGGAGTACTCGGACACCCTCCATTTGCCGTCCACGTCCATCATCGGCACCACGATCTCCACGGCAGACTTCTTGTGCGTGAAGCTGGTGTCGAACTGGATCATGACGTAATCACCGTCCGGCGCCCCGGGCATGGTCGTGAGGTACTGCACGGTGCGGAGTTTGCGGCTCACGACCGAGCCAAGCGCCGAACGCCAAAGCGAGACCTGCTGCTTCCACTGCTGCTTGGTGGTCGAGTTGCGAAAATAGGTCGATGCCTCGAGCCAGCTGCCGTTGAATTTTCCGTCGTCCACCAGGGCGAGCCACTGCTCGGCGGCCACGGTGGCCTGCTTGGCCGCTTCCGCGCGATCGGTTGCCCAGCCTGGAGAGGCAGCGCCGATGGTGAGCAGGCAGCACAACCCTGCCGCGAGAGCCGCTTTCATCGCGATCCCACATCCTTGCCGCTTCCCGGACCTCACGAAGCGATAGACATCACGAATGCAAACCCGAAACCGAGCGGAGCAAGCGCGAGTGCGATCAGCACCCACGCGCGAGCCTGGCCGAAATTGATGGTCCATCCGAGCCCGAAGCGCTTTTCCACGAACAGCGCCGCATCGCTCGGATTGAAGTAGAACATTCCAAATTTCCAGGCTTCGTCGGGAGTCTGATTGTCGGGCCGTCGCGAGGCCGCGCCGGCAGGACCAATCACAATCAGGTAGAGGGAGCTGGCGGTAAGAAGCGCCAGGATAATGAGTTCCGCCGGCCGGACGTCAAACCCCATCGGCAGCGTCGCGCATGCGGCGACGAAGTACTCGGCGCCCAGGAACAGCGCAATCCAGACCGCGGGAAAGCTGTAGCGGGCGTGCTCCGCTTCCGTGTTACGCCGCGCCCAGAACAAAAAGCCGTAGCCAAAAAATGCCAGCAGCGCGGCAACTCCGCCGAGCAACCCCAGCACGCCGAAGACGTGCATGGGAGTACGCTCGATCCACATATCCGGCTGCCCATCGAGGCCCCAATGGATCGGATACGGATCCGGCAACTGCTGCCAGTTCGCGTAGGTCCAGAACAGGACCGCCGCCATCGTGACCAGGGGCGCCACCACGAGAAGGGCAAGCACCGCCGGCGGATCGCGACGGGACAGGTCAGCCTCGCGGAGATCGCTGGCGGCAACCCGGCTGGGCATGGTAGCGGCGCGCGCCAGCAGAAAAGCGAGCAGAAAGACCGTGTACTGCACGCAGAACGACGCCGGCCCACTCCATCGCTCGATTTGCGGAAAAGCGCCGAAAGCCACTATCAGACCGGCAAGAGCCGAAAGAAGGACCCCGCGCCGGTACCATCGGACAATGCGGGCGTGACGAGATGATTCGCGAAATTCGGGCGCGACGGTGACCGAGAATGCAACCCCGGGCCGACTGAGCTCGGGCATCAGGTACTCAAGTGATGCGGCGGCCAGTACAACGAGACTCCATACGGGGTTCATATGGAGGACGTTGAGCCAGATCATCTTCCGCTGCCTTTACCCTCACGTCCCAGCAATGCGGTTGCGGCTTCCTCGAACTCGGAGCGAATAACCTGCGGCGGCACGCCCGCGGCGCGCACCTGCGCGATCAGGTTGCGCAGGCGCTGCGCGAAAGCGTTACGGACTTTCGGATTGGCGACGGGGGTGCTGCGCGAAACAACCAGGGCGCCCCTGCCCCGCTCAAGGCTGAGCCAGCCTTCTTCGGCGAGGTTGCGATAGGCCTCCGCGACGGTGTTGTGGTTCACGCCCAGATCGACGGCGACCTGGCGCACGGTCGGGAGCCGCTCGCCCGGGTTGAAATCGCGCGCGACCAGCATCGCGCGGATTTGGTCGGCGATCTGGCGGTAGACGGGAATCGCGGAGCTGAGGTCGATACGAATTGCTTTCCTGGAGGTACTCATGGGTTTGTCTAGTCAGAGTAGACAGCTAGCCTCGTTTTTGCAACCTGAATTTGCAGCATACTCCGATTCTCACTGACCGGAAGGGTCAGCGCGACGGATCGAGGCTAGTGGTTCGCCGCTTTTTGCGCGGCGGCCGCCGCAGCTGCTGCCGCGGCGTGGGCCTGCTGGGCCTTCTCGATGGCGGCCTTGCGCTGGTCGCCGCGGGCCTGGTTCCTGGTCATCTGCTCGGCAGCCTTGGCGCCAAGAGCCTGCTGCTCCCACTTGGGCTTGTTCATCTCCACCCATTTGCCGCCCTCGAGTGCGTAGGTGAACACGAGGTACTTGAGGGTGCCGGTGGAAGCGCCCTTCGAGCTGCCCGGTTTGCCGGGATCGTACTCGACGCCACCCAGCTTGACGCTGACGACGAGCTGGTTGCGCGGTCCGTAATTGGGCAGGTATTCGAACTTCTGTTGAAGATCGACGTAGGTTTTCTTTGCAGCTCGCCTTTGGTCCTGCTCGTCGAAATAAGGGCCGGCCTCGTCGGACACCTTGTCGGTGAGCGACTTTTGCAGGGCCGGCGTCAGGTCCCGCTGCGCGCGAGGGTTGTGAAAATCCACGGCGGCGGCGTTACGAGCCGGGGCGAGGGTAAAAAGCGCGGCCGCCAGGATGGCGGCCGCGCTGAGTGTGAGCTTTCTCATCTTCATAACCGTCTAAGGATTAGACGGCACAAAGGGTCAAACCCTTCGCCAAGCCAGTTGCTACTTCTCGAGGCCTCTGCCGAAAGCAGCGACTGCGTTCTGCCACTGTTCGCCGAAGGCCAGGATCAGCACCTGCTGGTTGATGTGGGTGTCCTTGGTCAGCGACTTCATCGAACCGCCGCCCGCATTCGCGAGGACCTTATAGGCAGCTCGCGTCTGCTGGTAGAACTCCGGC
>DATJWT010000347.1:0-3374 GCA_035500975.1 Binataceae bacterium (SeqCode)
CGACGGGCGTGTCGGCGATTGCCTGGCAGGCGAGGATCCAGCCTTGGGCGAGGTCGTCGGGGTCGAGGACCTCGTTGTTTTTCAGGTGCACCTTGCCTTCGAGAAGGGTGCACATGCAGGTGCCGCATTCGCCGGCTCGGCACTGGTGAGGAGCCTTGAGGCCGAGCCGCAGCATCGCGGTGAGGAGCGGCTCGTTGCGGCCGCAATCGAGCGTGTGATGCGCGCCGTCGAGATCGACTTCCAGCTTGATCGTGTCGTCTGCCACAAACGAAATCAGTAAGCGTTGGTGATTCGAATCTGGGCGCCGCTGATGAAGCGCGACTCCTCGGAGATCAAGAATAGCACCAGGTTGGCGACGTCGCTGGGGTCGCAGAAGCGCGTGGTCGGGTCCGCGTCGTAGCCCACGGTTTTGGGATCGGGGTTCCCGAGCATCGGCAGCACCATCGGCGTCAGCACGCCATCAGGATGAATCGAGTTGCAGCGGATTCGATAGCCGGCGCTGCGGCAATGAATCGCGACGCTGTTGGTCAGCGCGGCGACGGACCCCTTCGATGCGCTGTAGGCAGCGGCGAAGGGGAGCCCAAATGCCGCCACCGACGACATGTTCACGATCGAGCCGCCGCCGGTGGATTTCATCGCGGCGACGCCGTGCTTGCAGCCGAGGAAATATCCATCCGAGTTGACGCGCAGGACCTTGTGCCACTGCTCGAGGGTGGTGTCCTCGACCGAGGCCATCAGGAGGATACCGGCGTTGTTCACCAGCCCGTTGATTTTGCCGAAACGCTTTTCGGTCGTCGCGATGACGGCCTTCCAGTCGTCTTCGCTGGAGATGTCGTGCCGCATGAACATCGCGGACTCACCGATTTCTTTCGCGACCGCCCGGCCTGCCTCTTCGTTCAGATCGGTGAGCATCACGCGCGCGCCCTCACGCGCCAGCGTAAGGGCATCTTCTCTGCCTATTCCGCTGGCCCCGCCGGTCACGATGACGACCTTTCCTTCGACCCTTCCCATACGCTCTCGCAATCAGGCGCTCGCTTGCGTCTTCTCTCTAAAGGCAGCGGCAGATGCGGCTGCGGATCGACCCGCGCGGCGGCCGGACCAGATGCAATCCGCGAGCGCCAGGCCACTGACGTAGTGATTCGATGCGATCCCGACGGCGGCGCGGCCGGCCGCATACAAACCCGAAATCGAACTTTCGTCGGCCTTGCGCACCGCGCCCGTCGCCTCATCGACGCGCAATCCACCCAGCGTCAGGGCCGGACATGGAAAGACTCGCATGTCCGCCGAGATATTAAGGGCATAGAACGGCGGCGAGGCCAACGCCTGCAGCAGGTCGGCGGACTTGCCAAGCGGATCGTCACCGCTCGCGGCCGCGGAGTTGTATTGCTCCACGCTCTGCGCGAGCATCTTCTCTTGCGCGCCCATCTTGCGCGCCAGCCCTTCAATCGTCGAAGCGCGTTTGGCGCCGGCGAACATCAGCACCAGGGCAGGCACTTTCTGGAAACCCCACAGGCCGCCGAACATCGCCTCGCGAATCGCTTCGCGACGGATGGTGGAATCGATGATGAGCCACGCGCGGCCGTCATGATACTCGCACATCTCGTAGCCGAGTTTTGCGCCGTAGACTTCTTCGTTGCAGAAGCGCCCGCCTTCGGTATCGACGATCATCCCGCGCGCCCATGCGAGAGGAGGATTGATAAAGCGCCACGCCGTGATGCGTTCCATTCGCGCCGCTTCGCCGCCGGCAGATTGCCCGAGACGGATCCCGCTGCCGTCGCATCCCGAGGTGCCGAGCCGGAAGTTCTTGAGATAGGCAGGCGCGTGCTGCGACACCATCGCGCGATTGAAGATGAATCCGCCAGTGCTCAGCACAACTCCGCCTCGCGCGCGAACTCGCTTTGGCTTTGCATCGGCAAGTTCGACCTGGAGCGCGCGGCGGCGGAGCAGGTCCGAGATTCCCGGGGCTCCATAGAAGGTGGCCTCGGCCCATTGGCTCAGGCGCTTGTGGCGCGCGGCAGCAGCAGCATCGAACTGCCATAGCTCGGCACCCAGGACCGCGCCGCCCGCGTCATCAACGATCAAACGGCGCACGGCGGATTGTTTCATCAGGCGCACACCCGCCGCGACTGCGCTGTTGTGGAGCGCCTTGTACAGCAGCGCGCCCGAGAGGCCGGCGCCTTTCACGCGATGGCCACGCGGCGCGGGTTTGTGCGTGCCCGCGTATGCCTTCACCATCTCGTTACCGGAATAATAAAGGTAGCAACCGTCGGGCGGGTACGAAGTCTTGCGCGGCGGCAGCGAGGAATCGAATTCGACGCCGTTCTCCTCCAGCCACTCGAGCATCGCGATACTGCGATCGCAGAACGCGCGCAGGGTCGGCGCTGAGACCGCATCGCCGACCTCCTTGCTCAGATACTCGAACATCGCGTCGGGGGAATCCTCGTAACCAGCAGCTTTCTGGAAACGCGTCCCGCCGCCCGCATACACCACGCCGCCGCTGCGGGCGCTGGCTCCCCCGCCGCCAAAGCGATCGGCGGCGATTACCTGCGAACCGGCGCGCGCAGCTTCGATCGCCGCGCTGGCGCCGGCGGCGCCGAAGCCCGCGACCAGCACGTCGCAGGTGTCATCCCACTCGATCGCGCGGTCGCCGGCGATGCGCAGCGGTGCGCCGACACGAGTCGCGGAAGAATCGACGACGTCGATGGGCGCATCGATGCTCGAGGCTGCCGCGCTCATTCTATGAAAATTTTGGTGAACTCTGACGGTGGGCCGAGGGCGGCGCGGCCCGAGGGCGGCTGCTTGCCATCGACGTCCTTGAGACCGTAACGCTGCGCGAGCTCGGAGGCGTAGAAGGTTTGTCCGCTCAGTTCCATCCGGTTGGGGTCGTTGTAGACCGCATCGATGATGACGCCGCCGAACTCCGGGGTCTCCGCGATCGCGAGCATCGGTCCGTATTTCGACTTGTTCACGTCGATGGTCAGGACTTTTTCGGTCTTCACGAGGCCGAGCCAGACCGAGATGACGACGACGTTGAACTTCCGGAAGTCGTAGGCCATGTCATGCGACATCTTGTCGCCGCCCGCCTTCGCCGACCCGTACGCGGGACCATGCATGTAGCTGCGCGCGCCCGGCGAGGAAGAATTGAAAACCACGCCGCCGTTGCGAATCAGCATCGGGGCGGCGTAGTACGTCGCCACATAGTTCGATCGCAAGCCGACATCGAGCAGCTTCACGAACCCGAGCGGCTTTTCCCAGAAGGGACCAGATTCCGTGAGCCCATCGGGAATCGCGATTGCATTGTTCACCAGGATGTCGAGGCGACCTGACTCTTTTTCGACCTTCTCGAACAATGCGCGGGTCTGATCGTCGTCGCT
>DATJWT010000348.1:0-9042 GCA_035500975.1 Binataceae bacterium (SeqCode)
TGCAACGCGGCCATCGCGCCCGGCAGGCGTCGCGTGAGAGGTTCCAGCTCGCCCGCGTATTCGACCTGCGCATGCGGCGCCACGAACGTGCGCCGCGTCCTGCCCACGTCGGCACTCAGCGTAAGCGGGCCGGGATGTCGATGAGCGCGATCGGTGGTTCGTGACATAACGAAGCACGGTCCCGGCGGGGGGGTGAGAAAGCACGCCCATTCCCATCCAAAGTCGTCACCCCAGTACCATCGGCCCCAATTGTGATCGTGGTATCCGCTCGCATCGGAGAGGTCGAGCGTCCGATCGCCTAGGTTCATTTTTCCCGCCAGCGAGAGTCGCGGCGTCGCACGCCACGAGATCCATCCGGTGCCCAATGGCAATTGCTCGTCGATTACTATGGGCGACGCGGACGGCACGGCCGTCACCTGCAGGGAAACTCCGTCGCTCGGCATGATCACGGACGACAGCACCTCGCCGCCGGTGTCTGCGATTGCCAGCGCAATATTGCCCAGGGCGATCGTGCGGTCGGAGATCGCCGCCTCGTCGAAGCCGCGAATTTCGGCCTGGCCGATCCAGCCTTCGCCGGGCTGGTTGACCGCGGCGATTCCCACTACGCGCGATCGCGGGTCATCGGGCGGTCCATGAAGCGACAGGTTGACCAGGCCGATTGCGCCCGACCCGTGATGCATCAGGTTCAGATGCAGCCAGTCCTTGTACCGGTTCGCGGTCGGATCGATCGGCGCGGGAGGCCGCAGATGATCCCCGATCATCGCAACACTGGACCCTCGGGAGTTTCGGGAGCAGGTACGCCTTCACGCAAGGGTGACTTGTCTATGCCGCTGCCGACTATCTGGTTTACCGCCCGCAACAATTCGCGCGAAAACGCCCACATCCCGAGCACGCATTCGACGAAAGATCCGCGCTCCTGCGGCGGAGCAGTCTCGAGGCCGGTCCGATGCGACGGTATGGGCATGAATTGCAAAGTCGCTTTCAGGTCGTCGGAGAGCAGCAGCGCCAGGTCGTTGCGAAGCTGATCGAGAATCGGGCTCGCCGGCATCGTGGCGACCCACTCGCCGATTCGCATCGCGTCCCACAACGCATTGCCGTTACTCCCGGCCAGGTTCTTTTCGATCGCCTCGCGTATCCGCGCACCCTCGACCGTGCGACTCGCTTCGCGCCCGAGCGCACAGAAGCCCGCCGTCAGGGACCCGATCACGTCGGCGCCCGACACGAAGTAGAGGGAGGCGAGCCGCGCCGCTAGTGACGCTACCAGCGTGGCCGTGGTTCGCTGCGGGCCTTCGCTGCGATCGATGAGCCTTACTCGCATCCGACGCTTGGCTGGCATTGGATCACCGTCCGCGGCCGGAACGGCGCGCGCGTCCGCCGCGTGCGGGTTTCCGGTTCGCTTTGCCTGGGGGTTTGCGGGCGGGAATCTTCTTGCGGGTACCTTTTGGAATCACGTCGACGGCGAATCCAATCGCGCCGTTGCCCAGACCCTGCAGCAGCAGCGCCCCGCGATATGTCCCTGCCGGGATATTCGATGGGACGGTCACCGAGATTCGCAGCGCCACGACTTCATCGGGAGCGAGGAGCACCGCGGCAGGCGAGATCTCCGCATCGGGAAACCACGTCACTCCCGAGTTGCCCACCTGTGGCGACAGGCTCGGCGTAACCATGCAGTGCACGCGCTGGCGATTCTCGATCTCCAGGACTGTCTCGATTGCCTCGCCCGGCGCGCCCGCCGAGTACAACTCGCGCTCCTTCTCCGGAACCACTACCGTGCCCGGCGACGCGGGCGCGGAAGCGCCCTGCAGGCGCCGCAAGTAGCGAAGCGACTCTTCCGCGATCCGGTTCTGAAACTCGGATTGCAGTTTGAGCAACTCGGAGAACTGGCTTCCGGTGCCGGTGTCGGGTTGGTTTGCTATACGCAAGATTAACGTCCTTCCCGGTTACTTGGCGCGGTCGATTACGTAGCGCAGCATCTCGCGCAGGAAACGCCGATCGCGATTGGAGTGCAGCACCGCGATCCCGGCCGTATCCAGCGCGATCGCCCGCTCCGAGTATTCGATCGCCAGCGCGCGCCCGTACGCGAGCGATCCCGCATCGACCATCGCGCCATGCAGCCACCTGATGTCATGTTCTTTCTTGAGCGAACGGGGCGCGCGAAGGATTCGCAGCACATGGCTGCGGGCGCGTCCCGATGCGCTGCGCAGGAAGTGCAGCAGCATGATGGTGCGTTTGCCTTCCCACAAGTCGCCGCTGCGCTCCTTGCCGTACAGTTGCTCGTCGGCCTCGAGGTTCAGGAGATCGTCGTGGATCTGGAACGCGATACCGGCGAGAAATCCGAGTTCGATGAGCCGGTCCAGCTCGTCCTCCATGGGCGCCGTCACGCCCGGTGCGCTGCCGCAGATGACGCCGATTCGCAACGGCGCGATCACCGTGTACCAGCAGGTCTTCTTGTAGGCCATCCGCACGTAGTCGCGATCGCTCAGGTCGAAGCGCTCGTCCGCGATCCATCCCAGCTCGATCGCCTGGCCCTCGGCCGACTCGCGCGCCATCCGCTCGACTTCGCGCAAGACCATCAGCGCGCGGCGCACCCCGATGGTTTCGGTGTTGCGCAACAACGGATCGATCGCCAGCACGTTGGTCGCATCGCCGACGTTGATCGCTATCGGCACGCCTTGTGCCCGGAACATCGTGATCTTGCCACGCCTGAACTCTGAGCCATCCTCGACGTCGTCGTGAACGAGGAAGGCATTGTGGAAGAGCTCGAGCGCGGTCGCCGAGAGTACGGCCTGCTCGGTGCGGCCTCCCGCCGCGCGGCACGCGGCCAGGCAGATGGCGGGACGCAATCCCTTGCCTTCGCGAAACGGGTAGTCGGCGAGCAGGTCGTAGAGCGGGCCGTACCCGGTGCGCTTTCGCGCGGCAAAAATTCGGTGCAACTCGGCGAGCACTTCGCCGCGCGCTTCGCGCAACGTCTCGTCCACCAACTCGACGTCATATGCCGCGTCGGCGCCGTGACCGTTTCCGTTGGTTCCCGCCGCGCGCGCGGTGCGATTGTCTGCGCCCCGATTAGGCGCGCGTTTGAACCGCTCCCGCCTCGGCGCCGGACCCGCGCTGTGCCTGCTATCGGTGGCGTCCATTTCGGGTTCCGTTGCGAGCCGGGCGTTTGCGCGACGGCGGAGTGCTTGCGGGACCTTTCTGTCCAATCGCGACGCCGAAGCCTGGAAGGAGTTCGATCCAGCAGGTCCGGCTGAAACCGGCCGATGCGAACAGGGCGCGGAATTCCTCCGGAGTATGAAATCCGACGAATCCGGGATCGCCGCGGCGCGCAAGCGGATCGCCGACGCGGTTGTACCAGGCCGGGCCGGGATCGACGACGCAATAAAGTCCGCCCGGGCGCAGGCACCGGAGAATCGCCTTCGCGGCCGCGGCGGGCTGCGGGTAGTGATGATGCGCCAGGCAGTTGTATGCGAGGTCGAAGCGGCCTTCGAATTCTGCCGGAAGCTCTGCGATATCGGCCTGGAAAAATGCGCAGTTGTCGAGGCCCGCGGCACGCGCCGCACGATACGCACCGGTGACCATCCCGGCCGCCAAATCGACGCCGACTACTTCGCCTTGCGGAACCAGCCTCGCCATCCGGACCAGCTCGCGCCCCGGGCCGCAACCGGCATCGAGCACGCGCGCATCCGGCGGCAGGATCGGGGCAATTCGGGCGAGCGCTTCCTCGAAAATCGGTCCCGAAAAGGGCTCGACCAGTTCGGCATAAACTTCGGCGATGCGATCGAATTCCTCGACCAGGTGATCGTGGTCGGTTGGATGATCCAGGTAGACCGGCTTCGGGTTCTTCAGCGAGAAGTATGGGCCGAGCGCGGGTTGCGCGATGGGCAGCGGCTCGTCGCCGATTACCGCGTTGAAGACCGGAACTCCGGAACGCTTGAGTGCGCGCGTCGGCTCGAGCACGGATGCCGCATACGACCACATCGCCGCGAGCAATTGCGCTCCGGCGATCGGATCATTGCTCTCCGCCACGTTTGACCTTGCCCGGACGGCGCCGCAGCACGACCGGGATCCTCGTGCCGCCCAGGTCCGGTATCACCAGCTCACCGCGATAGCTCTCGCCCGCTTTCATTCCGCGATCGATCGTCGCCCGCGCATGCACCAGCATCTGTTCTTTCGGATCGAGCGTTATGACCTCGGGATCGAACTCGAACACCGGGTGGGCTTCGTTTCCGCTCTCATCGAGGAACGTCGATGGCTGGACCTTCGCCGTGATCCGGTGATCGAGATGATTCTGAACCAGGAACACCCCGATCGCCTGCGAGCCCGCCTCCGCTTCCAGCACGATCGTTCCCGCTGATGCGCGCTGCCCCTGCGGCGCCGCTTGCGCGTTTGCCGATGCGGCCCCGGCTGCCGTGCGTACGCCGCTCAAGTCGCCAATCGTGGAGACCAGTTCCCGCACGTACTCCGCCGCCAGGCGTCCGACCGCGGAGTAGTAGCGCATGTTCAGGTCCATGGCGCGGCGCCATGCCTCTTCCAACGAACTCGAATTGGCCATCGCGGCTCCGCTCAGTGCTGGCAAGGATGCTGGCAGTAGAAGTGATCGTACCAGTGATGGATCGTGTCGGCGCAGTCCTCTATTTCAATCTCGTGGCAGCATTCCGCTCCGCGGGAGGCGACCCTCACGTCCCAGCACAGGTAGAAGGTGCGGCATCCGCGGATCCACACCATCAGGTCTTCTTCAAAACTGTGGGATGCGTCGGCAGGTATCGGCATCGTCACCGTGACAAACCCGTGCTCCATCGGCCCCAGGTTCATCGCCACCGGCGATACCGTAACGCCCGCCTTGGCCTTGGGGACGTCGATTTTGTATTCGTGCGCGTGCCAGCTGCAGTTTCGGATCCGGATGCGCAGGGTTGCGTTGCTGCCGGGGCAGACGTGGGAAACAATTTCGCCGGCGCATACCGGTTCCCAGCACGCAGGCGGTATCTTGCAGCCGCATCCGCTGCTCCCCGTCCCGCAGTTGCATCCGCAGCCTCTCGAGGCCCACGGCTTCATGCCGCCGATCGACATGTTGCGCAGCTGCGTACCTCCGATCGACATGCTTCCGATCGATTGGCGGCTGCGATCGAGGATCTCGAGCATGTCGCGTCCCAGCTGCGCGCCGAGATCGAGCAGGCTGCCTAGAGACTTTGCCGCGTCCAGCAGGATATCCGAGCTGCTTCCGTTCATCGCGAGGCTCTCCCATGTCGCGCACCGACGTGTACGTTCACGCAGAAGTGCAGGTTGTGCATGGTAATGTATCCGTAGTAGCCGCGATCGTCGCCAAGATGGTCCGGGAACTTCAGTTTCAGCGTCAGCTCGCGCTGCTCGCCCGGCTGGATCACGCCCGCACCGTCTTCGACGGCGACGCGCACGTTCCCTCCGCCGGCGGAGACGAACTCATCTATGAACCGATCGACGCGCGCGCGCCCTTTCTCGCCGTCGTCCTTCAGCGCCGCGGCGAGCGCGTGGTCATAGCTGTTGTTGTCGAACAGCCGAAACACGTAGGCCTTGCCGATTTCGCAAGGCACGTTTCCCAGGTTGAGCAGGGTCAGCGCCAGGGAACTCTCGCCGCCGCTCGATGCTTCGACCGAGAAGCTTGACGGAGACACCGTCAACCCGGCGCGCGGTTGCACCTCGACGACGACGGGAATTTCGCGATCGTCGACGTGCGCGGCGCCGCGATAGCTGCCCGCGGGCGTTACCGGCGGCAGCGCGAATCGCATCCGCACCGACTCCGATCCCTGCACGCGCAGCAGATGCAGGTTCGATCGATGGTCGCCCAGGCGGCCTCCCAGCTTGAGCGCGATGCTTGCCCGCCCCGCCGCGGGCCGCGCCAGGTGTGCGATGCATTCCAGGCGCGACGGAGTCCCGCTGAACCTGAGCGTGGTCTGGCGTTCCGATATCGTGGCCATCTGGGTCGCTCAGGGTTTCGCGATCTGGCCGCCCGATACCGGAATCAGCCGCACCGGTGGCTCGCAGACTTCGCACGGATTGGGATGATAAGGCTCGGTGATGATCTGGGCCTCGCCGCACAGCCGCACGCACATCAGCTCCAAGCCCATTATCGACAAGCCGACGCTGAAATCGGCGGGCAGATGGCCGCGGATGTTCGGAATCCTGGTGATCGCCAGGTTCAGATCGACCGGTTTCAGGGTGACCGTCAGGTCGACCGGATCGATCCCGAGCTCGATCTTGGGCAACTTGTCGATGTCGATATGGAAGGTGCTGGGGATTCCATCGAGGGTGATCGAACCCGACAGGTCGCTGCCTACGGTGCCGCTCAAGTCGACGTTCATGGGATTTGGGACGCCCAAGTTAGGCCCTCCTCTTCAGCACGGCTCTGGCCTTTGCAAGCACGACGTTTTGGGCTTGCAATCCTGTAACTGACAGGCGCATATTATGCCGCGCCGTAGGGAACGTCAAACCGATTTGATCCGTATGCGTTTCCCTCCGTAACGAGATGATCATGCTCGCTGCCCGGCCCCAAACCTTGACACGTGAACTCCGCGTTGGGACGCTCGTGACGTCGCGTTGAAGGTCCATGAAAGCGGGCAGTGGCAGTCGCGAGCTCGTGGCCGACCATCCGGATTTCGTCATTCCATCCTACGGCTGGAGAGATCCTTGTCCCGGTAGCCGCGCGCTCGCGGTTCACGAGCGCCGCTTGCGCCTGGAGAAGTGTGTCGCGCGCCGCTCCGAGCTCGAACTCGAAAACACTCGCACTTCCGCGGAACTGTCCCGCACCTGGGCGCCGGCTCTGAAGCTCCGCGAGCTGTCGCCCGAGATGAGGGTACTGCTGCGAAAGCTCGGGGCGCTGGCAATCGAGCTGGCCGAGATCGACCGGGAAGTTGCGATGCTTACCGGGAGCCACGATCCCGGCCAGCTCGGCATCGCGGCCGCATCCTGCGGTGCGCACGCGCGCTAGCTGACTGCGGGTTAGCCCAGCGCTTCGTCGACAATCTTGCGCGCTTCGTCGAAGATCGCCTCGAGATGGGCGCGATCCTTGAAGCTCTCCGCGTAAATCTTGTAGATGCTTTCCGTGCCCGACGGCCGCGCCGCGAACCATCCGCTCGCGCTCGTCACCTTGATTCCGCCGATCGCGGCGTGGTTGCCGGGCGCTTCCGTCAACCTGGCCGTAATCGGCTCGCCGGCCAGCTTCGATGCCTTCACGTCTGCCGGCGAAAGTCTGCCCAGGCGGGTTTTCTGCTCGGGCGTCGCGGGCGCATCGATACGCTGGTAGACCGGCGCGCCGAATTGTTCCGTCAGCGCCCGGTAATGCTCGCCCGGATCTCGCCCGGTGCGGGCCGTGATCTCCGCGGCGAGCAGGTTCGGCACCAGCCCGTCCTTGTCCGTAGTCCACACGCTGCCGTCGCGGCGCAGGAAGGTCGCGCCGGAGCTCTCCTCGCCGCAGAACCCGACCGAACCGTCGATCAGGCCCTCTACGAACCATTTGAACCCGACCGGTACTTCTATGAGCCGGCGCTTCAGGCTCGCGGCGACCCGATCGATCATGCTGCTGCTGACCACCGTCTTGCCGATCGCGACGTTGGGCGACCATTGCGGTCGATTCGCGAACACGTACGAGATCGCGACCGAGAGATAGTGATTGGGATCCATCAATCCCTGGCTGTGACTCACTATCCCGTGGCGATCGGCGTCGGGATCGCTCGCGAACGCGACATCGAAGCGATCCTTCAGGTTCACCATCCTCGCCATCGCATACCCCGACGACGGATCCATCCGGATCTGCCCGTCCCAATCCACCGTCATGAATCCGAACGCAGGATCGACCGTGTGATTGACCACTTCGAGATTGAGCCCGTAACGCTCCCGGATCGCGTCCCAATAGGCGACGCTGGCGCCGCCCAGCGGATCGACGCCGATGCGAACCTTGCTGTCCTTGATTGACTGCAGGTCAACCACGGACGGCAGGTCATTCACGTAGGTATTCAGGTAGTCGTGGCGATGAACTGTGGGCGCGGTGCGCGCGCGTTCGATCGGGATCCGCTCGACGCCGCGCAGGCCCTCCGCTATCAGCGCGTTGGCCCGCTCCTGGATCCAGGCGGTCACGTTGGTGTCCGCCGGCCCGCCGTGGGGCGGATCGTACTTGAAGCCGCCGAAGCGTGGCGGATTGTGCGACGGTGTGATCACGATTCCGTCCGCGAGACCGCTCTTGCGGTTGCGGTTGTAGCAGAGGATCGCGTGTGAAATCACCGGCGTCGGCGTGTAGCCGTCGTGCGTGTCGACCATCACTTCCACGCCGTTGGCGGCCAGCACTTCCATCGCGCTCGTCAGCGCCGGGCCCGACAGCGCATGGGTGTCGACCCCCAGGTACAATGGACCATCGATATTCTGTTGCTTGCGATAAAGGCAGATCGCCTGCGTGGTGGCCAGGATGTGTGCTTCGTTGAACGAGTTGTCCAGCGAGCAGCCGCGATGCCCCGATGTTCCGAAGGCAACGCGTTGGGCGGCCACCGAGGGGTCCGGTTTGCCCGAGTAGTACGCGGCGATCAATTTTGGAACGTCGATGAGGATCGACCGTGGGGCCGGTTTGCCTGCGAGTGCGCTGACTTCCATGGATGAAATCCTAGTTGGGTTTGCGTTCGGAATCGAAGTCCAGGTGAAGGAAAATCGCGATTGGCGCGCATTACGGTCGATGATGCTTTCATGACCGCGTAACAGAAGCCTGATTGACGCGGGTGTTATACCCTTCTATTCGTCCCTCTGGAGCAAACCCCAATAAAGATGTCTTCCCAGGAAAAGGTCACCGTCGAGTCGCTCAAGCAAGCGATCCAGGACAATCTCCGCCTCGCGCTCGCGCGCCAGCCCCGCTATGCGACCCCGCGCGATTGGTACACCGCCGTCGCCATTACCGTGCGCAGCATGCTGGCTGCTCATTGGTATGCCGGCACGAATGTCCGTTCCGAGGACCACGAGCGGGTGGTCGCATATCTTTCAGCTGAGTTCCTGCTCGGGCCCCACCTGCACAATAACCTGGTCGGGCTCGGC
>DATJWT010000349.1:0-4582 GCA_035500975.1 Binataceae bacterium (SeqCode)
GAGAAACTCCCGATTCTGCGCGATGATCGAGTTCAGGTTCGCAGCCGCATAGATAAAAATCGCAATGACCACGAGGACCAATATCCCCACGATACTGCCGGCGATGATGAGCGGTTTGCGCACGTGAGATTCTCTCTTTCCTGGGCGTGTGAATCGCGATCTTAGTTCAAAAGCGTCTGAGTGGCACCCTCCCTCGACTCGGAACGTCCAGCGGGATTCACAGCACGTCCTCGGCGCGGCATAATTTCATCGCCTCTCCGCGCCGAGCTGTCATGGCGAAGAAAAAGAAATCGCGCGAGCCGCAGCCCAGGAAGGTCGAAAAGGAACCGACCTTCTCGCCTTTCAAAGACTTGAAGAAGATGATCGCCACGCGCGCGGCAGAAGCGCCCGCTCCCGCCACGAAAGTGGTCAAGCCGCGTACGGACGCTGTGCCCAAGGAACAGCAGGCCGATGACGAGACGATGTTGCGTGAGGCACTGTCGGGCGTGAGGCCGCTGAACGGCGCATCGCGTATGCCAGTGGAGCGCCAAACCACCCGCGCGATCGTCAGCGAAGACGCGGAAGTGGTTGCCCAGCTCTCGGATCTCGTCTCCGGGCAGGCGCCTTTCGATATCACCGAGACCGATGAATACATCGAGGGCATGCGCGTCGGACTCGATCCCCGGCTACTAACGCAATTGCGGCGCGGAGAATTCGCGATGCAGTCGCATATCGACCTCCACGGGATGATTCAGCCGGCTGCTCATCAGGCGCTCACTGATTTCATCCTGCAATCCGTGCGCAAAGGACTGCGTTCGGTGCTGGTGGTGCATGGCCGCGGCCTGGGTTCGCCGGGCGGACGATCTGTCCTCAAGCACTCCGCGTCGAATTGGCTATCGCACGGCGCGATCGGCGGTCATGTGCTCGCGTTCGTCACCGCGCGGGCGCATGACGGGGGCGCCGGTGCGATGTATGTGCTGTTGCGCCGCGAGAAGCAGCGCGCGCCGTTCGAGATCCTGGAAGGGGCAAAGAGAAGATAGACAAAAAGACCCAGCCGGGACGGCTACGCTTCCTGGACAGGTAAATGATAAGGCGGAACCCCCTGCTGGGAGTTCCGCCTTTTTTGCGCAGTCGAGCTGAAAACTAGATCTTCGCCTGCAGGAAGAAAGCGATGACCAGGGCGTAGAGGGTCAACGCTTCGATGAAGGCGAGGCCGATGATCATCGGAGTGAAAATCTGCCCGGCGCTGTTGGGGTTGCGGCCGATCGATTCCATCGCGGCCGCCGCCATGCGTCCCTGGCCGATAGCGCTGCCGAACGCTGCGATACCGATACCGATATTCGCGGAGATCGCGATCAATCCGGCGCGCAGCGGATGTTGCAACACGGCCGACGTGCCCGCATCCTGCGCCAGCGCGAGCAGCGGGGACATGATGATCGCCGTGGTTACCATCGCGGTGATCGTTCCTAGTTTGCGAACCATTCTCGTATCCTCCTTGTTTTTCGCGATTCCCGGCTCCGCTTCGCCCACCTCTTCTTTCCTCTACCACCACGGCTGCGGGCGGATGTCCTTTGTCGCGTAAAAGCCTTTCCTGTCGTGAACCCCTAGTGTTCGCTGCTGTGGCCGGTCGCGAGCCGCACATAGCTCATCGACAGCACCACGAAGATGATCGCCTGGATGATGCAGACGATCGAACCGAGCGCGTAAAACGCGAGTGGAACGACCAGCTTGGTGAGCCCGGTAAAGATGCTCAGCACGGTATGGTCAGCGAACATGTTGGCGTAAAGACGAATGCCGAGCGAAAACGGGCGGAACAGGTTGTCCGCGAGATTGATCGGCACCATCAGGATGAACAACCACCAGACCGGACCCACGAGATCGTTCTTGAGGAATTGAATTAGTCCCTGCGCCCGGATGCCTTGGCTCAGGTAATAGACGAAACAGATGGTGCCGAGCGCGAAGGTCAGGTCGGAATCACCGGTGGGCGGCTCCATGCCGGGAATGAGCCCGAAGAAGTTGGCGAACAGGATAAACATGAAAAGGGTACCGAAGAACGGAACCCAATTCCGCCAGTGATGTGCCTCGGTAACGTCGTGCACGAAGCCATCCAGCCATTCTACCAGGACCTCGGCAATCGACCGTACGCTGATGCGCTCGTCGGGAACTACAGGATCCGCGGCAGCGGCCAGCGATCGCCGGGCGAGCAGCCCGAAGACAATCAGGATGCCCATGACGATCCAGGTTCCCACGATGACCTCGGGGACCTTTCCGCCTCCGATTAGTTCCAGGAAATTTACTGATTTGGGCAAGGGCTTTCTCCGCGCTCAGGCGTTTTCTTCGCCTACGGCTCCGGAGAGGCGACCGCGCAGCGAGGCACGTCCGGTTTCAATAATTATAGCTGTCATCTGAGTCAAGACTCCAAAGCCGAATCCGAGTCCATCGATGTGTACGCGAGTGAAAACCAGGTAGATCAGGCCGATTACAATGAACAGTTTGAAAGGAATCGCAATCGCGCCGAGCTTTGCCGCGGCACTTGCGCCGCCGGACGCAACTGCGAGGGCCACTCGGCCGATGATCGCAAGCGCGAAGAGATTCGCGATCACCACGGCGCCGCCCAGGATGCATCCAACCGCGGCTTGCGGCGAAGCGAAATATGCGAGCAACCCCGCGAAGATTGCGACCAATATAACGTTGGTGCGCTGGATTGCGGCGATCGTCGGGATATTCCAGGAGAGGTTCATTCTTCCATGCTCTTTTGCGCGGCTTGGAGGTCCACGATCAATCGGTAGAAGCCGGCGAATACGCCGAGCAGAAACAGCACCAGTGTAATCCAGGGATCGGTGTGGAAATATTGGTCGCAGTAGTGACCAATCACGGTGCCAGCGATGATCGGACCGGAAAATTCCCATCCGATGGCCGCAAGGCGAGCTAACTTTCCGGGTGAGACGACTGCCATCAAAGATTAACCTTTGGATGCTTCGGCCAAGGCGGCGCGGGCAGCATCGATCGTCGCATCGATGTCTTCATCGCTATGCGCCAGAGAAACGAATAGCGCCTCGAACTGGGAAGGCGGAATGTTCACCTTCCGTTCGATCATCGAATGAAAGAATCGCGCAAATTTCTCTGTGTCGGAGGTTCTCGCCTCAGTCGCGTTGCGCACCCGGGCCGGACCCAGGAACATCGTCAGCAGCGACCCAACGCGATTCACGCATCCCGCCGAGTCACTGCTCGCCAAAACATCAAGCAACCCTGCTTCAAGTCGCGCGCCAAGCGCATCCAGGCGTTCGTACGTCCCGGCGCGCTGCAGAATCTTGAGCGTTTCCAATCCCGCTCTGACCGAAAGCGGATTTCCCGACAAGGTGCCGGCCTGGTAGACCTGTCCCTGCGGCGCGAGCAGATCGAGATGCTTCGCGGGACCTACGACCGCGCCCACCGGCATTCCTCCGCCGATGATTTTCCCGAGCATCACGAGATCGGGCGTAAGGCCCATCTTCTCGCTCACCGCGCCAAACCCGAGTCTGAACCCGGTTATCACTTCGTCGCAAATGAGCAACGAGCCATTGCGATGTGCAAGATCTTCGACGTCCTTGAGAAATGCAGCTTCGGGCAACACGACGCCCATATTTGCCGCGACCGGTTCGACAATCACCGCCGCAATTCGGTCACGATTGTTTCTAAAACAATCTTCGACACTCTCGATGTCGTTGTATGTCGCGGTCATCGTGAGTGCGGCGAGTTCCGCCGGCACTCCCGCGCTGTCGGGAACGCCAAGCGTCATACCGCCCGAGCCGGCGCGCACCAGCAACGAATCGCTATGTCCATGGTAGCAGCCGTCGAATTTCACGATCGCGGGACGATTGGTCGCCGCCCGCGCGAGGCGCAGCGCGGTCATCCCGGCCTCGGTTCCTGAACTGACCAGGCGAACTTTTTCCGCGCATTTGATTGCGGAAGAGACAAGTTCGGCCAATTCCACCTCGAGCCGGGTAGGCGCGCCGTATCCAAAACCGTATTTTGCCTGCTCCTGGACCGCGGCGACGACTTCAGGATGAGCGTGACCGAGGATCGCCGGTCCATAAGAACCAACGAAGTCGACTAAGCGACTGCCGTCGGCATCGACGAGATTCGCTCCGGTCGCGTTCTCGATAAAAATCGGTGCGCCTCCGACACCTTTCCAGGCGCGCACGGGAGAGTTGACGGCGCCGGGAATCTTTTTTCGCGCGCGATCGAACAGCTCATGCGATTTTTTTCTTGCGTCCATCGCAACTCGTGCGTCTCACTCGCTAACATTCCGCCTCGATTCGTTCAAACGGAGCAAAAGTAGCCCGCCGAATCTAAATTCCTGCGAGCCCGCTCGATGGCTCTGAAAGCGGACGCTGACGATCACCTTACCGGCGGCGCATAGCGATCGTGATCCTGCCGATGTGCGATGCGCGCGAAGTAAAATGAAACGTGGGCGAGATTTCCTTTTCAATTCGCGCGCGTAGCAATTTCTGCGTGCGTGCGCTTGTCACTCTGCGCAAAAGAGTTTATCAACTTGCCTTGGCCGTAACTTCCGAACATTGGACGGAACGTTTAACGCGAAGAAATTCGCGCGCGGCGTAAA
>DATJWT010000350.1:0-15311 GCA_035500975.1 Binataceae bacterium (SeqCode)
GAGCAGCGTGCAGGTCGGATTGCTGATCGCGCTGGGCATTATCGCGCACGATTTGAGCGATGGGCTCAACACCGTGACGGTGATGCTCGCGCATGGAAATTCGCTGCGGCGCGCGAGGCTGTGGCTGGTGCTCGACATGACCGCGCCCTTGTTCGGCGTATTGGCGACCCTGATGGTTCCGCTGAACGGCGTGCTGCCGTGGATGCTGGCGTTTTTTGCAGGGTCGTTTCTGTACATCGGGGCCAGCGATCTGCTGCCCGAGGCCAAGGAGCATGATTCGCCGTTGGTGGCGGTCTCGATGGTGGTCGGGATGGTGGTGATCTACCTGACGAGCCGGCTGTTGCGGGGGTTGTGAGTGAAGGCGGTGTATTGCGGGCGGTCGTTGATCCGGGATTCCTCGCGGAGTTTCTGGAGGCGGCCTCCGGCCGCATCACCCGCGGGAATGACAAGCTAACGTGCGGTGGAAGTTCGAGATCAGCGAGCCTGACCCGGCGTGGCCGGTGCGCTATGCAGCGGCAGTTGCTGAGTTGCGGCCGTTGCTACCGATGGCGATCGCGTTTGAACACGTCGGGAGCACTTCGATTCCGCGGATGCCGGCGATTGCGACCATCGATATTCTTGCAGGTGTGCGCGATCTCGCTTCGATCGATGCAACCATCGTCGGCAGCGTCGTTGCCGCCGGTTGGGAGCATCGACCTGACGTTGAAGCGATTGTTCCGAACCGACGCTTCTTCAACCGCCCTGTTGGCGGCGAGTTTCGCACCACGCGAACCCACCAATTGCATATCGTCGAGATGAATTCCGCGGAGTGGTGCGACCCGATTACCTTTCGTGACTTCCTGCGGAAAGACGACGACGCCGCTCGTCGCTATCTGGAGCTCAAGCGATCGCTGGCGAGCCGGGAGTATGAGAATCCTTCGGACTACTCGGCGCAGAAAGAAGCGTTCGTGGTCAGCATCTTGTTAGCGGCGCACGGAAGGATTTCCTGAACACGAGGCAGGGCGCTTCGCTGGATGATGACTCCATCCGGGCGCGCCCTAGTCCGCCGCGCCGGCGGCTCCCTCCTCCTGAAGCGGACCTTTGCATGACCATAACTTGCATGATGGGCGCATGACGCGTTGCTACAGCGAACGGTGCGTGGGCGCTCCCCACGACCTGGATCCCTCCCAAGAAAACGGTCACAGCTCGATATTGAACCGCATATCGTCGCGGCGATTGTCCATCCCGAGGGAACGCTGAGGAGATGCATCTCCGATTGCATTCGAAGGTCAGTGGCACGGGATTCTCGACTTCGCTCGGAATGACGCAGGGGAGGTACGTGCTTTTCTGGTGTGATGCGCGGCGACTGTCCCGCGTCGACCCCGCTCAACAAAAAGTTCGGAATGACACCGCTTTCGATTGGATTTGATACTTCAAATGGAAAAGGCGCTGCAGAAAGACCTTGTGCATAGGTCTCCTGAAGGAGAAGGAGGTGCCGACCTTTCTCGCCGATCCCCGGGGGAGATCAGGATGGAACTGACTAGTTCGATTGGGCGGTCCAGGTGCCGCGGCCGCCTGATGGTGACGATTCGAAGGTGCCGCTGTAGAGATCGTTGCCGGGCTGTCCCGTGCGCTGTCCTTCGAAATAGTAGGTCTCGGTGCCGTAGGGGACCTGGAACTGCAGATGGTTGCCGCGGATGAAGCCCTCGATCTGGGTGGCGCCGAATCCGTTCTGCTGGATCACCATCTCGCCGTGCAGGAATCCGTTGGGCTGCGGGCGCAGGCGCAGTTCCATGCTTGGATGGCCGCCGCCGGGCAATCCACTGATGCTGCCGGTCGCGATAGTTGCGCCGTACAGGTCGGGACCGGTGGAACTCAGCCCGCCGCTGAATCCACCTCCGCCGCTGCCCATGCTGGGTGGGTTGTAACCGCCCGAGTAACCGCCTGATCCGCTTCCTCCGGGGAAGGCGGCGGTGTCGGCGACCACGTTGAACTTCTTCTGTCCGAAATACTGTCCGTTCAAATAGAAGTTGACGGTGTAGGTACCGGGCAGGAACGCGCCGCCACGCGAGTTGCCGACTCTGCCGCTGAAGGTCGCCGTCTTTTGATTGGGCGCGACGTTCTGCCAATCGTTGACGCTGCCGAGCGTGCGCCCATCGGGTGCGATGTAGGCCGCATCGACGCGATACTGTCCCGCCTCCAGGCCGAACAGCCGATTGTCGAACGCGACCTGCCATCCCACGAACAGCACCTTGGACGCATCGAAGGAGTTGGTCGCGCCCGAAAGCGGAGTACCGGTCTTGGTGGTGTTGAGAAATTCGATCTGCCGCAATGCGAGCGGTTTGCTCCGCCGCTCGTCGATCATCGCAAGCTTGCGCGCTTCTTCCTTGCGTTTCTCCTCGTCAGCCTTCTCCGCCGCGGCGGAAGCGGCAGCCTCGGCGGCTTCCTTCTTGCGCGCCGCCATATCCTGCGTGACCGAAAATGCATTCTGGCCCAGCAGGTCGTTATCCATATAGAGCGCGACCTTGTATTGTCCCGCGGGCTCGTCGGTCATCGTCGGCATCAGCGCAACGCCGGAGAACACCGCATTCGGTTGCGACGGGCTGATGAACAGGTCGGCGGAGCTGGTCGCGATCTGCAGGCCGTTCGGATCGTAGAAGCGCGCCTCGACTTTTTCGGATCGCCCTTCCAGTCCCGACAGCGCGTTCTTGAACGTCGCCGTCCACTTGAGATAGCGGGCGTTGGTCAGGTCGGTGTCGTTGAACGTGGCCTGCGGCGGCGCGATCGTGGTGCCATCGCGGGTCGACAGCGCCAGCGTCAGGTTCTGAAAATCCAGCGGATGCGACAGCGCCCTGGCGACGGCCTCCTGGTGTTTCCACGGCAGCTCATCGATGTAGCTCTTGATGCCGAGGCGCGATTGGAGCTGCGGGTCCGAATAGATGTAGGTAGAGCCGAATGCGATTCCGCCCAGGATGATGCAGAAGATCAGGAACGACATCGCGCGACGAGCCACGCTGCGCTTGCGCGGCGGCAGCATGGTGGTGGGCGGAATTTCGTCCGCCATGAACGAGAGGTCCGCGGTGCCGCTGCGCGCGTTGACGCCCAAGCCGCCGGTCAACGGCATGCCGGTGCCGTAGAGCATCATGTCGCGGAATTGCTGGATGGTCGCGGGACGGTTATTGGCGTCGTAGCTCAGGGCCGTATCGATCGCGCCCGCCAGGTTGGCGGAGGTCTCAGGACGCAGCTCCCGGACCTTGGGGAAGGCAAACGGCGGAAATTTTTCCGGATCGCGCCCGGTCAGCACGTAGTGCAGGGTCGCGCCGAGCGAGTAGATATCGCTGCGCGGGTCGACGTTGCCCTGGTACTGCTCGGGCGGCGCGAAGCCGAGCGTCCCGATCATCGTGCCCTTGCGCGCGCCCTTGAAGAGCCGCGCGATGCCGAAGTCGATCAGCACCACGCGCCCCTTCGGCGTGAGCATCACGTTCGACGGCTTCATGTCGCGGTAAATGACCGCGGGATCGTGCCCGTGCAGATAGGCGAGCACATCGCAGAGCTGGCGCGCGACGTCGATGATCAGACCTTCCGGCAGCGGCCCGCCGCGCGCTGCCAATTCCTCCTCGAGGTTGCGGCCCTCGACGTACTCCATCACCAGGTAGTGGCGATTCTGATCGTCGAAACGGTCGGTGATAGCGGGAATCGCCTGGTGCTTGAGCTGCGCGAGGGTGTCGGCTTCGCGCGCGAAGTACTCGTTGGCCTCGATGCGCTGGGCCTGGTCGATGAAGTGATCGACCATCTCCTTTATCGCGCAGGGCCGGTTCGCGAGGCGCTGGTCGCGCGCCAGGTAGACCATCCCCATGCCGCCGCCGCCGAGCAGCCGCTCGATCGCATAGCGGCCCTGCAGCACGGTTCCGGCCGAGAGCGGGCCAGTACCGGGATTTATCGTCTCAGCCATCTACCGCACTAGTTCGCGAATACCACCGCCACCGAAATATTGTCCGTGCCGCCGCCGGCGTTGGCCGCGGCAATCAGTTCGCGCGCCGCATCGCTCGGGCTGCTGTGCCGGCGCAGAATCTTTGCGATATCGGGATCGTCAACGTGCGCGGTGAGACCATCGCTGCATAGCAGCAATCGATCGCCGCGCTTGAGCTTGAGCGCGACCGCTTCCGCACCCGCGGGACCGCTCTGGCGCGCGCCGAGCGAGCGCGTGATCACGTTTTTGTGTTCGTGATGCTTCGCCTCTTCCGCGGTAATCTGGCCGATCTCCACCAGCCGCTGCACGAGGGAATGATCCCTGGTGACCTGGCGCAGGGCGCCGCCCTCGAGCAGGTATCCGCGACTGTCGCCAACCCACGCCAGCGCTACCTCGGGCGGGTTGATCAACACGGTCACGCCGGTTGAACCCATGCCGCGGGATTCAGGATGAGCTGCCTGGTATTCGATGATTTTCGAATTGGCTTCTTCGAGAGAGGCGATCATCAGCTTGCAAGGGTCCTGCATATCGGCGCCCGCAAGTCGCTCCTGAACATAGCCGCGGATCGTGGAGACGGCAATCGCAGCCGCCACCTCGCCGGCTTCGGCGCCGCCCATCCCGTCGCAGACCACATACAAATAATTCTGCGCCGGTTCCACGAGCGAGTCGCGCGTGTATTGCAGGGCCATGACCGCATCTTCGTTGTGGTCGCGAACCATCCCGACATCGCTGAGCACGGCGGCGTTCAGGCTGACCCTGCCCAGCAGCTTCGTCAGCTCGGTCTTGAATTCGTCGATCGTCGCCCAGCGATCCCTGGAATCGAACAACAGGGCTTTACGAACGGCCTGCTCGAGATCCGGCGTCACAACATGCGGAGGATAGAACGCCACCACCCCGGCCTCTTCACGCCAGCTCTCGCTTTCGAGCCGCTCGCCGGTGAGCCAGGTGTAGAGCAGCGCCCCGGCGGAAAAGATGTCGGCGCGCTTGTCGACTTTCTTGCCGCGATAGATTTCGGGCGCGGTGTAGCCGTCGTTGAAAATGGGATCGGACTGCAACTCGTTATCGTTGCTGACGTAGTCGAGTCCGGTCAGCTTGATTCTTCCGGCCCTGGTCACCGCGAGCGATTGCGGGCAGATGTCATTGAGCCGCAGGCCGCGGCGATGCACGAACGAAATCGCCTGGCAGACCTGGATTGCGGCGGCGATCGCTTCCGGCTCGCTGGTCTTCGACGACCCGCGATGGAACGAAGTCAGGTCTTCGTCCGGATAGACCAGGTAAACGCGGCCATCGTGGGCAAAACCTTCGATAGCGCGCTGAAAGGCGGGATGGGTCAGCGTCAGGGAGAGCGCCAACACCCGGCCGAATACCTCGCCCAGATCGTTTTCAATCTGAGCCGCCAGCTCCTGCGTGGCGTGCTCGAAGGTCTCTTCCGCGGACGGATTCGCTCCGTTGGATTGCGCGGTTGCGCCGCCGCCGGCGCTATCGGGCGCCGGCTCCGTTGCGGTTTCTGAAGGCGCCGGCGTCTCTGCCACGGCAACGACTCCCGTGCCGGCGTCTTGCTGGGCGGGTTCTTCGGCCGCCTTGGGCGCCTTTAACTCCGCGGTCTTCGCGGTGGGACCATTGGGATCGACCGGCGCCTCTTCGGGCGGGGCAGGTGCCGGTTCCGTGACGGGCTCGGGTTGCGGGCGCTGGTCGGCCAGGCGTTCGCGAACGATGAATGTTTCGGTCTTGCCTTCCCGGGTGCGGCGCGCGCGGTAGCGGTTCTCGATCGAGCTGCCGGGGAGCACCTCGGCGATTTCGAGGCCCTCTTTAAGAGCTGCGCCGACGGCCAGCGGAGCTGGCTTCGCACTCGATGGGGCCGGCGGCGCCGCGGCAGCGGCACTTAGTCCCTGCCCGCATCGATTGCAGAACTTCGCGTTGTCTTCGGCGAGTTCACCGCATTCGGGACACGTGATCATGCGCCGCTATCCTTTTCTAAATTGCAATATAGCACCGCCGAGAATTACCTGGTCGCGATCTTTCAGCTTGTAGAGCTGATCGCGGCCCAGCCGCCCGCGGCCCTGGATAAAAGTCCCGTTCATGCTGCCCAGGTCGCGGATAAAGAACTCCTCGCCGCGGCGGATTATTTCCGCGTGCCTTCGCGATACCCGATCGGTGCCGCGCGGCACGGTCGCAAGATCGATATCGAGTGCGTCCGAGGAATTTTGCGACCTCCCCACGACCGTGCGATCCGCCTTGAGCTGAAATTCAGTCTCGTCGCCACGCACGATCAACCTGGCGGTAACTCCAGTTGGTTCCCTGGCGCTGGAATTGGGAAACAGCGAGGAAGAGATGGGAGCCGCATTGGATCGCGATGGCGCCGACCCGGTTGACGCCGAGGCGCCCGGGCCCTTGAGGTCCTGGGTCTTGGCGGTGGACGACACCTGCGGCTCAGCCGCCGCCGGCTGAATGACCGACGACACCAGCTTCGAGCGCAAGCCGCGTTCGATCAATGCCTTGGCCTTGACGCCCAGCTCGATCGCTTTCTTGACGGGCGGACGAATGGATCGCGGGGCAGGTGGTCCCGGCACAGCGGGCGGCTCAACCCGCGACGGCGCCGGTGTGCTCAGCACGACTGTGGGCATGCTGGTCAACGATGATGGCGCCGGCGCAACCCGCGGCGTCGGTGTCATCGCGCGCGGGGTGGGCGTACTGGATTGAATCGGGGCGGATGGCTGGCGAACGGGATTCGAAAGCACCACGGTCTGCATCCCGCTGAGCGCTCCGCTCTGCAATGGCTGCGATCCGTTCTGCGCGCCGGCTTCCGCCGGAGGTTCCGGCAGCGCATTGAGCATCTCGCGCGCCGATGGAAAGCGCCTCGCGATATCGTGATTGAGCGCGCGATCCACCGCTGTCGCCGTGGCATTCGATACCTCCGGCGCAAGCTGCCGCACGGGAGGAAAGCTGAACGGCGGCTCCAACGCGGGGTCGCGGCCGGTGAGCAGATGATGCATCGTGGCGCCGAGCGAATAGATATCGGAGCGCGCCTCGACATTGCCGACGTACTGCTCCGGCGGCGCATAGCCGGGCGATCCGATTTGGGTTGCATGACCGCCCT
Source organism: Binataceae bacterium (SeqCode) (assembly GCA_035500975.1). Lineage (GTDB taxonomy): Bacteria > Desulfobacterota > Binatia > Binatales > Binataceae > JAFAHS01. The sequence continues at coordinate 7,047 of DATJWT010000350.1, forward strand.
TGGGCAGGAAGCGCGCGATTCCGAAATCGATCAGCATCGCGCGCCCATCCTTGTCGATCATGATGTTGCCCGGCTTGAGGTCGCGATAAACGATCGGGGGGGTCTGTGCGTGCAAGAACTCCAGCACCGACAGGATCTGCCGCGCCCAGCGGAGCGTCTGCTGCTCGCCGAGCTTGCCGCCGGATTGCTGGATGACTTTCTCGAGGTCGCCGCCGGCCACGAACTCCATCACCATGTAATGGCGTCCCTTCTCAGCGAAGTGGTCGATCAGCGTGGGGATGCCGGGATGAGACAAACGCGCGAGGACGGTTGCCTCGCGCGTGAAGTCTTCGATGGCTTTTTTCTCGGCGAAGCCGTCGCCGAGAATCATCTCCTTGACCGCCACCGGCCGGTTGGCCAGGCGGGTGTCATTGGACAGGTAGACCCTGCCCATCCCGCCCACGCCGAGGACCTTCCTCACGCGGTAACGATTGTCGAGGAGATGGCCCTCGGAAAGCGGCTCGCCCGGATTCATTGAGCATCTACTCCCGGCAGTGACTCTGCGGACAGGGCCAGCCGGCACGCCGCTTTACAAAGCCGGGCAATCTTCAGGAGATCGGATCGATCGTCAGTTTCAAAAACGTCTTGCCGATAATGATCTCATCACCGGTCTTGAGTTCCACGGGGCTGCCCGGCTGCAGGCGCGCGCCGCGGTTCACGTAAGTGCCGTTCAAGCTCCCGATGTCTTCGACCGTTATCTTGCCATCGGCGATTCTAATCAGCGCATGCTTGCGCGAAATCTTGGCCTCCGGATCGTCCGCATCGAGATCGACTTCAGGAAATGACCCGGTCTCCGGATCCCATCGGCCCACCAGGTTGTTGCCATCTTCGAGCGGAAAGACCTGGTCCTTGCGGGGGCTGCCCCTGACTATCTTGAGATTCGCCTTGAACGCGGCGACCGCAGCGGCAGGAGCAGGCGCCGCCGGCTCGGGTGCGGGGGCAGGCGCGGGCTCGGGTTTGATCTCGCCAGTAGGAGCGTCCGACGCCTTCGGCTCTTCGGCCGGAGCCGCTTCCGCGGGCTTCTCCGGCTCGGGTGCCGGCGCCGCGTGGGACGGCTCAGCAGCGGGAGCGGCCCCTTGTGCGAGCTTCGCGCCGCATCCGTCGCAGTAGTCGAGACCGTCCATGTTTTCGTAGCCGCATTCGCTGCACTTGATCATAGCTGTCTTCTATCCTCTGGCGCGGGATTGTCGCGCGACCGGGTTCCCCTAATCTTACCGCTATTCGGGCTTGCCGAAATCTTTCAATGCATCGGGATCGAGCATTTGCGTCTTGCGGACCACCGCCTGGGCCTGGAGGAGCGTGGTCTTGGCCGCCTTGGTCTGCAGCGTCTGGGTCTTCTTGACCTGGTCAAGCAAGCCTGCGAGCGCCTGCGTAGCCTTGGTGTTGCCAAGGCGCTGCGTTCCCTGGATAGCGTTGCCTAGCAGGCGCGTCGCCTTGTCGACATTGCCGGCCTTGAGTTCTTCTTCCGCCTTCGCCTGCAACTTGGCGATTGAAACCTGGTCGACGAGGCTCATTACGCGGCCGTTGCGCTTGCTGGTCAAAGTACGATCGAGCGTGTACTCGATGGTCAGATCGCAGTTTGCTTGCGATTCACCGGCGCCCGGCACTTCGTAATGGAAAGTGCTCTGCAGCATCCGGACCGTACCGGGCTTGCGCGGAGGCAGCACCAGCGTGAGCAGGACCGAGCCGGGCACGCCGGTTTCAAGGTCGCCGATTTCGTATGTGATCTTGCGATCGTCGCCGAGCATCGGCGTGCCCATCGCGTAGATTTCCGGCGATGCGCGGAACGACTCGCGGACCTGCACGCCCTGCGACAGGGTGACATCGATGCGGCCATTGCGCACCGAAACCGAGCGCAGGCCGAGGAGTTCGTCTTCGAAGATATTTGGAATCTCTGCGGGGTTACCGATGAAGTGATATTTACCGTTGGAGTCCTGGGCGAGTTGCTGGAGGAGCTTCTCGTTGAACTCGACTCCGACGCCCATCGTCGAGAACGAAATCTGATCGCGATTCTGCTGAACCAGCTCGATGCAGGCCGTCTCCTGGTAGGTCTGTCCATCGGTCAGCACCAGTACGCGATTCAGCCGGGTCGCATCGAGATTCTTTTTTACTTCATCGATTGCGGCACGCATGCCGAGGGCCATCTGGGTGCCACCACCGATTTCGAGCAAATCGATCTCATCGATCGCGCGCGTGACCGCATTGCGGTCGTGCGCCTGTTCCGGCGTCACGATCACTCGCGCGGAGTCGGCGAATGCAACGATTGCGACTTTGTCATCGGAAGCGAGGTTCCCCGCCAAAAATTTGACGGCCTCGACTACGAATTCGAGACGCTGTTCGTCGTACATCGAGCCGGAGCGGTCGATAACGACGCCCAGGTTAAGAGGCAGCCGGCCACCCGCCTTACCTCGCGCCACGGCCTCAAGAAGTACGTAAAGAACGAAGTTTTCCGCGCTGGACAGCACGTGTTGGCTGCTGGCAAGCGCTTCGAAGCTCAATGGCTGCGACATCCGAAAAATCTCCCGTTGCCAATTGTAAGGGTAACGTTCAGGAGTTGGCAACCAACTGCATACAGTACGAAACAGCCCCCCAAGAGGCTACGCCTTTTTGGGCGAAAGAGGCCGTTTTTTGGATAAACCGGACGAGCCCAGGTAGCTGCAGTAGTCTCCAAGGGATTTCGTGCCGTATGATCAGACGGCTGGGTGGTATCTTCCTTAACGGTCGTTCAAGGCATTTTGGCCAATCGGAAAGCTTGGGCTATGATTCCGACCTGCATCGGTCGCCAAGCGACCCCAAGAGATGCCGAGCGGAGACTTCTCTATGAGCACCGACTTGAGAGCCAAATGCGCAATCGCGGGCCTGGGGCAAACGAAGATGGGCCGGAACTTCGACCATTCCAGCGCGATGGGGTTTGCCGCGCAGGCCATCGACCTGGGCCTCGAGGATGCGGGCCTCAAGCGGTCCGACCTCGACGGGTTACTGGTCAATCCGGGACTGACCTGGGCCGACTCCACGATGGCGTCGTTCTCGCTGCAGCAGGCGATGGGCCTGCGCAACCTGACGCTGAGCGCCACGATGAATATCGGCGGCGCGACGGCGGCCGCGATGATCATGCACGCATCGCACGCGATCGCATCGGGGATGGCCAACGTGGTCGCGTGCGTGTTTGCCGACGCGCCCCTCAAGCCGCCCGCGCCCGACAAGGCCAGGACGGGATCCGCGGCTGCCTATGGATTCGCGCGCGGACTCAATGCGGCGTACGGGCAGTTCGGGGTGAACGCGATGTATGCCTTCGTCGCGCAGCGCCATATGCATCTATACGGCACCAAGCAGGAGCACCTGGGTGAAATCGCGGTGTCGCAGCGGCAGTGGGCCAACATGAACCCTGCGGCGCAGTTCCACGACACGCCGATGACGATGGCCGACTACCACGCATCGCGATGGGTAGTTGAGCCATTCCATCTTTTCGATTGCTGCCTGGTTTCCAACGGCGGCCTCGCAGTGATCGTCACTTCGGCGGAGCGCGCGAAGACCCTCAAGCGCCCGCCGGTGTACCTGCTCGGCATGGGCCAGGGGCATCTCGGCGGCGACCCGGTCGATACACTGGCATCCGGTGCGCCGCTCGCCCGCGACATCGCGTTCAAGATGGCGGGCGTGCAATTGAAAGACATTAACTTCGCGGAACTCTACGATTGTTACACGTTCACCGTGTTGGTGACGCTTGAAGACTACGGCTTCTGCAAGAAGGGCGAAGGCGGACCATTCGTCGAAGGCGGCCGAATCGGCCCGAACGGTTCCCTGCCGGTCAACACCGGCGGCGGCGAGCTGAGCTCGTTCTATATGTGGGGCATGACGCCGATTGCGGAAGCGATCGTGCAGATGCGCGGCGAAGCCGGGCGCAGGCAGGTGCCGAAACACGATATCGGGCTGGTGTCCGGCAACGGCGGCATTCTGTCGACCCATTCAACCCTGGTGCTGGGAGCTAATCCGTAAATGGCAGCAGCAGTCAGTAAACCGATTCCGACCGTAACTCCCGACATGGCCGAGTTTTTTGAAGGCGCACGCCGAGGTCAGCTGATGGTGCGCAAATGCGAGGGCTGCGGTGAGCTGCATTTTCCCGCGCGCAGCTTCTGCTCTTCGTGCATGTCGACGAAGTCCAAGTGGGTGCCGGTGAGTGGGCGCGGCGAAATCTACAGCTTCAACGTGATGCACCAGGTGTATCATCCGGGTTTCGCGGCGGAGGTGCCGTACGCGGTGGTGGAAGTGAAGCTGGAGGAAGGCCCGAAGTACGTATCGAACCTGGTGGGAATCAAGCCGCACGACATTCGCATCGGGATGCCGGTAGAGGTCACTTTTGAGAAAATGAGCGATGAAGTGATGCTTCCCAAGTTCCGCCCCCGCAAGCTACAATAAGCTTTCTTTGGCCAAAACTTCGACCGTAGCGCCCCCTCCGTGGCTATATTTTAATCAGAGGCTTGATGCTTCCGCTCGACCCCAAATATTTGCAGCGCCTGGTCGAAAGTTCCCCCGACATCATCATCGCCGTCGACCGCGAAGGGACCATCATCTACTACAACGACGGCGCCCGGCAGAGCCTCGGCTTTAACTCCGAGGAAGTCATCGGGCAGCCGTGCACCAAGATTTATCCGACGATCGAAGAGGCGCGCACCGTCAGGAAGGCGATGCGCGAGTCGTCCACGCCGGGACGGGTTTCGAACTACGAGACGCGGTTCCTCAACAAGACCGGGCAGATCATTCCGATCTGGATTTCGGGATCGTTGATTCACGACGATGCGGGCAACGAGATCGGTTCGATCGGCTACGCGCGCGACATCCGGATGATGCGCCAGCGCGAGCAGCTTGCGACCGCCGGAGAAATCGCGGTCAGCCTGGCGCACGAGATCAATAACCCGCTCGAATCGATCATCAACAATCTCGAGCTGGTGGCGCGCTGCGCCGAGCCGCATCTGAGCGAATCCGAGAAGGTCGTCGAAAACGAACGGCTCGATTCGATTCGCGGCAGCATCGAGCGCGTGCAGGCGATTATCCGCCGGCTCGACGAGATGACGCGCAAGGGTATTTACCAGACCCGCGACTACCTGGCGGGCAAGAAGATGGCGGACCTGTCGGTGCGCGAGCAGCCGCGCGCTGCACGTGAGCATGAAGCGGCTCCCGCGGCGGCAGCGGTTCAATCTCCGCTGGCGGGTATGTCGGTGCTGGTGCTCGATGACGATCTCACGGTGGTCACATCGCTCGGCGACCTCTTGCAGAGCGAAGGATGCGTGGTGCATCGGGCGACGCGGCCATCGAGCGCGCTCGGTATCCTGCGCAACGTCAAGGTCGATGCGGTCATTTCCGATGTCGTCATGCCGGAGATGGACGGGTACGAGTTCTACCTGCGCGTGAAGGAGGAGATGCCGGAGCTTCCGGTCATCCTGATGACCGCCTTCTACTACGACAAGGATCACATCCTTAAGCGCGCCCGGCTGCGGGGACTGGAAGGCGCGCTGTTCAAGAAGCCGGTCAACCCGGGCAAGCTGCGCCAGATGCTGATCCAGCTGCGCCAGAAGGGCCTGGAGAAGCGGCAAGCCGCGGCATCGGCCAAGCCGGCCGCCGGACGCTAGACTGCGTGCCGTGAGCACCAGCCTGCGCAAGCCCCTCAAACCCAATCGCATCCCGATTCTCGACCGCGATCCCGCGAAGGTCGCGGTGCTGAATCCGACTCACATCATCAAGCCCTTCGATGCGCCCGAGCACTGCGTGTTCTGCTTTTTCCCGGACGTGCTGGCGGAGATCGCTGCGAACGGCGCGCGCGAAATCTCCACCCGCGAATCCGAGATGGGCAGCCAGCCGGTCTATGAAATCGAGTTTCGCGGGCAGCGCCTGATGGTCGCGCATCCGCGCGTCGGCGCTCCGCTCGCGGCCGCGAGCCTGGAGGCCGCGCTGGTGATGGGCGCGCGGAAGTTCATCGCATGCGGGGGCGCGGGGGTGCTGACCTCATCGATCCCGGTCGGGCACCTGGTAGTGCCGACCGCGGCGATTCGCGATGAAGGAACGTCGTATCACTATTTGCCGCCATCGCTCGAAGTGAAACCTCATCCGAAGGCCGTGCGAGCGATCAAAGACACGTTGAAGCAGGCCGGGCTGGACTTCATCACCGGCAAGACCTGGACGACCGACGGGCTCTATCGCGAGACACGGCGCAAGGTGAACCTGCGCAAGCAGCAGGGATGCGTGGTGGTCGATATGGAAGCATCGGCGTTCTTCGCGGTCGCGAAATTCCGCCGCGCGATCTTTGGACAGATTCTCTACGGCGCGGACGACCTGGGCGGCGACGACTGGGACCATCGATCGTGGACGCGCCACGAGATCCGGCGCCTGCTATTCGATCTCGCGGCGGAAGCCTGCCTGCGGCTGTAGAGGCGAGAGGTGTCGCACTCCGCCATTCTGAGCGAAAGCGAGGAATCTCAACGCCCGCGCGGTGTGAAACCCGGAGTGCGAAGCTCCAAGACTATTCGCCGAGATTCTTCGCTGCGCGGACTCCGCTCGAGCGGAGCATTCCGATGCGGAGCCGAGGAACCTCAGCGAAGGGTACGTCCGCCACGAACGGAACAGACCAAAGGTGCCGCGGCTCCGCGGGTGCCACCTCGGTACTCACTGACGCTTCGCGATGACCACTAGTCCAGCGGCGGCGGCACACCGATGATTGAAACATCGTGGCATTCTTAGTTTGTACCGGTTGCTGCGCACGAACCATTCGCTGCGATCCCTCGGCTTCGCTCGGGATGACGTTCGGGCGTTGGGCGGGAGTGATTGAGGACGGCGGTTGGACGGCAATTTTTCACAAGCTCTCAGAATTACGGAACAGGAATTCCGGATCAGCGACAGCCGCTCTTCAACAAGCGGCGACCAGCGCCTTCTCCAGCTCCCGCAGATTCCCTGACGGATAGAGTGCGGTGACGACGGCACGGTATTGATTGATCGCGCTGTCGCCGGTACCCCATCGCGCCTGGTCTTCCGGATTCAGCCACGCCACGCCGCGGCAACTGCGCGCGATCTCGCGCAGCAGGTCGGCGCGCGCCGGCCGCCGATTGTTGCGCGCATCGCCGAGGATCACGACCAGCGTCTGCCGGTTGAGCAACTCGGCGCCCCGTTTCCAAAGCTCGGCGAGCACGCGCCCGAAATCCGATCGCGCGTACATATCGAGCGCAGGCGTGGTGACGAGGTGACCCTGCTCGAATTCAGCTTCCGCGAGATGATCGATGTAAACGAAGCTCCGCACGCGCCGAAAACAATTGCTCGCTCCCGCGACCAGCTCGAGCATCAATTCGGCGGCATAGCGAACCGAACCGGAGATGTCCGCGAGAATCAGCAAATCGACGTGGCGGGGACGGCGCGATCGAAATCTGAGCTCGGCGAGCAAGCCGCCGCGCTGGATCCCGGCGCGAATCGTGCGCCGAAAATCCACTCGCCCACGACGCGCAAGCCGCAGCCGCCGGCCAACGCGAATCCGAAACCGTCGCTCCAGCGGCTTGAGCGCGTCGCGCGCCTGGTCGAATTCCAGATCCGTGTATGCGGTGAACGGGCGCCGCTCGATCTCCCGCATCCGCGCCATCCGCTCCCCCTCGATGCCTTGTTCCTCCGCTGCTTTCCGCTCCCACGAACCACGGGGCACGCGCGACTCTGCCTGCGCGTCGAAAGGCTCCCGCGAAGCTGCGCCCTTCATCTGCTCATCGCTACTTCTCTCGCGAGTCGATTCACTCGGCTTCTTCTCAGACCTGCGCAGCTCTCCTTGCTGCTTCTTCTGTTTAGTTTCCTCCCGCCTCTGCTCCAGGGGAGGATTCTCTCCCGGCCGCCCCTGCCCCGAGGCGGAGGATTCCTGCATTCCGCGACTATCCGGATGCTGCCGACGCCCGCCGCGACTCGGAGGCGCCGCGAAAAATCGTCCGAAGACTTCATCGAACGCCGAGCGGTCCGCTTCATCCTTGATCAGGGCCGCCGCCAGCGCCTCGCGCATCGGGATTCGTTCCAGTCCCGCGGCGGCAACCGCGTTCATTGCGTCGATCGATTCCGCGACCGACACGCGGATGCCGGCGGCGCGCAGCTCCGCGATAAATTTGCCGAGCTGTTCGCGCAGCGAGGTCATCGCGGGCGCGCTACGAGCGTCGATGCGCGCGATTCGACCTTCGCACGATCGTCTTCATGCTTGAGCAGCACGCCGAGCGC
>DATJWT010000351.1:0-3046 GCA_035500975.1 Binataceae bacterium (SeqCode)
CAACTACTTCGAGAAGGGATTTCAGCAGGCGTATTGGGGTGACAACTACGCGCGGCTGCTGGAGATCAAGAAGAAGTACGATCCCAACGGCTTGTTCATCGTGCACAACGGGGTTGGGTCGGAAGGATGGAGTCGGGACGGTTTCACGAAGGCGTGAGGAGCTGCGGAAATTCGCTCACGGGTGGCGGCGGCCGCACGCTACGTGAAGCGTCCCGGCTCGCGAGGAATTGGCGGCGCGGTGAAGACGCGCGCGCGTCGTCGCCGGGCACGGCGGCCCGCCCCTCCATTTTCTCGCCGCTTCAGCGTGAGCTCGAAGGTAACTGTACGAGGCTGGTGGCGATCACTGACAGCTCGCCGTCCTGGTTTACCGCCTTCTGCTTGATCTCGGCGTAGTGCGCGCCGTTGTCCGCGAATGTCCGCGCGACTTCGCCGTCGATGTAGAGCGTGTCGCCGACGGGGTTGTGGCGGCGAATCTCGACTCGCAGATGCCGCAGGAAGCCATCGTCGCCCATCCAGTTGGTGAGATGATGTGCCATCCAGGAGCATCGCTCCGGCCCGTAGTCATATGCGGCCGGCGTGCCGACCAGGGCAGCGAGGTCATCGTCCCAGTGCACGCGCTCGGGCACATCGGGGAAGCCGAAGCGGTTGGGAATGCCCAGGCCCGGATGCTTTTGTAGCTGCTTCCAGGCGAGCTTGTTCGCGCGGATGTAGAGCCCGCCCCATCCCTGGGCGAACGCGATAAAACCGGTCACCGTCATCGGGCCTTTGACCATCTTCGGGAGCGCATCGCCGGCGTGAACATCTTCGATGTAGCGCGGCTCTGCGCCGCGGATTTGTTCGGCCTCGTAGAGCGCGAAGATTTTCGCGAGATCATCGCGGGTGTACAGAACCGGCGCTTTCTTTTTTGCCGCTTCATACTTGGTGCCCTGCTCGCGAGCGGCGTCGCGTTCGGTGCGGAAGCACCAGCTATCGCCTTCGGCAACGAGTTGGTCGCGTTGATTGCGAAATTCGCATCGATAGATTTGCTGCACGGCGCGGCCGGCGAAGCGGGTCTGATGCTCGACGAGCTCGCGGAGCCAGACCTTGGTGGTGAACTCGTCGCCGTGGAGCATCGGATGGTGCCAGGTCACGTCGATACCAGCGAACATCGCATGCACTCCCGGCAGCCCCGCGACGTAGCCGCTGAAAGAGCGGTTGAGGGGAAAGATGAAAGACGGCGGTGCGACGATGCGGCCGTAACGGGTCTTCTTCGCGTAAGCCGGCTCGCACCAGAGCGGGTTGTCATCGCCGATACCGTGAGCCCAGTGCCGGATATTGTCGCGCGTCGCTTCGTAGCACCACGGCTCGAGAGAATCCTGCACCTGAACGCCGACCAGCTTGCGCAAGTCGGAGAGACTCTTGTCGGTGATTACAGAGAAGCGCTGCTCGGGCATGGATGGATTGGTAGCGCGTTTGGAGGATGACCTCAATTGAACACTCCATCATTGTGCGACCCCTAACCTTCTTCTTGTCCGGGGAGCGGGGACCGGGCTAGCCTGCGGGCGGAGAACTCTACAAAAGGGAGGCACGTCTTATGGGCGGAGGCGGAGCCAATCCACCGGTGATGCTGGTGCTGGGCGACTCGGTACTGTGGGGTCAGGGTCTGCAACCGTGGAACAAATTTTCCGAGCTGGTGCGTGACCAACTCAAGTATCGGCCCGAATATGCCGGCCTCACTCTCGACGTGCGTGCGCGCTCGGGCGCGATCATCGGCGCATCGAGCGGCGCTGCGCCTCCGCGCTATGTGCCCTCGGAAGTTCCGTGGAGCTATCCGAGCGTGATCCAGCAGTGCGACGGTTATCCGGGCAATCCCGACGAAGTGCGCGTGGTGTTGCTCGATGGCGGCATCAACGACGTCTCGGTCAGGACGATAGTCGATCCGGCGACCAAGCCCGCTGACTTGTCGGCGCTGGTCGAGCGCTACTGCCACGTGGACATGGTGACACTGCTCAACAGGGTCACGGGGAAATTTTCCAATCCCGCATGCAGGATCATCGTGACCGGCTATTACCAGATTCTCAGCGCGGCAAGCAGCCCTGCGCCAACGGTGTCGTTCCTGGAGCTGTTCGGAATCACGACCGCATCCACGATCTTCAGCACGGCAACCGGCTTCAGTAACGTAGTCGCGCTCTCAGAGTTGTTCTGGAAGGAGTCGGATCGGGCGCTGGCGCAGGCGGTCAAGGATGTGAACCCGAATTGCGGAAACCGGATCACGTTCGTGCCGTCAGGGTTCACGGCGGCGAATTCGTTGTTCCAGGCGGGGTCGCTGCTGTGGATCTTCAGCGGGACGCCGCCGCTCGTGGACGCGGCCGATGACTTCAGGGATTTTCGCGCGCAGGTGTGTTCGAATTACTACGCGGATGGCACGGTGCCGTGCGCGACCTGCCGGTTCGCATCGGTGGGGCATCCGACCGCGAATGGGGCGATCCAGTACTACCAGCAGATCATGCAGGCGTTTCCTTAATCGCGGACGTCGTGGGCGACTGTATTGACACTGCACGCGAGTGTTCTACCTCTCCCTGGCCCTCCCCTTGGACAAGGCGAGGGGACCGGAATCAAACAGTGGCGAGGATTTCGCGGGCTTTGGCGAGGTCGAGCGCGATCTGGTTGCGCAGGGCCTCGGCGTTTTCGAATTTGCGTTCGCCGCGGATGCGTTCGACGATTTCGAGCTTTACTCGTTGGCCGTAGATGTCGCGATTGAAGTCGAAGATGTGCGCTTCGACTGAGCGCGCGGCTTCATTGAAGGTCGGGCGCATCCCGATGTTGGTGATCGACGGGAAGGCGCCATCGTCGAGCACCACGCGCGTCGCGTACACCCCATCGGGCGGCATGCACTCGGTCTCGCTGTCGATGTTGGCGGTTGGGAATCCAATCGTGCGGCCGCGCTCGCGGCCGTGAACGACCGGCCCATGCAGGAAGTGGTAGCGACCCAGAAGCTTGGCGGTTGCGCGCAGATCGCCCGATGAAATGAGTTCGCGGATCTTGGTGGAGCTTACTTCCATCCCGG
>DATJWT010000352.1:0-17249 GCA_035500975.1 Binataceae bacterium (SeqCode)
GCAACCGATGGTGAGTCCGAAAGAGTCTTTCGCCGGCTTCGTCGCCGACCTGTTGCAGATGTTCGGTCGAACCGACAAGGTCAGTGAAGAGAATGGCCACCGTTTGGGACTGGGGCATTCGCGTCAACTCGTCGACGGCGCCTTATCGCTGGTCGGTTCCGAAGGTTCGGCAACAGCTCGCGCCGCGGTCGCTGTAAAGTATCGTCAGATTAAACTGACAAAGCAAACAACAGCATGGCCCAATTAAACGCTCTAAAAGAAATCGCTGCCCTCAGCACCAGCGACTGAGATAGCGACGTTGGGAGCCCTCCGTGCTTTAGCAGCCATTACCGACTTGATCTTTGTCAAGGTTATCTATGCTTGCGATGATGCGATGGTTTCGACACATATCGGGTCGACGCTGATCGGTCCACGTCGCATCGCCTCCCATTCACGTCCAACGGCAGACTATTTCAGCCCTTTGGAGGATCCCCACTTCAAAATTCCCAAGTCCGCTACGAAGATCGCGTAGAACGATTTAACCAGCACCAGCTCGATGACCGTGGCCAGTGCCAGCCCGCCGATCTGGGCGAAGCACAGCGGACGCCAAAGCGGCCCGCCATGGAGCGCGAGTGGAAACAGCGCGAGCAGTGTCGCTCCCACCGTTACCATCACCGGGCGTAACCGCTCGATTCCCGCATCGAGCAGGCCCTGGATGAGTTCCTCGCCCAGCTCCTGCCGTTCTTCGATGAATTCGAACAGCACGATCACGTGGCTGACGATCACACCGATCAGGCTGGCGATTCCGAGAAACGCCATGAACCCGAACGGGGTCCCCGTGATCCACAAAGCCGCCAGCGCGCCGACCGCGCCATAGGGCACCGCGCTGAAGACCAGCCACGGTTTGACCAGGCTGTTGAACTGCAAAACCAGCGCGATGAAAATCGCCGTCGCCGAAATCAACAGCACTTTCGCCAGCTCACCGAACCCGGCGTCCTGCTTGGCCTGCTCTCCCCCAACGACGATTCGGTAGCTCGGCGGCAACGTAGCCTTGAGCGCTTCGATCTTCGGAATTGCTCGGGAAATGATCTCCGATGGCAATACTCCGGGAGCGGGGAATGCAATCACCGACATCGTGTCAAAGTGATCGCGACGTACAATCCGCTCCTGCTCCATGTTGAAGTTCATGTGGGTGAGGGCGTTGATCGGCACCCGGCGCGTGTTGTTCAGCGGGTAGACGTAGAGGTCCTGGATGTCGCCCAGGCGCGCGCGCTCCTCCTGCCGCAGACGAGCCACGATCGGAATGCGCAGATCGCCTTCGACCAGCGCACCCACACGCCATCCGCTTAGCCCCGCCGCTGCCGACCGCGCTATATCCGCGTTGCTGACGCCGGCGAGGTTCGCGCGATCGGACTGGATCGGCAGATCAAGCGTGGGACTCTCCTCCATCCAGTCCGTACGCACTCTCGCCGCGCCCGGAATCGAGGCGAAAATGTCCCTGATTTTTCCGCTCACATCCCGCAGGGTCGCGAACTCCGCTTTCTCTTCCTCGGGAGTCAGGTCGCCTTGCCCGAAAACGTGAACCTCGACCGGGTACTGCACCGGGTTGGTCTGTAGCTGACGCACGTCCAGCCACGCGCCCGGCACCGAATCCGACAAGGCAGTTTGCAGCGGCCCCACCAGCTTCGGCATGTCCTCTTTGTCGTAGATCTCAATGATCATTTGCGCGTAATTGCTCTGCGGCGACTCCGAACCCACCGAAAACCAGAACCGCGGCCCTCCGCCTCCCTCGAAGCTCGTGATCGATCGCAGGATCGCCCGCGGTTTTCCGTCGCGCCCCCGATGCTGGCGTCCGTACTCCGCGGCCGCATTCCTGATCGCCCTTTCCGCCTCGCGCTCGACCGCGTTGGTGTCGGAAATGGCCGCGCCGTTTCGCAGCCATACATCCACGTACGCCAGGTACTGAACATCTTCGGGAAAGAATGCGCTGCGGAGTTGCCGCCCGATCAATCCGCCCGCGAGCAGAAACAGCAGCGAACCCGCGACGAATGCTTTCCGATGTTCCAGCGCATAGTGGCCAAGCCGATAGTACAGCCCCGTAAAGCCACGTGTGCGCCGTTCTTCGATCGGCGGCAGCGGTTTGCCCGGCCGCATCAGGTAGTACCCAATCTGCGGCACGAACGTCATCGAGACGATCCGCGAAGCGACCAGCGCGCAGGTCATCACCACCGGCAGGCTGTACAGGAACTTGCCGGTTCCTCCGCTGAGCAACAGGAACGGCAGATAGGCGACGATATTGGTAATGGTCGCAAACAGGATCGGACGCGCCAGCTTGGTCGGCCCCAACCATGCCGCCACGCTCGCGGATTGCCCCGTGCCCAGCTCGTGCTTGATCGCATCGCCCGCCACCACCGGATCGTCGACCAGGAGTCCCAGTGCGATGATCAGGGTGGCGATCGAAACCTGCTGCAGGTCGATCCCGAGCAGATGCATCATCCCGAACGTCATCGCCAGCGTGATGGGAATCGAAAGCGCAATCAGCAGCGCGGACCGCCACTCCCAAAACCCCACCCACGCAACCAGCACCACCAGCACGATCGCTTCGTAGAGCGCATCGATGAACAGGTCGAGGTTCTCCCCGACCTGGCGCGGCTGGTCGGAGGTGCGTGCGATCACCAGGTCTTCGGGAAGCCGCTTCTTCAATTCGGTGAGCGCCCCTCCGACTGAAGCTCCGAATGCGCTCACTTGTTGGCCCGAACGCATGAACACTGCCAGCGTGATCGCCCGGCTCCGGACCCATTGGCCTTCCGGGTCCACCCGCGAGTAGAAGTTGAGAAGTCGCGGCGGGTTCTCGTAGCCGCGCAGCACCTCGGCGAGGTCGCGGAGGTAAAGCGGTGTGCCGGTCCGCGATGTGTCGATCATCACGTCGCCGATTTCCTGTTCGCTCTCGAATTCTCCGCCCGGATGGACCGTGACGTCGGTGCCGCCGGCGTTGATAGTCCCGCCGGATCGCACGATGTTCCGTTCGGCCAGGATCTGCGCGAGCTTGGATGGCGTCTCGCCGTATGAGGCGAGCCGCCGCTGCGAATAGGCAAGTTGCACCCACTCGGGCAGTACTCCCGTGCGCGAAACCTTCTCCACGTCGGGAATCGTCTCCAGCGCGCGCTGGATGAGGTCGGTGTAGCGCTCGAGCTGATGGTAGCTGTACTTGTCTCCCGCCGATGCCTTCAGGACCGATTCCGTCTCTGCCGGGTTGACGATTACCACCGGCGCCCAGGCATCGGGATGCACCGCCGGAAACACCGAGGTTCCCACGTGATCGGCAATGAAGTCGTCGACCTGCTTCTGCAGGTTCACTCCCGGCGCGGGCGCTCCGTCGAAACCCGCGAATCCGTTGCCGTCTATCGGCCGCACGTCGCGCGCCCGGTCATGAGCGCTGAGGAAGTGCATCAGCGCATCGCGCACCCGTACGACATTGTCGGTGCCGATCGCCTGGGGAAACAGCGTAACCAGCGCGACCCGCCCGGATTTCGCGTTCGCCGCGGCACCCTCGCGCGCGGCTTCGATCGCCGCGCGTATCGCGCGAGCGCGCAGGGCCAGCTCGACTTCTCCGACTTTGGGGCTGGCCACGGTGAGCATCAAGGTCGCGGTGTCGCCGAAGTCGCTTTGAAATTCGATCGGCCCCGCGCCGTCGGGCAGGTCTCGAATGCTGTTCAGCTTCAGGTTGATATCGTTGAATTCTTTCGCCGGGTCTTTAACTTCTTCGCCGAGCTGGATGTAGACGATCGCCAGGCCGTCCAGCGTCACCGACCTGATGCCGAAATCGGTGCTCGGACCGGCAGGATGAATCTCCGAGTTCTCGGCGATCTTTCCCTCCATCGCGCGTGTGACCAGTTGTTCGACTTTTTCCGCGCTGACTCCCGGCCATGGGCAGATCGCGACCGCGGTGCGCACCGGCACGTCGGGATCCTTCCGTTTCGGCATCGCGGAAAAGGCGTACAGGCCCCACAACACCACGCCGAACAGCAGGACCCACGAAACCGCGCGGTGCTCGACAAAAAAGCGCGCGGTATTGTGCGCGCCCCGGATCAGGTCAGCTTCGTCGCGATGCGCCATCAGGGTATGACTTTTACCTCGTCCCCTTCGCTCACCATGGTTGCGCCGCGCAGTATCACGCGATCGCCGGGCCTGACCCCGGCAGAGACGACAATCTCGTTACCCACGATGTCTCCGAGCTCGACCTTGCGGAGATGCGCGATGCTGCGGCCGTTGCTGTCCTGCACCACGTAAACCGCGAAATCCTTGTCGTCGTGCGGAGGACGCACGATTGCGTCTAGCGGCAGCGTCATGGAGAGCGCAGGGGCCTGCCCCGCCGTGTCCAGCAGCAGCGAGGCGATCATCCCGGTGCGAATCTTCGCGTCCCGGTTCGGCACCGTGACTTCCACGTCGAAAACGCGCGTCGTGGGATCGGCGTTAGGCGCAATTTGGGAGATCGTGCCGTCGAGAATGACGCCCGGAAGCGCTTCGCAGGTGAGCGATTGCGGCTGTCCCTGCTTTAACCTCGCAACCAGCATGTCTGAAACGCCGAAGACCGCCTTCATGTCGGTGATCTCGGCCACCACGAACGCAACCGTGTTCGGCGCGACCAGCGATCCGGTTTCGATTTTCCGGTCGATGACCACGCCGTCTATCGGCGAGGTAAGCTGGCAGTATCCGACGTTGATCCGGGCCCGCTCGAGCGCGGCCTGCTGCTGATCCAGCTCCGATTGCGCCGTTTGCATCCGCTGCAAGGTCGCATCGTAGGTCGCCCGCGCAATCACCTGCTGTTTCATCAACTCCGAGTCACGTTCGTAGTCTTTTTTCGCATGCGCCAGCTCCGCCTCCGCGCCCGCCATCGCGGAAGCGTACTGGTTGGCCTGCGCCTCGTAGACTTCCGGCTTGATCCTGGCGAGCAGCTGATGGGCTTTCACCCAATCGCCCCCCTGGAGGTCACGCATGCGGCCGTCCGCTCCCCGAACCTGGGTTATCGAGTCGACGTATCCCCCGACCTGGAACGCCACCGCCACCTGTTCGGCCGGCTCGAAGCTGGCGGTATAGACTCCGGCCCGCGAGCGGGCCTCGGTGCTGACGGTCTTCACCGTTACCGCGATCGATTGCCTGGTCGCCGCCGCGCTGTCTCTTCCGGTGCATCCGGCGGCGATCGCGGCGACACTCATCATCAATGCCAAACCGGCGATTGCTCGTTCGATATTTGCCGAGCCGGGCCTGGTGATCGTCATACCTTCATTTCCGGGATGGATTCCTCGTGATGCGGCCGCCGCTCTCGCCCCTGCGGCTACCTGGCCTTGTGATTTCCACCGTTCGAGAGGTCGCCTCGCGGCCGACGCCCGCGCAGAGATCCTGCACCTTGCTCTTCGAGCGCCTGCAGCGTCGTGCGATACCCGGCTTCGACTACGGTGTCGAACGCTTTCCAATCGAGCATGCTCACCCGGCTCAGACGCGGTTCAATCAACAGGTCCACCATCGAACGCATCGAACGCACCTGCGCGGCGCTGCTGATCGTTCCCGCCGCCATCAGGACGGTAAGTATGTTCGGCGTGCCTTTGCGCGCGTGCGCGAAGAGCTGCCAGAGCGGCCGCTCATCGATTTCGTCGATCGACGATTCAAAACCGTAGCTGGTGGTCACGTCCGCGGCGATAATCGGACCGCGGCGCATGTCGCTCATTACGTTGATGGGAAGGTTGTTCAGGATACCGCCGTCGATCAGGATCTCCGAGCCCTGCACCACCGGAGGAAGAACCCCCGGTATTGATACACTCGCGCGGGTACCCAGCCACACGGGTCCCGACCGGTGGACTTTCAAACGCCCGGTCGTGAGATTGGTCGAGACGCAAAAGTACGGAAATGGGCAATTCTCGATCGCGCTATCACCGAAATGCTCGCGCAGAAGTCGTGAGGTCTTTCGGCCGCGCGCCAGCGCTACCATCGGCAGCGTGTAGTCGCCGACCGGGTTTTCAACCGTAAACGCCGCCCGCATGTGCTCGGTCAGCCTGCGATCGTCCCAACCCAGCGCCGCACCGGCAGCCACGATCGAGCCCATGCTGACGCCGCCGTAAAGATCGACCTCGATTCCTGCTTCGTGCAGTGCGCGCAGCACGCCGACGTGCGCCAGGCCCCGTGCCCCGCCTCCAGACAAGACGACACCGACCGCCCGCGCGGTGAGCATTCGCACCAGGCGCCGAAAGTCGCGCTCCACTCCCCGGCGCACGTGGTGATGCAAGCGAGGTTTCAGACGAGCAAGCATCGCGGCGGTATCGATATCGTCGAAACGCCCGCTCTCATGCACAATTGCCAGTTCCACCGGCGCGCGCCCGCCCGGCGCCGAGTCGGCACCCTCCACCAGATGCCTCGGGATGTTTTCCCCGCCGCTCCTGGCGATCAGCAGCACGCACTCCGCCTGGCGCAGGCATAGTCGACTCCAGGAGCCGGAATCGAAATCTGCCTGGTACAACAGAACGTCGTGGTCCTCTTCCAGCGCGTTGAACCATTCGATGGAGCGACTGGCCGCGGTGTGGTCGAGTATCACGGACTTGATCTGCAGTTGATCGAGCGCCGCCTTTAGCGAGGCAATGAACTCCCCGGTCTGTTCCGGATATAGGGGCACCACTGCGATGGTTTTCGGCGCTTCCTCCGAGGCTTGCGGGCGGGGCGGCCGTTGGAGTCTTCGCACCAGCAGGTCGGTCACGAAGCGCAACGCCTTCGGATGCCCCTCCACCAGCCGCTCGAAGGAAGCTTTCGACAGCCGCACCAACTCCGTGTCGCGCATCGCGTAGACCGATGCCGATCGCGGCTCGCCGGACAGCATCGCCAACTCCCCCACTGTCTCCCCGCTGACCATCTGGCGCACCAGCGCTTCCTGCCCATCTTCATTTGGCAGGAACGCACCGAGGCGGCCGGAAATCACAATGTAGAGCGAGTCATCCCGATCGCCGGCGCGGAACAGGCACCGCCCTCCAGGAAGGCTCAGCCATCCCAACTCTTCGGCCAGGGCCCCTAGCGATCGATCATCGAGGCCTTCGAGGACGGTCAATCCGACGAGCCTGGTCTTCAACTCATCGGCAAGAAGATTAGAGCTATCAGCCATACGCGTGGACGCGAACCGCTTCGCGTCGTTACATCTCTCAGCTCTTTTTCCCGTGTAGTCTCTGACACTTTGGCCCGGTCAGGCTCCTCTCCTGCCCTTGCGAACCCATAACTAATGTCAGTGCTTGAAAATGAACCAAACGAGGCGCAATCAATTTCAGTCGCCAGAAATAAATGACTTATTCAACTTTATATAGCCTACCTCGGTCCAATACTGCAATCGTGATTCCAGTCTGTTCGTCACGCGTCGAGGAACATGCGTCACGCCAACTGGAAAAAAGGTAGATCCCGCGAGCGGCCAAGAACGGCATTGTCGAGGCGAGACGGTCAGCGAACTGTCAGGACGGTCGATGGATTTGGTGCGCGGGGCGGGACTTGAACCCGCACGGTATCGCTACCACTAGCCCCTCAAACTAGCGTGTCTGCCATTCCACCACCCGCGCAACATCGCGATGTCCCGGGCGACTATGAGGGAAATGCGCGCCCGGATTCGAGCTTAGTGATTAGCCGGTCCCCCGGGCGTCGAGGTACCACCCGGCGGCGCCGCCGGCGCCTTGGGCGCCACGGGCATCACGCTCCGGCTGCTGCCCGAAAAAATACTGCCCGTCATGCGCCGCGTGGACGTGTAGGCCAGGAAAATCGAGGTCGCAAAAAAGACCGTCGCCAGCGCCGCCGTCGCCTTGGTAAGCGCGTTGCCCGCGCCACCCGCGCCGAACACCGTCTGGCTCGACCCGCCGAACACCGCGCCCACGTCCGCACCCTTGCCATGCTGGAGCAAGATAACCAGCACCAGCGTGATGCAGACCAGCACGTGAATTGCCAATATTACCGATACCATTGGATTCTCAGCCGACTTTCGCCCGGATAATCCTCGCGAACGAGTCAGCCTTTAAGCTTGCCCCGCCAACCAGAGCCCCGTCAATATTCGGCTTGGCGAGCAGCGAGTCAACATTCTCGGGAGTCACGCTGCCACCGTACAAAATCCGCATCGAATCGCCCAACTCCGTCCCGATTCGCTGGCGCAGCGATTCCCGGATCGAGCCATGGACCAGCTCAGCTTGTTCCGGCGTGGCGGTGCGACCCGTGCCGATCGCCCAAACCGGCTCGTAAGCGATGGCGATGCGCGGAGCCTGGGCGGGTTCGATTCCTCCGCCCAGCCCCATCTCGAGCTGGCTCAGCACTATTTCGAGGGTCCGGCCCGCATCCCGCTCTTCCTGGGTCTCGCCCACGCACAAAATCGGGAACATCCCGTGGCGTACCGCCGTGAGCATTTTGCGCATGATCAGGTCGTTGTCCTCGTGAAAAACGTGGCGGCGCTCGGAATGCCCGATGATGACGTGGGTCACGCCGAATCCCTTGAGCATCGGGGCCGATATCTCCCCGGTGAACGCGCCCTTGTCCTCGAAATGCATGTTCTGCGCGCCCAGCGCGATCGATGAACCCGCGAGCGCCTGCGATACCGCGGGGATCATCACCGCGGGCGGCGCAATCATGATTTCGCGATCGCGCGCCAGTGCAGCCGCATCGCGATCGATATCCTGCCGCAACGCCGCGATCACCGCGCGCGCCTCCAGCGCGGTCAGGTTCATCTTCCAGTTGCCCGCGATCAGCTTTTTGCGCATCAGGTCTCCAGTGCCTTCACGCCCGGAAGCACGCGGCCTTCGAGATACTCCAGCGTGGCACCGCCTCCCGTCGAGATGTGAGTGAAGCGACTCGCCCACGGCTGATGCGCGACCGCGGCCGCCGTGTCTCCGCCGCCGATTATCGACTTGACGCCGCTCGCGTTAGCCAGCGCCTCGCCCACCGCGAGCGTTCCGTGGGCAAATTCCGGCAGCTCGAAAAATCCGAGCGGCCCGTTCCATATCACGGTCTTCGCGCGCGCGATCTCGTCCTTGAATTGCTGGATCGTGACGGGACCGATATCCAGCCCCATCAGGTCGCCCGGAATTTCGTTCACCGTCCGCGTCGTCGCGCCGGGCTCGGGCGCCGATGCGACCACGTGATCGCACGGCAACAATATTTTCACGTCCTTGGCCTTTGCTTCGGTCATCAGCTCGCGCGCGAGATCCAGCTTGTCTTCCTCCACCCGCGAGCGTCCGGTCACGATTCCCTCGGCTTTCAGGAACGTGTATGCCATCGCGCCGCCGATGAGAATCGAATCGACCTTGGTCATCAGGTTTCGAATCACGCCGATCTTGTCGGAAACTTTCGCGCCGCCCATGATCGCGACCGAGGGCCGCGCGGGATTCTCGGTAACCGCGCGCAGCGCCTCCAGCTCGCGCATCATCAGGAATCCCGCCGCGCGCTCGCTGATAAACGCGGTCACCCCCGCCGTCGATGCGTGCGCGCGATGCGCCGTGCCGAATGCGTCGTTGACGTAGGCCTGCTTGCCGCGCGCGAGCTCGTGCGCAAAGTCGCGATCGTTGGCTTCTTCTTCCGGATGAAACCGCAGGTTCTCCAGCAACAGCGCCTCGCCGGCCTTGAGCGCATTGATCATCCTGCCCGTGTGATCGCCGATACAATCCGGCGCAAGTGCGACCTTGCGGCCCAGCACTTCGCTCAAGTATTCCGCGACCGGCTTGAGGCTCAACTCCGGCGTGCGTTCCTTGGGACGCCCCAGATGCGAACACAGCACGGGCATCCCGCCCTGCTCGAGGATGAACTTGATCGTATCCAGGCTGGCGTCGATTCGCCCGGTGTCGGAGATTTTTCCCTCCGCCAACGGCACGTTGAAATCGCATCGGAGCAGCACCCGCTTGCCCCCGAGCTTGAGGTCTTTAACCGATGCTATCGGCATAAGCTTCCGGTTTCCTCTCCTTGTCCAAGGAGAGGATTAAGGAGAGGTACAACGCTCGCACTCCAACTTGCGGCGCGGTTTCGCGACCAAGTGCTGCGCACAGAATTCAGAAGGATTCTCGCCACGTGGTCGCAAGATGAAGTCACAACGCACGCCGGCATTCCAACCACACTACCTCTCCCTAACCCTCCCCTAAGACAAGGGGAGGGAATCTTCGCGGCTCGCTTCACTGCCGCAACGCTTACAGTTTCGATGCCACGAACGCGGTCACGTCCGCCAGACGGTTCGAATAGCCCCACTCGTTGTCGTACCACGAAAAAATCTTCACCAGGTTGCCGCCCAACACCTTCGTCAGCGGCGAATCAAAAATCGACGATGCCGGGTTGCCGTTCAGATCGACCGAAACCACCGGGCCTTCGCTGTACTCCAGGATGCCCTTGAGTGGGCCTTCCGCCGCCTTCTTCATCGCGGCATTGATCGTCTTTTCGTCGGTGGCCTTCTCCACGACAGCGGTCAGGTCCACCACCGACACGTTCGGCGTCGGCACGCGCACCGCGATTCCATCGAGCTTGCCCTTGAGCGCGGGCAATACCAGGCCGATCGCTTTCGCCGCTCCCGTCGAGGTCGGCACCATCGATAGCGCCGCCGCACGCGCGCGGCGCAGATCGCGATGCGGTCCGTCGTGCAGCATCTGGTCGGAGGTGTATGCATGCACCGTCGTCATCAAGCCGTGGATAATGCCGAAGTTCTCGTGCAGCACCTTCGCCACCGGCGCCAGGCAATTGGTGGTGCATGATGCGTTCGAAATCACATCGTGCTTCGCCTTGTCGTAGGTGTCCTGGTTGACTCCGAGGCACAGCGTCACGTCCGCGCCATCCGCCGGCGCGCTGATCAGCACCTTCTTGGCGCCGGCGCTCAGATGCAGCGCCGCCTTGTCGCGGGCGGTAAACAGCCCCGTGGACTCAACGACCACCTGGACCCCGAGTTTGGCCCACGGCAGTTTGGCCGGATCACGCTCGGCCAGCACCTGGATCGCATGTCCATCGACCATGATGCTGTTGCCCTCCACCTTGACCTGCTGCTTCAGCGCGCCGTGCACGGAGTCGTACTTCAGCAGATGGCCCAACGTAGCAGCATCGGTGATGTCGTTGACTGCGACGATGTCGAGTTCAGGCTTGCCCAGCGCCGCTCGATAGAACATCCGTCCGATCCGGCCGAAGCCGTTGATTCCAACTTTGATCGCCACGTGATTACCTCCGGGAAAACCAGCGCAAATTAGCCCACAAACCTTAAATAACTGCGGGCGTTGGGTTCAACCTTTCGCCGCTCCATCTTTGCCCACTTTGACGACTATGGCTACCGTTTCGCGAGGTTACTGGTTTTGATTCCGCCGATACCCGTATAATAAAGCGCAATTTCGTGTGATGGCGGTGTTATGCTTCCTCAGATGAGTGAGGCGACGGGGCAGTTGGGTGTGGTGCAGTTGGTGTTGGGGACCGGTCCGGTCGTCGCGGCCGTGCTGTGGACCCTTATCGCCTTCTCGATCGGATGCTGGGGTATCATCCTCTATAAGCTGGTGCAGATTTCGCGCGCACGGCGGCAGTCCGAGCGTTTCATCACGATTTTTTGGGAATCCAAAAACCTCAACACCATTCACACCGCGAGCCTCGGCTTCGCGCACAGTCCCGTCGCGCAGGTGTTCCGCGCGGGTTACCAGGAATTACTGCAACTCACGCGCGCCAAGAAACAGGTGGTCGGCGGCGAAGGATCGTTTTCCACCGACCTGGGCGGAATCGAGAACGTCACGCGCTCGATGAAGCGGCAGGCCAACGTCGAGCTGACCAAGCTCGAATACGGCATCACCTTCCTCGCGACCACCGGCTCGACCTGCCCGTTTATCGGGTTGTTCGGCACCGTGTGGGGAATCATGACCGCGTTCCTCGGCCTGTCCGCATCGCATTCCTCGAGCATCCAGGCCGTCGCCCCGGGTATCGCCGAGGCGTTAATCGCGACCGCCGTCGGCCTCGTCGCTGCCATCCCGGCACAGATGTTCTTTAACTACTTCGTCGCGCGCGTGCGGGTGCTCGCCACCGAGATGGACAATTTCACCTCGGAATTCCTGAACATCGCCGAACGCCACTTCCTCTCGTAGAGCGCCGCGCGATGGCTTTTGAACCCGGACAACGCGGTCAATTCGTATCGCAGATCAACGTCACGCCCCTGGTCGACGTGATGCTCGTGCTGCTGGTGATCTTCATGGTCACTGCGCCCATCATCCAGCAGGGCGTGCAGGTCGCCCTGCCCAAGGTCAAGGCCGAAGCGCTGCCCGGCAAGGAAGAGCAGTTCGTCGTCTCGATTACTCGCGACAACCAGATTTATCTCAATGACACCAAGCTCGATGCGCCCGCGTTGACCGACAAGTTGACGGCGATCGCGCGCGAGCGCCCCGACCGACAGGTTTTCATCCGCGCCGATGAACAGGTCCCCTACGGCGAGGTGATCCGCACGATGGCCGCGATCAAGGCGGCCGGTATCGAGAACGTCGGGATGGTGACCCAACCGCCCGCGGAAGGAAGCTCATCCGCGGACCAACACGAAGGTGGCAAGCCAGCGCAATAGAAGTGTGGATGGCCCGCCGCGGGCGGGCTACCTGCTGGCAGTAATCGTCTCCGCGCTCGGCCACGCGGGGCTGTTCGCGTTCGCCTTTTTCGTCGCGCCGCGATGGCTGCACTCCGAAGACAAGCCGATCCCCGCTTATACGGTAAAGATCGTCGACAACCTGCCGGCCGGCGATTTGGGGAGCCATCTGCCGCGCCTCTCCCGCAAAGCCGAACCGGTAAAGCCACCCGAAGCAGCCAACGAAGAACCCAAGGTCGGGGAGCAGAAGCCTCCCGAACAGAAACCGCCGTCCGACGAAGACAAGAATGCTATCGCGCTGAACGAAAAGCAGTTGCAGCCAACACCCACCGATACTCCGACTCCCACCCCGGAGCCTACCGTGGAGGCGACTCCCGAGCCGACCAGGGCGCCGACCGCGAAACCAACCCCGGTTCCAAAGAAGCATCCCAGCCCCGCACCCACCACCGCCTTAAAGGGCAAGTCAAAAAGCAAACCGACGCCTGTAATGATGGCGAAGGCAGAATCGACCCCGAGCGTTCAGCAGAAGCTCGACAAACTGCGCAAACAGCTTCTCGCCGACTCACTCAAGCGCCGCGCCAGGGAGCAGGCTGACGAAGATAGCGACGACGACGATGACTCGGACACCAGTACTCCCCCGCCGGCCGCCGGTGGTCCCAAGGGTGGAGGTCCTGTCGTCGGTTCAATCGCGCGCGAGGGTAAGGGCTACGGGGTCGGGACGGGAACCGGCAGCCTGGGAATGCTGCAGGACCCGGAATTTCTACTGTACTATCAAGCTGTACAAGATAAGATTAAGAAGGCGTGGAGCTTCATGGGCGGTTCTCCTGACCTGACCGCGACGGTTGATTTCTCGATTGGTTCCGATGGCTCGTTGAGTTGGGCCAGGCTTGCGACCGGCTCCAGGGATGCCGCGTTCGATGATTCTGTTCTCCGCGCTATAAAGCGCGCTGCTCCGTTCCCAGCCCCTCCGGACAAATATCGCACGGAATTCGAGCGGGGGATTGAAGCGCAGTTCGCACTCGGGGATCTTAAATCGTAGCCCGGTTCTGGAGCCGGTACTCACAGGGTTGATGTGGATGCGGTGGCATAGCGGACCTGTCCTCTTCTCATTGATTGGGCGCAGACTCGCCGCGTGGAAAATCTCTCGGTCGTGGCTCGCCCTGATAATCGTTGGCTTCGTCGTTTGGCCTGCCGCCGCCGGGGCGCAGATCACGATGCGTATCGTCGGCTCAGAGCGGCAGTACGGGATGGCCGTTTCGCCGCTCAAGAGCCTCGGCGGCGATGACAACCATCAGGTCTCCGCCCAGTTCACTCGCACGCTGACCCGCGACTACGAGCTCTCCGGTTACTTCCGCATCATCGATCCGCACGCGTACGTCGAAGACGCACAGCAGTCCGGATTCGAACTCGGCCAATTCAATTTCGCCGATTGGAGTTCGATCAACGCCGACTTCCTGGTCAAGGGCTCCATCACCGTCAGCGGCTCAAACGTGCAGTTGAAGGCCTATCTGTTCGACGTGGCCCGGCAGCGCCAGCAGGGCGGCAAGAGCTTCACGGGTAGCATCGATGACGTCCCGCAGATGGCGCGGCGGTTCGCCGACGCGACTCTCGAAATGATGACTGGGATACGCGGTCCCTTCGACAGCAAGCTCGCCTTCGTCTCCACCGGCAAGGGACGCTTCAAGGAAGTTTACACCCAGAGCATCGATGGCCAGGACGTGGACAAGCTGACCGACAACCCGACTATCAACCTGTTTCCCGACTGGGATCAGAGCGGACGCTTTCTGCTGTATCTCTCGTACAAGACCGGTGACCCCGGCTTGTATCTCGCCGATCTCAAGCAGCGGCTAGAAACTCGCATCATGAGCACCCACGGCATCACGATCGGCGGCGCGCTGTCGCCCGATGCCGAGCTGATCGTCGCATCGATCGAGAGCGGTGGCGCCACCAACCTCTACCTGATGGACCGCAGCGGAAACGAAGTCCGCAAGCTCACCAACACCCAGGGCATCAACTGCAACCCGGCGTTTTCTTCGGATGGGCAGAAACTCGCCTTCACTTCGGACCGCTCGGGCAGTCCCCAAATCTACGTGATGCCGCTGTCGGGCGGCGCGGCCCAGCGCGTTACCTACAAGGGCAACTACAACACCAATCCCGCGTTCTCGCCCAAGGGCGACCGCATCGCCTATCAGAGCCGTATCGGCAATCGATTCGATATCTTCACGATCCCGGCATCAGGGGGCGATCCGACCCAGCTGACCGCGGGCGGCGGAACCAACGAATCGCCCTCATGGTCGCCGGACGGGCGTTATCTGGCCTTTAGCTCGACTCGCGAGGGTCGTTCACACATCTTTGTTATGATGGTTCAGAACGGCAAAATTACAGGGTCTCTAACGGAGGGAAACGGAAATGACACTTCTCCAGCGTGGTCGTGGTGGTTGGGTGAGTAAGGGGCGGATAGCCAGCTTGGGAGGGCTCGTCATCGTGGCCCTGTTCCTGGTCGCGGGATGTTCTTCCAAGGCCAAGGGTCTTCCCGGAGATAACGGACTCAGCAAGACCGGCAGCGAGACCAACACCGGCGGCGGCAGTTCCCTCGAGGCATTGAAGAACGGCACCCTCGGTGGCGGCACCAACGGTCCGCTCACCGACATCCATTTCGGCTACAACACCTACAACATCGAACCCCAGGACAGTTCGATCCTGAAGGCGAACGCAACGTGGCTGCAGAGTAATCCGCAGACCCGAGTACAGGTCGAGGGGCACTGCGATGAGCGCGGTTCGGAGGAATACAACATCGCGCTCGGCGCCAAGCGCGCGCAGGCCGCCAAGGACTACCTCGTAACGCTCGGGGTTGACGGCAGCCGCATCTCGACAATCAGCTACGGCAAGGAACTTCCGGTCTGCACCGAGCACGATGAATCCTGCTGGGCGCAGAACCGCCGCGACCACTTCGTCGTGCAACAATAGGAAAATCACGCCAGTGCCAGGAACCTATCCTTCCCTTCCTCGCCTGCTGATCGGCGCGCTTATGCTCGGTGCGCTGGCGCTCGCCGGATGTACCAGCGACGACGCGATGCAGCAGCTCAACCAGAACCAGTTCACGCTGCGCGGGATGATCGCGAACGACCGCCAGGAAATCGACTCGCTCCAGCAACAGGTGCGCGCGCTCAAGGAGCAGATGAGCGAGAAGGGCGCGGGCGGCGGAGCGAACAGCGATCAGATCGCATCGATCAACGATCGCCTGAGCAAGATCGAGTCGCAGATCAGCGGCTTGCAGGCCGGGATGAACGCGGCCCCCGTCGGCGTAGCGCCGGGCGCGCCCGTGACCGGCGTACCCCCGGTCGCATCGGTAGCGCCCGGAACGACGGAGAGTGCGCCCGCTCCGGCAGCCGCACCGGAAGTAACTCCGACCTGGCCGCAGGATCTCGACCAGGAGATCGCCGCCGCGCAAGGCTCGAAGGAACAGGGCATCAAGGCCTATCGCGAAGGCCTGACCGCGATGAAGTCGGGTAAGTACCCGGTCGCTATCGCCAGGTTCACCGAGCTGTCGCATCACTTTCCAAAGTCCCCGCTGGTGACGCCCGCGGAATACTTCACCGCCAACGCGCTCTTCGAGAGCGGCAAGTACGACCAGGCGATCCTGCAGTTCAACGACGTAGTGATGCGCGATCCCAAGGGCAAATACGCAAGCCAGGCGCTGCTGCGCGAGGCGCAGGCGTTCATCAAACTCAACGACAACATCGACGCCCGCCTGACACTCCAGAAGCTGCTGGCCGATCACTCGGACTCGCCCGAAGCCCCAACCGCCACGGCGATGATGAAAAGCCTGACCAGCTAACTCTCTCCCGAAGAGCCACCTCCTAACCTCTCCCGGAGCGGAGAGGACGGCGCCATTTTTTGGCGGCGCGGTGAGGGACCTTGTCCAGCGCAAGGCGTAGCCCGCGCGACTAAGAAATTCTGCTCTGCTTTCTCGAATGCGCCTGCCCGACACCTCTCCGCTCGGAGAGAGGACAGGAATGGAATTCTTCCTTGCCGACTCGCCCCGCACTGATTTTTCAGACTAAAATCAACCTGATCCCAATGGAGATAATTCGCGACCTGAAGCGCCTCGCGCGCCACACCTACCCGGTCGTCACGCCGGGCAACTTCGACGGCGTCCATCTCGGCCATCGCGCCATCTTGAAAGCCACCATCGATCGCGCCCGCGCTGCGGGCGGCACCGCCTTCGCCCTCACCTACGATCCTCTACCCGCGAAATTCCTGTTCCCCGATCGCGCACCGCGCCTGATCATGCTGCCCGACGACAAGCTCGAACTCCTCCGCCTCTCGGGCATCGACGGGGTTATCGTCCTCGACTTCACCCGCGAACTCAGCCAGGTCGAACCACGCGACTTCATCCGCGACTACCTGCTTGGCATGATCGGCGCGCGCGAGGTGGTGATCGGCCACAGCGTCAACTTCGGCCACAAGCGCGCGGGCAACGCCTCCGTGATGGTCGAACTCGGGCGTGAGCTGGGCTTCGACACGGCGGTGGTCGGACCCGTCAAAGTGGCCGGGATGGAAGTAAGCTCCACCAAGATCCGCGAACTCATTTCATCGGGCGATCTGCGCGCAACCGCCAAGCTTCTGGGTCGCTACCACTTCCTGCATGGGCCGGTCGTTCACGGCCGCGAGCGCGGCCGCACGATTGGAT
>DATJWT010000353.1:0-5857 GCA_035500975.1 Binataceae bacterium (SeqCode)
CCGCCGCGCTGCGCTCAAGGAGCAGATGCCCCGCGAGAGCCTGATCACCAACTACTTCGACGAGATCATCATCACGGAGTGCGCCAACAAGGAGAACAAGAAGTTCGAGGGCATGACGCTGCGCCTCGCCGCGAAGGAAGCTGGCAAGGATGTCGTCGATACGATGCTCGATATCGCGGTATCCGAAGGTCTCAAGACCGAGTTCTTCGCGCCGGCTGTCAATTCGTCTGACCTGATGAAGGAATTGCTCGACTATCCCTACATCACGTTCGGCGTTTCCGACGGCGGCGCGCACACCAAGTTCCTGACCGCGGGCCGCTATCCGACGGAAGGCTTGATCCGCTTCGTGCGCGAGAAGCAGTGGATGACGCTGGAAGACATCCATTGGCGGATGTCCGGGCTACCTGCGTTCTGCGCCGGCTTCAAGGATCGAGGCTTCCTGCGCGAGGGCGCGCCGGCCGATATCGTGATCTACAATCTCGACAAGCTGAAGGTGCTGCCGGTCGAGATCGCGCACGATCTGCCGGGCGACGAATGGCGCCGTGTGCAGCGCGCGGAAGGATACAGCCACGTAATCGTTAACGGGCAGGTTACCTGGGAGGGCGATCGCTTCACCGGTGCGACACCCGGCAGGGTTCTGCGCCACGGCGTGTCCGCGTAGCTTCAATTCCGACTCCGAATGAAGCGGGACATCTGCGTGGCTTGCGGATGTCCCGCGGTCTTTTGAGGGAAGCTATGGCCAAGGAGAACGGGAAAGTCAGGCGGGCGCTCGACGGCGTCCGGGTGCTTGACCTGACGTGGCTCCAGGTGGGGCCGCAGGCGACACGACTCCTGGCGACGTTCGGCGCGCAGGTCATCCGAATCGAATGGCGCGACCGCAAGGCGATCGATTTCCTCCGCTACACTCCTCCCTATGCGCCCGACCACGCGCGGCCTGACGGTGGCCGCGTGCAAGGCGTGTCGCGTGGCCGTGGCATCCCCGGCAACTACGATCGCGGTGCGTACTTCAACAACACCAATCCCGGAAAATACGGAGTCACGCTGAACCTGAACCATCCGAAAGGTCGTGACCTGCTGCGGCGGATGGTCCGCGATGCGAACGTGATCTGCGAGAACTTCAGTCCCGGCCAGATGGACAAATGGGAGCTGGGCTACGAGGCGCTGCGCAAGATCAATCCGGGCATCATCTACATT
The DNA here is from genome assembly GCA_035500975.1 of Binataceae bacterium (SeqCode). Lineage (GTDB taxonomy): Bacteria > Desulfobacterota > Binatia > Binatales > Binataceae > JAFAHS01. Next base: position 1,195 of record DATJWT010000353.1, read on the forward strand.
CAAACCACCGGTCTGGGTAAGGCCGGGGTTTACAAGAACTACGTCAGCTATGGACCGACGGCGCAGGCATTCTCCGGCCTGACATTCCTGTCGGGTCTTCGAGAACAGCGACAGCCGGCAGGATGGGGCTACTCCTATCTCGATCACTCGCCGGGATATTTCGGCGCGATCATGCTGATGGCGGCGATTCGCCGCAATCGTGCCACCGGGCAGGGCTGCTATATCGACATGTCGCAGGGTGAGACGGGCCTGATGCTGTCGGGCACTTCGATCGTGGAGCACCAGGTCACCGGCAGGCCGACGGTTCGCTACGGGAATCGCATGCCGTTTTTGCCCTGGTCGCCGCATGGCGCGTATCGATGCAGCGGCGAAGACAACTGGATCGCGATCTCGATCCAATCCGACGATCAGTGGAGCGGATTGATCGAAGAGATGGGTTCGCCGTCCTGGGCGCTCGAACCGCGGCTCGCAACGGCTGCCGGCCGCAAACAAAACGAGGACGAGCTCGACCGCAACCTGACTGCTTTCACGACGGGGTGCGATCGCTACGACCTGATGAATCGGCTCCAGGCGCGCCGAATTCCGGCGGGTGTCGTGCAGAAAGCGCCCGACCGCTTCGATCGCGACCCGCAGCTCAAGGCTCGCGGCTACTACGTGGATCTTCCGCAGAGCGAAATCGGGACTTGGCCGGTCGAAGGATTTCCGGCGAAGCTATCCCACTCTAACGCTGACGTCGGGGGAGCGACGGGGCGAGGAGCGCCCAAGCTCGGCGAGGACAACGCGTTTGTCTACGGGGAGCTGGTCGGGCTGAGCGGCGCGGAAATGACCGAACTCGAGAAGGAAGGCGTAATTTGAGCCGCGACTACAATCTTGGTTCATCGCTAGCCGGACTGAAGCTGCTGGAAATCGGCGATCAGTCGGGAGAATACGGCGCGATGCTGCTGGCGGGGCTCGGCGCCGAGGTTATCAAGATCGAGCCGCGTGACGGTGCCGAATCGCGCCGAATCGGCCCGTTCGTGTCTGACGACCAGAGTCCCGAGCAGAGCCTCTTCTTCTGGCGCTACAACCTCAACAAGCAGAGCGTTGTGCTCGACGTTGACGATCAAGACACCCACTCGGCGCTGGCCGCATTGGCGGCCAGGACCGACATCGTTCTGCTCTCGGGAGAGGTCGACGTAGTCGAACGCCGATTGGATCTATGGCGCCGGCTGGCGCAGGAGAATCCGCGCCTGATCATCTGCACGATCACGCCGTTTGGACTTGATGGTCCGTGGCGTGCGCTCAAGGTCACGGACCTGGTGCAGATGGCGCTGGGCGGAATCATGGCGGTGTGCGGATACGATCCTGACGACGAAGGACATTACGATACCCCGCCGATCGCGCCCGCGATGTGGCATTCGTACCATCTCGGCGGCGAGTACGCTGCGGTTGCGATCATGGCGGCGTTGAATTTTCGCGAATTGAGCGGGGAAGGACAGTTCATCGACGTTTCGATTCACGAAGCCGTCAACACCTGCACCGAAGTTGCGATTCCTACCTACGTGTACACGGGGGAAGTCGTGAAGCGACAGACCGCCCGCCACGCCGCGACCGTGATTACTCACGCGCGGCTCTCGGAAAGCGCCGATCACGTATTCATGCTTGCGAACCTGAGCCCCTTCGAGCGCGAATTGCGTGCGCTCGGGGAGCTGGCGGACCAGGTGGGCATCCAGCACGTGCTGGGGACGCCGGAGTTCAAGCAGCTCGAAAAGGAAGATCGGACCGCGGCGGCAATCTATCGCAACGATCTGCTGATGGAGGTAGTGGGAAGCCGGCCGGCCGATGAGATCTTCCATCGTGCGCAGGCGGTGGGTCTTGCGTGGTCACCGATTCGCCGTCCCGAGGACAATCTTCAGGATCCGCATTTTGTGGCGCGAGGGAGTTTCGCGGCAATCGAGCATCCCGAGTTAGGCAAGGAATTGCGTTACCCGGGGACTGTCGCCAGCGATGGCGAGTCGCCACACTTCTCCTTTACGCGTCGCGCTCCGCATCTTGGCGAGCATGCCGAGCAGGTGATGATCAACGCCGGACAGACGCCCGCCGAAGTTTCGATGCTCCTCCAGAAGAATCAAGTTTAGACTTCCTCGCGCTTCTCACCGGAAACTCGAACGTCCCTTTTTTGCTGCCCTTTATTTGACTGCTCGGTCATCCAACTGGATGACCAGTTCAAAGGCTTGTTTCCACCAAAAGGTCGATAAAACCACAGATTGTAAGGGTTTTGGAGGAGGCTGAGGGTTCTAAAGTCAGCCTGTAAGCGACTATTGTAGGCTACATGTGCATATAATAAGCTAGTTAAGCCTTGAACGTAATGGAATCGCAAACGACAGGTCAGTTTGTCTTCGCAGGAGCGAGCAGAGCGGAAGCCGGCCTGAGCTCCCCTGAAGCAAGGAAAACCTCGGGACAGATTTCATCTGGGCACTCTCCGCTGAAGCCGGAGGCCCGCAGGCGGTGAACCAATTGTCCAAAGATTTGCTAATCGGAATCGGAGTCGGAATTTTGTTCGCAGTCGTCGTGGTTTGGTTCCTGGGCTGATACCTCCCGCCATCAGCGCATCATCGAGTTCCACAGATCGCAGTGATGCGCGGCTGAAAAGCCGCTCTCGTATCTGATCGCATCTGGGCTGAGCGAGAGGATTCGAGGATCGACCGGGCGAAAGCGCTCCCATCGCGGATTACCCGCGGGTTCGCCGGAGCTGATGAAGTTGATCCAGTAGGTCATCATCGCGTTGGAGAGCGCTTGTTGTGCAGGCGTCGGTGAAGCCCCTCTCGTTCCGACGGTTCCCAGGACGTACTGAATCTCGGAACCGTGATAGGCGCCAAAGGGGAACGGCGGATTTGGCAGGAAGACATTGGGCGCGTTCGTATCGTTGAACTCGTATTGATAGACCGGCACATGCGCGGACAGTAGTTCCCCCGCCTTGAGAATCCGGCAACTGAAAATTGCGTCGCCGAAACCCGCCGCCGATGCCTGCGTGGGCGATGGGTAGCTTGAAAGCGGATACGCGGTCAGCACGCGCTTGGCATCGTTTCCGAACCGCGATTCGACTCCCTTGGTAAATTCCTCCGGGGTCAGCTGCTTGCCGAATGCGACAAACAAAGTTCCCTCGTCGTGATTGGATCCGTTGATAACGGGGACCTTGTTGAGTTTTCCGGCTGCGATTGCATCGTCTGGCTGGCTTGGAATCAGGTGGCCGTCCATGACCGGGAACCACACCGGGGGTCCGAGGCTGATCGCACTTGCTGGGATGGCGGTGAGTACGGCGTCAGTTGATTTCGATCGCATGCAGGGCGCCACGTCTGCGCCGCTGCATCCCAGGGCGGTCGCGAACTGGTCCCCACGTTTCTCCGCCTCGGCGAGTGGGATCATGTGCGGAAAGGGGCCGCTCTCCAGGATGGCGCGATCGAAGAGTCCGGCCGCTGCGGGCGAAACCAGGTGATCTCCGATGCTGATCGCTCCCGCAGATTCACCCGCCACGGTCACTTTCGATGGATCGCCGCCGAATGCCGCGATGTTGTCCTTGACCCATCGCAGGGCCATTTGCTGATCGAGCAGACCGTAGTTTCCCGACGAGGCGCCATTGGTGTCGAGAGCGCGATGGGCGAGAAAGCCGAATGGCCCGAGGCGGTAGTTGATAGTGACGACGATCAGCCGGCCCTTGTCTGCGAGCGCGTGGCCGTTGTATTGCGCGCCGGAGCCGGCGACGAACGTGCCGCCGTGAATCCAGACCATTACTGGAAGGGGAGCCCCGGAAGATTCCGGCGCGTAGATGTTGAGATAGAGGCAATCTTCCGATCCCGAGATCCCCCCGCGAAATCTGGTCTGCGGACACGAATTGCCGGGCTTGGTCGCATCGATCGGGCTGGTCCACGCAGCGTGCGGCTGCGGGGGCTGCCATCGGAGGGCTCCGACCGGAGGAGCGGCGAAGGGGATGCCGAAGAACTCGCGCACTCTCCCATCAAGGGTGCCGTGCACGCCGCCCAGTTTGGTCGTCACGACCGGCGACACGGACGTATCAGCGTGGGCGGCCTGCAACGCAAAGAAGATACCGCACACCGCCATGATTCCGATCAGTCGCAATGCCAGTAGTTTAGTCGTAGTTCGCATTCGTAAAGACTCCTCACTCGGGGGGCCGAGACGAGAGCAGATGCGTATATAACACGAGTGGAGTGCACGGTAACGTGTACAGGCTCTATGAGCCCACGATGGTGGAGACAGGGATGGCGAACACAACCGAGCCGGCGGCCGACAAGGAACACTACAGCTGGGATCAATACCAGGCCGACATCGTGATGCTGGCCGGGCGCATCAGCGAGAATCGCCAGTCGCAGCCCGCCGCTATCTACGGCATCCCGCGGGGTGGGCTGGTGCTGGCGGTGTCATTGTCGCATCTGCTGGGGCTTCCGATGGTCCTGTCGCGGGCCGAGATCAAACCGAACACGCTGGTGGTGGACGATATCGCCGACACTGGCGCGACGCTGAAGAAGCTGTGCGAGCAGCTCGGATTTCGACCGACAATGGCGACGCTTTACTATCGCGACGGTTCGGTGCTCCGTCCCGATCTCTTCGTTCGCACGCGGACCAAATGGATCGTGTTTCCCTGGGAAACGGAGGTTTCATCCAAATA
>DATJWT010000354.1:0-2605 GCA_035500975.1 Binataceae bacterium (SeqCode)
ACTATCCACTTTTGAATGTGGATGACGCATTCAAAAAGGAGTGCGACGCGGTCTGCCAGAACTGGGCAGTCAAAGATCTCGATTGCCCCACAGATGGATGCTACGGCTTTTCCGTCACCTTACCCGCAGGCTTCGATCCGACGCCGACCACGAACCCATTGCCCAGCCCATCGTGCTTTCCGAACGACAAGGACTGGGCGATGCCATTTGGGAACCCCAATGGCTTCGATGCGGCAAAGGCGGACGTGGCCGGTGCCTGCTATTACTCATCCCTTCCCTCATCGGATTTCTGCCCGAGCCAGGGTAGTGCGAAGGGAAACAGCAACGAGCGACAGATCGGGATTGAGGGTGGTGAATCAGGCCACGAGGCGGATGCGGAGAAAATGTTGGCAGTACGGCTCGCGCAACCTCTGGCGCACTCAAGGGCAAGGAACGGTATTGGACTTACCGGGAACGACCTGGTCGATCAGCAGTAGCTGAACCGGCTGGTCGCCCGCATCGCGGCCGCTGTGGCATTGGCCGATTACTTCGGTGAAAAAATCACCTGCGTGGTAGCGGGATACTTTGCCATCCGCAGTGGTGACCTCGAGTGTTCCTGACAGGACGTAGGCATAGCGCGGGTACGGATGCTCGTGCATCGGGAGCTTCGCGCCGGGAGCGATTTCCAAGCGGCTTGCGATGACCTGTGGATGCGGTGGGACCTGGATGCGTCGACCGCTCGCCGTGGTGTCGGTCGAAAGGAGCGGAGTGCTGATCACCGGCGGAGGATCTGCCTGCAGCGGATTCGCACTACTCAGAGCGACAAATACCAGCGCGCAGATCAGGAGGCAGCCAGCAGAATTCCTCAATCGCGCAGGTGCGCCTTGCGGTCCCCCTCATCCGGCGCGCAGCGCGCCACCTTGTCCCCAGGGAGAAGGACTTTCGCGGAGCGCGTGCCAGACGCGCCGGAATGACAACCTCTGAGCTTCGCTAACAAATTCGCTCAGTAGCCGGCGAAGCCCATGTCGGTGGTGGCCTGCGCGTCGGGGTCGGTGCATACGTTGACCAGCGCGGTCTTGCCGCTTTTGATCGCGCGCTCGATCGCGGGACGGATCTGGTCGGGCTGTTGGACGAATTCGCCGTAGCCGCCGAGCGCCTCGACCATCTTATCGTAGCGCTGGAAGCCGAGGTCGCGGCCGACGTTGCCGCCGGTCTGGCGCGAAGTGAAGCCGCCGTTGTTGGAGACCACGACCACGATCGGCAGCTGGTGCCGTATCGCCGTGTCCATTTCCATCCCGTTCCATCCGAATGCGCCGTCGCCGCTGAGCACCAGCACGGGCAGATCGGGGCGCGCGACCTTGGCGCCGATTCCGAAAGGAATGCCGACGCCCATGCATCCGTGCGGCCCCGCATTGAGGCTGCATCGCGCCTGGTAGATGGGAATCGACTGGCGCGCGAAGTTCAGGATTTCGTGCCCATCGACGACGAGGATGGTATCGCGCGAGATGACATCACGGACTTCCTTGCACAGGCGCAGCGGGTGAATGGGCAGCTTGTCGGAATGCATCAGCGGCGCGGAGCGTTCCATGTTCGAGCGATGCTTGGCCGCGAGCTGCGATACCCATTCGGTTTCATTGCGAGGATCGAATTTTCCGGCAGCTTCCGCGCCCAGCTGCTGCAACACGAGTAGCGCATCGCCGATGATGCCAATCTCGGCGGTGCGATTGTGGCCTATCTCACGACCGTCGAGATTCACATTGATGAATTTCGCGTCGGGTGAGAAACGCGGCGCGCGCAGAAACGAAAGCATCGAGTTGGCGCGCGCGCCAATGACGAGGACGACGTCGGCCTCGCGAAACGCCATCGAGCGTGCGCCGGGGAAGGATCGCGGATGATCTTCCGCTATCACTCCACGGCCTTGCGGAGTGGTGAAGAACGGGATCCCGGTTTGATCGACGAATTTACGGAGCTCGTCTTCGGCGCGCGCCCACAGGATGCCGCTGCCGGTAAGAATCAGCGGCTTGCGTGCCTTTGCGAGCAATTGAACCGCGCTGCGAATGAGGGCGGGATCGCCAGCGGGACGCGCATCGGTTCGCGATTTCCCATCGACCCAATGAATTTTTTCTTCCTCGACTTTGCCCGACAGCACATCACCCGGGAGATCGAGATAGACGGGGCCGCGCTTGCCATCGAGGGCATCGCGAAACGCGATGCTGATGTACTCCGGGATGCGGTAGCCGAGATCGACGCGATAGGCCGACTTGACGATCGGGCGCATCATCGGGACCTGGTCCATCTCCTGGAACGTATCGAGCGTGGTGCCACGCATCGGCGCGGAACCACCGATCGCGATCACCGGCGCGGCATCGGCCCAGGCGTTGCCGAGACCGGTCATCAGGTTGACGACCCCGGGGCCCATCGGGGCGATGCAGATGCCGGGTTTGCCGGTGACGCGCGCATACGCATGCGCCATCATGGCGGCAGCCTGTTCATGGCGCACGTAGATGCCCTTCATGCCACGTTCGATGCACGCGCCCGCGGTGCCTCCGGTCGGACCGCCCATCATGAAGAAGATGGTGTCGACGCCTTCGCGCTTGAAGCATTCTCCGATGATTTGTTCGCCGCG
>DATJWT010000355.1:0-2463 GCA_035500975.1 Binataceae bacterium (SeqCode)
CACTCGTAATCTTCCGGAACCGAAACCAATCCTTCCTTCACCGGATTCCTTCGGAGGTATTCGATTTTTGCTTCGAGATCGTTTCCATCGCGCACGATGTGATCGAAGCTCTCATCGAGCCATAGGGGCCCCTCGATTTTCGGTGCCCGATTGATCCGTCTTGCCGCTCGCCCTTTGATCGTTTGCAGAGCACGTCCCAGAGTTTGCTGTCCGACCAGACGGAGGATCGCATGCGCGCGATCCGGCATGACTACTGCGCCGTCCAGGTCGATCATGTTTCCATCGAGCGCATGGATTTCTCGCAACACCACGCCGCGGTCCCGGCCGATAAGCTGTCTGCCCTGGCGGCACTTGAAGGTGACGAAGTAGGTTGCACCGGGAACTTCGAAATGAGGCAGCCTGCGTCGCGTGATTACGAGCTGTCTCGATTTCCATGGATTCACCGGCTCAAACCCGGGAAGCTCCGACCCTGAAGAATTCCTTGAGCTCACCTCTGCTTGTACGTCGCACTCCTGTTTCAGGTTTCTTTGATTCGAAAGGATCGCGGGCCCAGAGCTGTGTCACCCGAAAAAGCTGCCGGTCCTGCCGGTTGTTGGTCTCCCCAAGCTAGAGGACGCAGGCTAAAGCCTGCGCCACTTTGGAGCTTGCGACCTCCAACCCCCTACTTGATAACCGCGACTGCCTTCGGCAGAATGCCGCGGCTGCGTCTGCACGAGTTTTCGATAGGGAACGGCGGGTAAGATGGCAAATTTACGGCAATCTTTGTCTAAAGCTGTCTATCTCGTCGCCCTTCTTTCCGGAATCTGGCTTCTCACTCCGCGCGCCGCATCTGCTCAGACCGTCCAGCTCCAGGGAAATGTTACGCCGCAGGCACGCGCGATGGCCTCCTATGGCGATGCCGCATCGTCCCGGACCATGCCGATCCAGGTCTGGTTCAAGCCGCGCAACCAAGCCGCCCTGAACGCGCTGATCGCGGCTCAACAGAACCCCAGCTCGCCGTCGTACCGCAAATGGATCACGCCGAAAGAGTACGCGCGGCGCTTCGCTCCGACGCGCGATCAATTCAACGCCGTTGCTCGGTGGCTCACGAGCCAGGGCTTCCAGGTAACAAGCGGCTCACCCGAAACGGGGGTCGTAAACCTGAAAGGAAGCGTGGGCGCGATCGATCATGCTTTCAATGTGCGCATCGCAAAGTTCTCCGCCGATGGCACCCGGTTCGCGAACATCGGCGTGCCGGAAATTCCTGCCGAGTACGGCAACCTGATCGCGCGAATCGGCGGGCTGGACAATTTGCACGCGTCGATCGCGGCGAGCCACGATTCGCCTTCATTCGCTGGCTTCGATGCGCCGGCTCGGGCGGCCTCGTCGCTTACGAACCGACAGCTCGCGATGGCCGAATCTCCCGATACGATCGTCGCCAATATCGGGCCGTACCTTGGGCCCTCCGATTTCTACACCTTCTACGACGAGACTCCGCTCACGAACGCGGGAACAACGGGTTCGGGATGTATCGCCGTAGTCGGCGATTCGGACTTCCGGCCCGGCCCGCTTTCGACCTTCAACACGCAATTTGGACTGCCCGACAACAGCGCCTCGGTGACGACGGTCCTGGCCGATGGCGCCAGCCCGGGAGTCAACTCCGATGAAGTCGAAACGCTGATCGATCTCGAATGGTCACATGCGGTCGCGCCCGGCGCAGCGCAGAAGTATTTCCTCGGCAACGGCAGCACCGCCGTCGATGGCGCGATCGTCGATGCCCTCCAGGCTGCCGTGAACGACGGCGCCTGCCCGGTGATCACCGTCAGCTTCGCGCTCTGCGGTGGCGGAAGTTCGTACTACACCTCGACCGTCGGCAATATCGTCGCGCAGGCCCAGGTACAGGGACAGAGCATCGTCGTGGCGGCCGGAGATTGGGGGGCGGCCGGCGTGGTCTTCAACGGGACCACCTGTGCGGTCGCAACCAGCCCGAACGTCAATGAACTCGCATCGAATCCGCTCATCACGTCGGTGGGGGGCACGTCGTTCGACCGGACCGCATTCAACGGCGCCGCCGGAACGATTGCCGCGCACACCACCGAGCGAGCGTGGAACGATTCGGACGATCCAACCTGGGCGATCTACGGCGGCGATGCGACCGGTGGCGGCGCGAGCGCATTTTTCCCCAAGCCGGATTTTCAGAACGGCGTGACGCCAGGCGATGGCGCTCGCGACCAGCCCGACGTGGCCTTGACCGCAAGCCCGAACTATCCGGGCGCGTTCGTTTACCTCGACAATGGTAGCGGCGGCTCGGTGCTTCGCGCATACGGCGGAACCAGTCTTTCCACTCCGATGTGGGCCGGGATCATCAACCTGGCGGCGCAGGCCAGCGGCGCTAACATCGGCTCGATAAACAGCCTCATCTACAAGATGGCTGGTGCGGGGCAGTCTGCCGCAGGCTTCTACGACATCACGATCGGCGACAAC
>DATJWT010000356.1:0-3176 GCA_035500975.1 Binataceae bacterium (SeqCode)
ACCAAAACCAGGCGTCGGTGCGATCCTCGCTCGACCGCGACCTTCAGAGCTTCGCCGTCGAATCGCTGAAGCATCACGTCGCTGAAGTCAGGGATCGCAACGTCGATGACGGCGCGGTACTGGTGGTCGAAAACTCGACCGGGCAGGTGTGGGCCTACGTGGGCAGCGCCGGCGATGTCTCTTCCGCGCCGTGGGTCGATGGGGTCCGCGCGCTGCGCCAGCCCGGCTCAGCCCTTAAGCCGTTCCTCTATGCGCTCGCACTCGATCGACGGATTTTGACCGCTGCTTCTCTTATAGAAGACACGCCCCTGGAAGTGTCCGAGGAGCGCGGGCTCTATCGTCCCCTCGACTACGACAAGCGCTTCCGCGGCCTGGTCTCCGCGCGCACCGCGCTCGCATCGTCCCTGAACGTTCCCGCGGTCCGCACGATCGATCTGGTTGGAGTCGATTCGTTTGCGGAAACCCTGCGCGGCCTCGGGTTCAGCGGCATCGTCGAGTCGGGCGATTTCTATGGCGCCGCGCTCGCGCTGGGCTCCGCCGATGTGACGCTTTGGGATCTTACGAACGGATACCGGGCGCTCGCTAACGGCGGCATCGCATCGCCGCTCACCCTGGAAACTTCGCAAGCCGCCCCGTACCTATCGCACCGAATTTATTCGCGCCCGGCGGCCTTCATCGTCTCCGATATTCTCGCCGATCGCGCCAGCCGCAGCGAAACCTTCGGCCTCGAGAACAGCCTCGCTACCCGCTACTGGAGCGCGGTCAAGACCGGCACCAGCAAGGACATGCGAGATAATTGGTGTGTGGGGTACAGCGACAGGTTCACAATCGGCGTGTGGGCGGGAAATGTTTCCGGTGCGCCGATGCGTGACGTGACCGGCATCACCGGCGCGGCTCCCGTGTGGCTGGATATCGTCGATTATCTCCATGACCGCTTCGGGAGCCGCGCGCCGCTACGGCCCGATGGCGTCGTAGCCCGTCAGGTGTCGTTCCCGAATTCAGTCGAGCCCACGCGCAGCGAATGGTTTGTCGGTGGAACTGAGCCCCGCGAGTCAGTGGCGGAACTCGATGACCTTGCGCCGCGCGTGACTGCGCCCGCAGACGGCACCATCATCGCGCTCGATCCCGATATTCCGCGCGAGCTTCAGCGGATGGTCTTCCAGGCCGGTCGCGGCGCGAGTGGCGCGCGATGGATCCTCGATGGACGCCCGCGATGCGATGCGAGCGAGCCATGCGAATGGCAGCCCGTGACGGGCCGTCATTCGCTTGTGCTGATCGATCGAACGGGCCGCACCCTCGACCGCGTGACCTTCGAGGTCCGCGGCCACGCCGCGCAGGACGCGGAATCCCGTCACAGCGACTAGCTGAGTCAGAGACCTTCCCGATCGACCGATCGTTGCGAAAAGCGACCGGGCGTGCACCGAATCGCCCCGCATCGTCGCTTTTTGCCACGCGCGCACCGCGCCTTCCAACCAAAGTTGTATGCTCTGAGCGCACAAGTATTGTCATCCGCTCTGGGAAGGATTACGGTCGCTCAAGTTTGTAACTCGCACCATCAGGCCGATGCAGGGAGGAAGCTGGCGATGCGAGATGCTCGAGGACGATTCTTACCTGACTTTATCGGCATAGGACCGGGCAGAACCGGAACCACGTGGCTTCATCGTGTGCTCGCTGCGCACGTGGACCTTCCGCGCCGGATCAAGGAGACCGGGTTCTTCGCCACGCGTTTCGGCAAGGGTATCGACTGGTACGCGTGGCATTTTCGTCACGCTTCCGGAACGCGGCCGATTGGCGAGATTTCCCCGTACTTCAACCGTCCACATGCGCGCGAGCGAGTCAGGCAGGTTCTCCCTGACTGCAAGTTAATCTGTACCCTTCGTAATCCGGTCGACCACGCGTACTCGGTTTACAAGCTGATGCGCCACTACGTCTGGACTCGCGCGGACCTGGAGCAGACCCTCGAGCGGCGCCCGCATCTGGACGAAGCCAACCGGTACTCGTTCCACCTGAAGGGATGGTTCGATCTGTTCGGCCGCGAGAACGTACTGGTGACCAACTACGACGAACTGCGCGACTCTCCCCAGTCCTACCTCGATCGCGTCTGCGACTTCATTTCGATTGAACGAATCAAGCTGGCTCCGGATCAGTTGGCGCGCGGCGACGTCAACGCGTTCGCCCTGGCGCCTCGCAATCGCCATCTCGCGCAGAACGCGCGCCACGTTCTGTTCTGGCTGCGCGAGCATCGCGCCTACCGGACCGCCAACACCCTCGACCGGCTCGGGGTGTGGGCCTATTGCTACGGTCGGGGCGAACCTTTCCCGCCGCTCTCGCCCCAACTCGAGGCAAAGCTCATCGAGCGATGGAGCCCGGAGATCGAGAAGATTGAGCAATTGCTCGGTTGGGACCTGTCGCATTGGAGGGTTCCACGAGGATCCCGTCGCGCCTCCGCGGGGTCTTCCGCGGCCTGACGATCGCTCTTAGCCAGGCCGACTTTCCCGGGTCAGCTGCGCCCGGTTATCGCCGGTGGCGTGGGGCTGGCGGCTTGGTTATATTTCCCTTGCGCTGAGGAGTGGCCAAATTGGCAAGGCACCTGACTCTGGATCAGGGGATTGAAGGTTCGAGTCCTTCCTCCTCAGCCAACTCACCCACTGGTCCCATCGTCTAGTGGTTAGGACACCGGCCTCTCACGTCGGGAACGCGGGTTCGACTCCCGCTGGGATCACCACGGCTTTCTCTACATTTGCAGAGTTCTGATCGACCGGTTGACCAACACCGGGCGGCTGGAATCGGGCCGCCCAGAGAACTGCAAATCGCCCTAAGATTCTAACTGCTTGCGCCTGGGCATCGTGGGAGACTAGCGATGTGCGACGGTCGCCCCGAAAGAGATGCAAAGAATGAGAGTCCTGGCGACGATGCTGGGTGCGATCTTCTTCGCGGCGTGCGCTCCCGCCTCGCCCGCGCTCGTGACCAAAAATGGCTGCACCTTCGACCTGAAAGAGGTTTGTTCCGCATACCGTCCGAAGCAGTCGGCGGCAATCTCTCACTTCTTGCAAGACCGCGACCTGGATGAAATCGCCATACAGTCGGGATGGACCGTGCCGTTCGAGAGTTCAGGAACCGAGGTGAGCTGCACCACCGAGCGGCTGACCTCGAGCGTGGCCGATGCGAAGCTGACC
>DATJWT010000357.1:0-34522 GCA_035500975.1 Binataceae bacterium (SeqCode)
CAGCTTCGGGCGCATTTTCGGCGGGAAGAATGATGCCGTCGAATTTCTGCGAACGCGCGAGGATAGCGGAAGGCAGCGCGCCCTTGATTCCCTTGATACGCCCATCGAGCGCGAGCTCACCGAGCACGAGATAGCGGCGCAGCCGTTCGCGATCGCTGAAATGACCGTTGGCCCCCAGCATCGCGACTGCGATCGGCAGATCGAAGCCGGAACCGTCTTTGCGCGTGTCGGCAGGCGCGAGATTGATGATCACGTGCTTCATCGGAAATTCGTAGCCGGAGTTGCGCATTGCGGAGTTGATGCGATCGAGGGATTCGCGGACGGAAGCCTCGGGTAGTCCGACAATCCGGAAGAATGGCGAACCGCCCCGAATATCGACTTCGACCTCGACGGGGTAGGCTTCGACACCCGCGAGGGCGCTGGAGAGAACGCTGGCTAGCAACCGCTTCCCCCTTTACGCTCCGCAATAGTCAGGGCCAAACCACGCCGGCTTTTATCAACTCGTCGCACTCGGCAGAGTCGAGCCCCAGGATTTCGCGCAGCACATAGCCGCCGTTTTCTCCGACCTCGGGTCCGGCTGATCGGACAGAACCCGAACCTGTGGAGATTTTGAAAGGAATACCGGTGACGTGGGTGGTCTTGTCGCCCATTGATTTGACCGGGGGCCAGAAGCCACGCTGCTTGAGCTGCGGGTCGCGCTGGCAGATATCGATACCGTTGGCAACGAGGCCAGCGGCCACTCGCGCACGCTGAAGGGCAATCATCGCGTCTTCCGCATTTTGCTCGACCGTCCATCGAGATACATACGCATCGAGTTCTTCGCGGTTACGTATTCGTAGGTACAGGGTCTGGAACTTGGGGTCGCTCGCCCACGCCGGGTTTCCGATTGCTTCGACGAACCGGTTCCATTCCGCCTGGCTGTGCACCGAGATAGCCAGCCATCGGTCGTCATCGTCACCGCGCGGGCGGCATCGATAGACCCCGTGCGGTGCGGCAGGTCCCTCCTGCGAGCTGTAACCGAACGGTTGCTGCTCACGGCGATTCACTTCGATATCGAGCAGCGAGGTGCCAACGACCGCGGTGACCGCCTCGAACTGCGACAGATCGACGAACTGGCCATGGCCGGTCTGCTTCCGGTTCCACAGTGCGATGAGAGCAGCCAACGCGCCGGTGTAACCACCGCACATGTCGGCGTACGAGTAACCGTAGCCCGCGGGTACACCGTTCTCATCGGCCATGAGCATCGTGTAACCCGACAGCGCCTGCAGCGTGGGTCCATAGCTGACGTAGCTGGAGCGCGGGCCGGTGTGGCCGAGGCCGGACATGCTTATGCAGATGATGTCGGGTTTCACCGCGACCAGGCTGGCGTAATCCATGCCCCACGCGCGCATTACGCGCGCCGAGAAATTATCGATGACTACATCGCTTTTTGCAGCGAGCCGGCGCGCGAGTTCGATGCCGCGCGGCTCCGCCATGTTCAACGCCAGCGAGATCTTGTTGCGATGGAGATCGCATTGCAGACCAAGCTTGCGATTGCCAAGCGGCGGAGGAATCTTGCGCTCGATCTTCACGACCTCGGCGCCATGATCGGCCAGGATACGCGTCGCTACGGGGCCGGCCACGACCCACGTGAAATCGAGAACGCGAATTCCTTCGAGCGGCAGGCCGGGCATGGCTAGATAACTCTCTCGCTCGAAAGCGCAGCCAATTCAACTGAGTCGACTTCCAGATCGTCGCGCAGAATCGCGGCGGTATGTTCCCCCGTCAGCGGTGGACGACGATAGACGTTCCACGGCGTTCCATTGAAAACATAGGGCGCACCTGGGTAGCGGAAGGTGCGGCCGAGTTCCGGATGCTCGACCTCCACAAAGAAGCCGCGCGCGGACAGTTGTTCATCGTCGAACAGCACTTCCGGTTTGCGCACGATGGCGTAGGGCTGCCGCAGGAGCTGGGCGCGTTCCAGCAATTCGTCGCGGCCGTAATCCTTCACCCATTCATCGAGTACGTCGAACAGATGCTCGGCCATCAGGAACCGATGCATCACCTGGTCGTACTCGGGGACATCGAGGTCCGCCGCCTTGCCGTCGGACTTCACCCACTCGATGAGCGAGGTCCAGTCGCCGAGCGTGCAGTGCATGATGTAGCCGTCGCGGCATTTGCCGACCCGGAAGAAGCGGCTCCAGTGGAGCGTGCCACGGCGCGGCTCCGCGATGCGGTTTTCGAAGTAGCTGCCTGCGACGTGTTCGACCGCGGCCGCCGTCGCCTCCTGCATCGAGAGATCGATCCGTGCGCCCTCGCCCGACTTGTCGCGGGCAAATAGCGCACACATCGCGGCGATTGCGCCGAAGTACGACGACGAGTGATACGCCTGGAGTCCGAGCGGACGCACAGGAGCGCGTCCCGGAAATCCGTTGACGTAAAGCATGCCGGCGAGAGCAGTCAGAACAGTGTCGTCGGCATCGAAGTCGCGATAGGGCCCGGTCTGCCCGAACGGCGCGATCGACAGCAGGATCAGCGCGGGATTGATCTTGTGCAGCTCGCTCCACCCGAGGTTCATCGAGTCGAGATGGCCCGGCGCAAAACTCTCGATGACGATGTCGGCCGACCTGGCCAGTTGCCGAAACAGTTCCGCACCACGTCGATGCGTTAGATCGAGAGTCAGCGAGCGCTTGTTGAGGTTGTAGAACCAGAAGAAGAGACTGCGGTCGGGGTGGGGCTCATCGTTCAGGAACGGCCCGATGGTGCGGGAGCGATCGCCACCCGGAGGTTCGATCTTGATCACGTCGGCGCCCATGTCGGCCAGGAGTCGTCCCGCGAGCTGGGCGCGATGGTCGCTCAGGTCGAGGACGCGAAGGCCGGTGAGGGCTCCGGGAGCGCTCACTTGCCGGGTTTCCGGGGCGCTTTCTCGAGGTGATCGATCGCGAACGGGCTCACGTCGAGGGTCGGCGGAATTTCCTGGAGGACTTCGTTCCTGGGCCCGGTCCGCTTACCGCCTCGCACGCGAATGGTCTCAAAGGTGTGAGGATTGACCCATCTCACCCCCATCACGGCAGGCTTGGCCTGACCGTCTTCGTCGGTGGGCTGAATCGCGCTGCCTTCTTTGTCGAACAGGGTAACTTTTCTAAGTGACATAAGTACGCTCGCAAACGGCGATGATACGAAGCCGCGGCATCCAATTCAAACCGGTTCCGCGTCCACTCGCGCGCCTTCATGGCCTGGGTTAATCTGGACGGAATACGGAAGTTCAAAATCCGGAGGGAGTGAGCTGGTTTGTCCAGCTCGATGCCGCGCGTGGCTGAGACCGACTACAAATCAACCCTTGCTTTGCCGAAGACCGCCTTTCCGATGAAGGCGAACCTGCCCAGGCGCGAGCCCGAGACGCTCAAGCGCTGGGACGACATGGACCTCTACTCACGGTTGATCGAAGAGCGCAAAGGCAAGCCCACCTGGATTCTCCACGACGGACCTCCCTACGCGAATGGCCGGGTGCATCTCGGGACCGCACTCAACAAGATTCTCAAGGATTTCGTGGTGCGCTCGCGCTCGATGCTGGGTTATCGGACGCCGTTTGTTCCCGGATGGGATTGCCACGGGATGCCGATCGAGTACCGGGTTTCGCGCGAACTAGGCGACGAGGCTCGCACCATCAGCAAGATCGAGCTGCGCAAGCTGTGTCGCGCGGAAGCGGAGAAATGGATCGATCTTCAACGCATCGATTTTCGACGCCTCGGATGTATCGGCGACTGGTTTCATCCGTACCTGACGATGGCGCCCGAGTATGACGCGACCGAGATCGGCGTTCTGCGCGCGATGGTCGAAAGCGGCTACATCTATCGCGGCAAACGCCCGGTATTGTGGTGCTTCCAGGATCGCACCGGCTTGGCGGAAGCCGAGGTCGAGTACGAAGAAGATAAATCTCCGTCGATCTACGTCGCCTTCAAGCTGAATCAGAACGTCAAAGACCCGGCCGCGCTTGCGAGCAACGCGGCGGATGGCGCGGAATTGGCGGGAGCGCACAAGGCAGAGAAGTTGTTCGCGGTCATCTGGACGACAACTCCCTGGACGCTGCCGGCAAATCTTGGAATTTCGCTGAACCCTACGTTCGAGTACGTAGCGCTCAAGGCGAACGGTTCCTGGTACATAGTCGCGGCGCGGCTTGCGGATTCCTTCGAGAAGGATTGCGAGCTCAAGGTTGACGGTCGAATCGCACTCAATCGCGAGGCGCTTAAGACGCTCGACGGAAAGGACATCTTCCGCCATCCGTTCATCGATCGCGACGTGAAGTTGCTTTACGGCGAGCACGTCACCGCCGACGCAGGGACAGGACTGGTGCATACCGCTCCGGGTCACGGCTACGAAGACTTCGTGATCGGGGCGCAGTACGGAATTGCACCATATACGCCGGTCGATGACGCCGGCGCGTTCACCGGGGAAGTTCCCGAGTGGCAGGGACTCAATGTCTTTGACGCCAACGCTCTCATCATCGCGAAGCTGCGCGAGGTCGAGGCGCTGATCGCGTCACGCACGCTATCGCATCAGTATCCGCATTGCTGGCGATGCCATCAGCCGCTGATCTTCCGCGCTACCGAGCAGTGGTTTCTGCGAATCGATCACGAAGGTTTGCGGGGCAAGATCGTGGCGGCTATCGATGGCGCTAAATGGGTGCCGGCCTGGTCGCGCGATCGAATTCGCAACATGACCGAGACACGGCCGGACTGGAACCTGTCCCGCCAGCGCGCGTGGGGCGTGCCGATACCGGCGGTCAAATGCACCAAGTGCAGCCACGTCACGCTCGACCTCGAAGTCATGAAGAACGTCGAGCGGATTTTCGAAAAGGAAGGATCGGACGCGTGGTTCGTGCGTCCGGCCACCGACTTCCTCCCCGCCGCGTTCAAGTGCCCCGAGTGCGGCGGAACCGCCTTCGAGAAGCAGGAAGACGTGCTCGACGTCTGGTTCGACTCGGGATCTTCGCAGGCCGCGGTTCTGGAGAAGCGACCGGAGCTGCGATGGCCGGCCGATGCGTATCTGGAAGCAGTGGAGCAGGCACGCGGCTGGTTTGGATCATCCCTGGCATGTGCGGTCGCGGTGCGCGGGACGGCTCCGTTTCGGAGCGTGATTAATCACGGCCTGACCGTGGACGAAAAAGGCCGCAAGATGTCGAAGTCGTTGGGAAACTCGGAAGATGCGCAGGACGTAACCAACCGGGTCGGCGCGGATGTGATTCGTCTGGTTTACGCATCGATCGATTACACCACCGAGATGGCGCTGGGGCCGACGATCTTCAACGCGGTCGCGGATTCGTACAAGAAAATTCGCAATACCTGCCGTTACCTGCTCGGAAATCTCGGCGACTTCGATCCCGGACGCGACATGGTGGCGCACCGCGAGATGTTGGAATTTGATCGATTCATCCTGGCCCGGCTGGAGCACTTGAAGACGCAAGTCCGCAAGGCATTCGAGAACTTCGACTTCCAGGGCGCTTATCACACGCTGCTGAACTTTATCGTCGTGGATCTGAGCTCGCTCTATATCGATGTGGCACGCGATCGTCTTTACTGTTCCGCGCACGCGTCGCGCGAGCGCCGCTCGGCGCAAACCGCATTGTTTTATCTCCTTGATGCCATCGTTCGGATGCTCGCGCCGCTGATTCCATACACGGCGGAAGAGGTTTACGAGCATGTTCCCGGGCGCGACAAGGAGAGCGTGCATCTCCTCGAGCTCCAGCCTGCGCATCCTGATTGGGCCGACGCCGCGTTGACGGAGCGATGGGATCGTCTGCTCGCCGTGCGCGATGAAGGTCTCAAGCTGCTGGAAGCGATGCGCAAGGCCGGCACCATCGGCGCGCCGCTGGAAGCGACTTTAACGTTAGGCGCCGACCAGGAGCTGGCGAACCTGCTCAAGGATCATCAGCAGGACCTCAAGGACCTCTTCATCGTATCGGGAATCGATTTCCTCGATCCCGAAGAGGCAGCGGCGCTCAATCGCGAGGCGGGAGAACGTCAGGAATTTTCGACCAACGGAACCTTCGCCAGGGTGGCGGCGCCGCTAACGCTCAAGGGCCGGCGCGCTCCCGGCATCAAGTGCCAGCGATGCTGGTGTTATTTCGACGACGGTGGGCATGCGGAATTGTGCCCTCGGTGCCGCCTGGTGGTTGGCGCCAGTGCCTGATTCAGCCGTAGCCCGGATGGGAGAGATCGCGCCGGCGCGGCGGCGAAGTCCGCTGTTCGCGATGCTGGTGCTGGTTTCTCTGCCGGTCCTGGTTCTCGACCAGGCAACCAAGCTGTTCGTCAGCTCGCACATGGACCTCTTCGAAAGCATCCCGGTCATTCCCAACTGGATCGACATCACCTACACGCGCAACCCGGGCGCCGCGTTTAGCATGTTCACGAACCTGCCCGAATGGTTCCGCGAAGCGTTCCTGGTGACGCTCTCTTTGGCGGCGATCGTGGTGCTGATCGTGCTGATCGCGCGCAGCGACGGTTTCACCCTGACCACATTCGCGTTCGCCTTGATCCTGGCCGGGGCGGGCGGAAACCTGATCGACCGCGGGCTGCGCGGCCAGGTGATCGACTTCATCCGCGTGCACTACTACGACTGGAACTATCCAATCTTCAATGTCGCCGACAGCGCGATCAGTATCGGAGTCGCGCTGATCATCTTGGGCACCCTCCGGGGCGAGAAAAAAAGTTCCTGAAATTTCCCCGACTCCGGAATTGACGACTCGGAGCCTGCGGGTCTAGGTTGCGGTCAGGCCCGCCGTGTTGGCCGAAGGAGCGTGCTCCGATGAAGTCGATCAATACCGTCACAGGCACGATGACCGCAGAACAGCTCGGTACGACGCTGATGCATGAGCATCTGCTGATCGGATGGGCGGGATGGGAGCTGGATTGCGCCGCGCCCAAGTTCGAGCGGAAAACCGCGTTCAAGAATGCGGTCGACCGACTGAAAGAGCTGAAGGACCTGGGACTGCAGAGCTTCGTCGATCCCTGCCCGATGGATATCGGCCGCGATGTGAACTTTATGGCGGAAGTCGCGGAGGCATCGGGCGTGCGTATCGTCTGCGCGACCGGTCTTTACAAGGAAGACCTCGGGAACACGGCATACTTCAAGCAGCGCAGCATCGATGAGATCGCCGAAGTCTATTCATCCGAGATCACGAAAGGCATCGGCAACACCGGCATCAAGGCGGGCATCATCAAGTGTGCAACAGGCAAGGGCCAGGTGACCCCGTACGAGCAAAACTGCCTGCGAGCTGCTGCACGGGCGCATCTGCGAACCGGGGCGCCCATCACGACTCATACTGAAGACGGCACGATGGGGCGCGAGCAGCTCGACATCTTCGAGTCGGAAGGGGTCGATTTCAAGCACGTGATAATCGGGCATAGCTGCGGGTCGGCCGACCTGCACTATCACACCGACATGCTCGACCGCGGATGTTACATCGGCTTCGATCGCTTTGGGCTGGATTTCATCCATCCCGACAAGCTCCGCCTGGCGGCGCTGATCGGACTGCTTGGGGTGGGCTACGAAAAGCAGATCGTGCTCTCGCACGACACGGTATGGTGCTGGCTGGGGCGGGGACTCGACCTGCCGCCTGAAACGGCGAAGCTCATCGCGAACTGGAAGCCGTCGCACGTGTTCCAGAACATCGTGCCGGCGCTGAAGCGGGCTGGCGTGCCTGAAGAAAAAATCCGCGCGATGCTGGTTGAGAATCCGCGCCGCTATTTCAGTTAGACGGCGCGGATATCAACCGTCCCGGCTATCTCCGCGCCATCACGCGACGCGTATCAGGCTTGAAGCTGCTGGATTCGGCTCGCGCGCGCCACTGATCGATCGCTTCGACCGTAAAGCGCCAGTCGCTGCCGACCCGAAAGGCGGGAAGCTGGTTGCGCTTGAGCATCCTGTAGATGGTTGAGGGGTGGACGCGCAGGTAACTCGACACTTCCTGCACTGTGAGCACGCTGCCCTTGAGGATTTCGACCCGTTCCATGACTTACCTCCGTTCCCCGGTGTCGGGCTCGTCCTTATCGGACCGTAGCATAATCATACAAGATGATTACGTGTTGCAAGTCCCAAGTAAGCGGAGATTTACAAAAATTTGCGCTCGAAATCCGAAATGCCGGTCTTTAGACGGCTTGGGCGAAGGCGTGACCGGCTAAGGCCGCATTTGCGGAGGGCGCAAGCCCGCGTCGGGAAAGGGAAAACTCAGTCGGAGAGGGCGGCGAGAACCTGATCGAACTCAAGACGCTTCGTAAGCGATCTACCCAATTTCTCGAGCAGCACGAACTCGAGGGCATTCTCCGCACGTTTCTTGTCCAGGCGGAGTGCGGCGGTGAACTCCGGGGTGACAGCCTTCGGCGGCATCTCGGTGGGCAATCCGGCCTGCGCGATAAGCCGCACCAGGCGCGCGCCTTCGTCGGCGCTGAGTCCGGCGAATCGCTCCGACAGGCGCGCCGCCACCGTCATACCGATCGCGACAGCCTCGCCATGGAGATACCTGCCGTAGCCGGCGCTCGCTTCGAGCGCATGGCCGACCGTATGTCCAAAGTTGAGGGTTTTGCGCAATCCACCTTCGCGTTCATCGGCGACTACGACCGAGGCCTTGTGGCGGAGCGAGCGGGCGACCATCGCCTCCAGGATCGCGCCATCGCGCTTCAGAATTCGGCCGAGGTCGCGCTCGAGGTCGGCAACCATCGGCGCATCCATGATGGCTCCATACTTGATCACTTCGGCCAGTCCTTCGCGAAACTCCCGGTCGGGCAGCGTGCGCAGAGTGTCCACGTCGGCAATGATCGCGCGCGGCTGGTAAAACGCACCGATCAGGTTCTTGGCCCGCGGATGATTGATGCCGGTCTTGCCGCCGAGCGAGGAATCGACTTGCGCAACGAGGGTCGTGGGAACCTGGACAACAGCGATCCCGCGCAGGTACGTTGCTGCCGCGAAACCCGCGAGATCGCCCACGACACCTCCGCCGAGCGCGAAGACGGCGCCGCCGCGTTCGATCTCGGCTGCAGTCATCCGGTCGTAGAGTGTTTCAAGAACAGATAAAGACTTGCTCGCCTCACCTGCGGGAACCACCACAAGATCGGGCGAGAAGCGCGCTTTCTTGAGTGCATCGGTGGCGCGAGCTGCGTAGTGCCGCTCTACGGTCGAGTCGGTAATCACGACAACGCGGTTCGACGTGATTTTCGCTTCGCGCGCCAGGCCGCCCAGGCTGTCGAGAATTCCGGTGCCGACATGCACCGGATGCGATGCGGGTCCGAGCTCTACGCGGAAGGTCTGCATCGCGCTTTCTCCCTGGCCACGAAGGCGTCGATTATTCGTTCTGCCACCTGGACGGGAGAGAGATCCGACGTGTCGATCGTTATGTCGGCGCGCGCGTACGCGGCCGCGCGTTCGGCCATCAGATCGCGAATTCTCTCTTCCAGCGGCAGATTACCTTCCAGCAATTTTGGACGGCGCGTGGCCGATCGGCCGACGCGAGCCGCGATGACTTCCGGGCGCGCCGTGAGGCACATCACGATCCCCGCCCGTTTCAACATCGCGCAGTTTCTCTCGTCGACCAGCGCACCTCCGCCGGTTGAGATTACCTCCGGGAGCGGATTGCCGCTCTGGGGGCACAGGCGCGGGTCGTTGACGAGCATCGCGATAGTTTCACGCTCCAGCGCGCGAAAGTGCGGTTCGCCGTGTTCGGCGAAAATCGTTGCTATGGGCTTGCCGGCGCGCGCGACTATCTCCCGGTCGGTGTCGGTGAAACGCCATCCGAGTTGCTTCGCGACCAGGTGACCCACGGCGCTTTTTCCAGTCGCCATGAATCCGGTCAGGATAATCTTCGTGGTCATCGCGACTCCGGCTCGCGCCGAAGCGTGCCAATCAGAAGTTGCGAACCTGTTCGAGGTAGCCCTGGTAGTTGCGCGTGATCTCCGCGAGCGAGTCGCCCCCGAACTTCTCCAGGAACGCGTTGGCCAGCTCGAACGCGACGACTGACTCGGCGATAACGGCCGCGGCCGGGATCGCGCATACGTCGGAGCGTTCGATAGTGCCCTCGGCTTCTTCCTTGGTCTTGATATCTACCGACTTGAGCGGCTGCATCAAGGTGGAGAGGGGCTTGAAGGCAACGCGGACTCGCAGCGGCTCGCCGGTGGACATGCCGCCTTCGGTCCCGCCGGAATTGTTCGAATGACGCGTGAACCTGCGCTGGGCGGCATCGAAGCCGATTTCGTCATGGAGCGCCGAGCCGCGCACGCGACCGGCTTCAAAGCCGATACCGAACTCGACGCCCTTGGTGGCCTGGAGGCTCATCAGGGCATACGCGAGGCGCCCATCGAGCTTGCGATCCCACTGAACATGGCTGCCAAGACCGACGGGAAGGCCGGTAGCGACGACCTCGACGATGCCGCCAAGCGTGTCGCCGGTCTTCTTGCACGCATCGATCTCCTCGATGATCGCACGCTCCGCGACCGGGTCAGCCACGCGAACCTGTGACTCTTCTGTCACGTGCTTCAGATCCGCCATGCTCAGATTTTCGGGAGTCTTTGCGACGGTTGCACCGATGCTGACGACGTAGCCGAGAACCTCGATTCCGAAGGGCTTGATGAATTGCTTGGCGAAGCCGCCGACTGCGACGCGAGCGGTCGTTTCGCGCGCGGAAGCGCGCTCGAGGATGTCGCGGATGTCCTCGAGGTTGTACTTGAGCACGCCTGCGAGATCGGCATGACCGGGGCGCGGACGGGTCACGACTTTCGCTTCGCCGCGATCCCCGGGGTCCGCCGACATGCGCTTTTCCCAGTTTTTGAAATCGCGATTGACGATGATGAAGGTAACCGGGCTGCCCAGCGTGCGGCCGAAGCGGATGCCCGCGACCGGGCGCGCCTCGTCCTTCTCAATCAGCATCCGGCCGCCGCGACCGTAGCCCTTCTGGCGGCGTGCAAGGTCCGTATTAATTTCGGCCAAATCGATGTCGAACCCGGCCGGGGCACCCTCGATGGTGGCGACCAGTTCGGGGCCGTGCGATTCGCCGGAGGTCAGAAAGCGTAGCATTCGATGGTTTCCCACACCGGAGCGCCGCGCGGCGTGGTCCGGTCTTGAAGATTCAACCAGACCGGGGGTCAGCGTGGAAGTATGCCCGCGTGGCTTCGAGCGACGTTCGTGCGGCCCGCAGCCGCGGTGTAGATTGCGGGCGGGACTGGTTCAGGATGCAGGCAAAGGTCGTCATTGTGGGAGCTTCGCGCGGGGTTGATCAGCTCAGCTACGAAGTCCCGCCCGCGATGGTCGACCACCTGCGCGTGGGTCATCGAGTATTGGTGCCACTGCGCTCGCGGCAGGTTACCGGAGTGGTGCTGGAACTTTCGGCGGAACCTTCCTCCGAGCCGCTCAAGCCAATCCTGGAGATCCTCGAACCCCGGCCGCTCTTCGATCAGGCCCATCTGAGGCTGCTGGAGTTTCTGGCCGGCTACTACATGACATCGCTGGGCGATGCTTATCGCAGCGTGATCCCGTCGGTCGCAAGAGTCGAATCGCGGATGGCCTATCGGCTGGCGATGGAGCCCAGCCAGTTGCGCGCCGCGGCCCTGAGCAAAGTGGAACGCAAAATCGTCGAGGCCCTGAGGCAGCGGCCCGCGGCCATGAAGCGGATCGACAAGCTCGGGCCGCCCCGCGAGGTGCGCGCGGCCATCGCGCGGCTTTCGAACGAGGGAATAATCGCGCGGCAAGACGCGACGCGAGGGCGACATCGCGAGAGCGACGATCGCGTGGTGCGTGCCACGCCCGCCGCGCAGCCGGAGAAGATTCGAGGACCCAAACAGCGGGAAGTCTTCACGATTGTTGCAGAGCACGGCCCAGGTTCGATCGACGAACTGGCCGAGCGAATCGCGGGATCTCGTCCGGTGATCGCTTCCTTGTTGAAGCGTGGCTTTCTCGAGATCTCGCAGGGTGAGCCTGGCACGAAGGGGAGCCCTGAATTCCAAACTCCGTTTCAGCTCTCCGAGGAACAGCGTACGGCGATAGAGGCGGTTGGCCCCGCGATCACCGGCCGTCGCTTCGGCGCGTTTCTTCTCTGGGGCGTGACCGCCAGTGGCAAGACGGAGGTCTACCTGAACCTTGCGGCGCGCGCGCTCGCAGAAGGCCGCCAGGTGCTGGTGACGGTGCCGGAGATCGCTCTCGCCGATGAGTTGGTGCATTCGTTCCGCGCGCGGTTTGGTCCGCTGGTCGCCATCGCGCATAGCGCGCAGAGCGTGACGGAGCGATGGGCGAGCTGGATGGCGGCGCTGGGCGGAGAGGCGCGTATCGTGGTCGGGCCGCGATCGGCGATTTTTGCGCCGATTCACGACCTGGGCTTGATCGTCGTGGATGAAGAGCACGATGCCGCCTACAAGAACGAGGAAGGTATCCGGTATCACTCGCGAGATCTCGCGGTCGCCCTGGCGGGATACGCGAAGTGCCCAATCGTGCTCGGTTCAGCGACGCCATCGGCGGAGTCGTATGCGAATGCGCGGCGTGGCCGGTACCGATTGCTGCGCCTTGCGCGCCGCATCAACGACCGGCCGATGGCGGCGGTCGAAGTCGTCGATTTGCGCCGGATGAATTCCCCGGCGGCGAGCAGTCCGGCGACCAACGGTGCATCGCGCGGAAAGCCGCCGGCAGATGCGGTGCCATTGTCGCCGCAACTGGTGGACGCGCTCCGCGAGAACCTGGCAGTGGGCGGCCAGGCGATGGTCTTTCTAAACCGGCGCGGGTTTCACAATTTCCTCCAGTGCAGCATGTGCGGGAATGTAATCGCGTGTCGCAATTGCAGCGTGAGCATGACGTTTCATCTGCGCGATCGATCTCTCCGCTGCCACTACTGCGGCGATCGTCTGCCCGCGCCCAGCCTGTGTCCCGAGTGTCATGGGCCGGGCTTGTCGGGGCAGGGCTTCGGCACGGAGCGCCTGGTTGCCGCGCTTGAGGCGCTGCTGCCCAACGCACGAATAGAGAGGATGGACAGCGATACCAGCGGGCGGCGCGGTGCCCGGGCCGGCATCCTGGCGGCGCTCCGCGCGAACGAGATCGACATCCTGGTCGGCACGCAGATGATCACCAAGGGCTTCGACTTTCCCGGCGTCACGCTGGCCGCGGTGGTGATGGCGGATCTCGGGCTCAACATGCCGGACTTTCGATCGGCGGAGCGAACCTTTCAGCTACTAACCCAGGTGGCTGGGCGCGCCGGACGCGGCGAGCGCGCCGGCCGGGTAATAATCCAGACCTTTTCGCCACATCACTACAGCATCCGCGCCGCGCAGGATCAGGACTACGCGCGGTTCATCCGGCGCGAGCTGGAACTGCGCCGCGAGCTGGAGTATCCCCCGTTTTCACGGCTGGCGATGGTGCGAGTCGAAGGCGAGGAGCCGCGCGCGCTTGCATCGGTTGCCGAAGCGGTGGCGAAATCACTGGGACGCGAAGCATCGCCCGAGGAAATGCGCGTGCTGGGTCCGTCGCCCGCTCCTATCGAAAGGATCAAGCAGCGCTATCGATGGCAGGTGATGGTGAAGGCGCGCGAGCTGAGAAAACTGCGATCGGCGCTGGCCAGGATGCGCACGGAAATCGCGCCCCGGGCGGAGCGGGACAAGGTGATGGTGGCGGTCGATATCGACCCGGTGCGGATGCTCTGAAAGGTAGTTGAGCCACGTGACGGAACCATACCAAGCGCCGCAACCGCGGCGCAGCTTTGAAGTCAAGCTGGACGACGGCGCGACGATCATCGTTCGCCAGCATGGGAAGCCCGACGGGCCGCGGCTCGTTCTAAGCCACGGCAACGGGCTGGCGATTGACGGCTATGTTCCATTCTGGCGACCATTGCGTGATCGCTACGAGGTGGTTCTGTTCGATTTTCGAAATCACGGCCAGAACCCGCTGCATCGTGCGGATGCGCATCGGTGGCCGCGATTCATCCTGGACATGGAAGCAGTGTTTCATTCGATCAATCGCGAGCTCGGCAGCAAACGCGCGGCCGGGCTCTTTCATTCGTTGTCAGGCGTGACGGCGGCGATGCATGCACTCAAGTTCGGGCCACGTTTCGACGCGCTGGTGTTGTTCGATCCACCGCTTTTTCCGCCTGAGGGCCATCCGCTGCGCGGCAACCAGGCCGACGACAAGAACTCACTTGCCGCGCGTGCTCGACGCAGGACAGAGCGCTACCGCGATCCATCGATTCTTGCGGCACAGTTCAAGACGCGGTTTCCGAGATGGCGACCGGAAGCATACGAGTTGATGGCGCGGGCGACACTGCGTCTTGACGAAGACGCAGGAGACTGGATCCTGGCTTGTCCACGCGAGTTCGAAGCGGAAGTCTTCTCGACCAACGCTGATCCGACGCTGTGGGAGCGACTCGGCGAACTGCCGGTTCCGACCAAGCTGATCTGTGGCGATCCCTATCTTCCCGAAGTCATGCCACCGGCGCTGATCGGTCGGGCGGTGGCGCGGCAGCACCATCTACCCTATGAAGCGATTCCCGGAACCACGCACTTTCTCCAAATCGAAGAGCCGGAGAAATGCACCGCCGCCATGGAGTCGTTCCTCCGGCCCCTCGGACTGGCAGCCGGTTAAAATCCTTTCCCTGAATTCTGCTAAGCTCCCGAACGATCGGTCATGAAAATCGTTTCTTTCGGCGACGTGCACATGGCGACCCGCAATCTCGAGCGGATGCACGAGGTCATGCGTGACTGCGACCTGGTGATCCTCTCGGGAGATCTCACCAACTTCGGCGGCATTGATGACACGAAAAAGGTGCTGACGGATGTGCGCCGCGCATGTCCGAACGTGCTGGCCCTGACCGGCAACCTGGATCGCCGCGAGGTGATGCCGTTCCTGGACACCGAGGGAATTGCGCTGCACGCGAAGGGTCGGGTGGTCGACGGAATCGGCATCTTCGGATGCGGCGGTTCCAACATCACGCCGTTCAAGACCCCGACCGAATTCACCGAAGACGAGATTTACGCGGCGCTGCGAGCCGGGTACGAACAGGTACGCGACGTGCGGCCGCTGCTGATGATCTGTCACACGCCCCCGTTCGAGACGAAGTGCGACCGTATCTTGTCCGGCAAGGCGGTGGGCAGCACGGCAGCGCGCCGTTTCATCGAAGAGGTGCAGCCCGACATCTGCATCTCTGGGCACATCCATGAATCCGCGGCCGAGGATGCGATCGGCAAGACGCGGGTTTTCAACGCGGGTCCTTTCAAGGGAGGCGGCTACATCGTCGCGCGTATCGAGGGCAAGTCGATTGACGCGCGGCTGGAATTTCTTTGACGTCCCGTCGCTTTCGCGCGCCTCGCAATCGATGTCGGTCTATGCCGGCAAGATTCGCAACGCCTGGCCGCTGATCCTGCGCAACTCCTTCAAGCTGCTCTGGCGCTTTCGCCCCCGTTTTTCCAAAGCCAGGTGATCGCGATTCCTGTCGACCGGGTAGCCGAAACGTGATTTCCTGACCAATTGACCCAAACGTTTTGCGTTGCGGCATCGATGGCGCCTTTACGGCGGCCGCGATGACCGGGAAAGGAACCAACGAGCAAGATGGCTCAAGACGTCGAGATGCGGTTCGATCACGTTTCGATCGCGGTGCGATCGATCGATCGCGCGGTGGAATTTTTCTCGCGCTACTTTCCGATGAAGGAGCGCAATCCGAAGACCCGCGACGACCAGGTCAGCGGAGCATTCATGTGGCAGGACTTCTGGCTCGGCGGCTTCGTGGTCGAGTTCATCGAGGACCTCCCCGACAAGCCCGGCTTCGTCACCAAGTTCATCGAGAAGCACGGCGAAGGGATGCATCATCTCTCGATCGAGGTGAACCACCTCGATCCGGTGGTAGAGAAGCTGCGGCGCGATGGTCACCGGGTAGTCGATGAGCAGAAGTATCCGTCCGGTTCAGCGACTGCATTCATCTCTCCGCGCTCTGCGTTCGGGGCATTGATTCAGTTCTGGCAGGTCCCGAACTTCGATGAGCCCCATCCACGGCCGGCGCCTGACGCACTGGTGCATTTCGATCACGTCTCGCTCGCGGTGAAAGATATCGCGAAGGCGACCAACTTCTTCACCAACTACTTCACCCCGACGAGCCCCGGACGCGATCCGCACGTGTCCAACTCAGAGCGCAACTTCATGATCGCGAATATGCAGGTAGCCGGCTTCAAGCTGGAATTTATCCAGAGCCCGCCGCATGAGGTGGGCAACGACTTCGTCGCGCGCTTTATCGATCGCTACGGGGAAGGGATGCATCACATCTCGCTCGATCTCAAGGAGTTCGACGGAACGCTGGAACGATTAAAGCGCGACGGCGTGCGCGTGGTCGATGAAAAGAAAAATCGCCGCGGCGAGCGGCAGTTCTTCATTTCGCCACGCGATGCGTTCGGCGTGCTGGTCCAGGTCTGGGACGGCATCTAGGGGCGATGGCTATTCTGCGCGCGATTTTTTTTGATGCTGCAGGGACGCTCTTTGACGCACGCGAGCCGGTCGGCGGCACCTACGCGCGGATAGCCAGGCAATACGGAATCGCGGCGTCGGACGAGGCGGTCACGGCGGGATTTCGTCGCGCCTTTGGCGCGGCGCCCGAGCTGGCGTTTGGGCCGGGGCATTCGGCGGCCCAGCTACGCGCAAAAGAACGCGAATGGTGGCGCGCGGTGGTAGCGCGAAGTTTCGAGGGGCTGGGTCAATTCCCGGATTTCGACGGATTTTTCGAGACACTGTTCGCCTACTTTGCCAACGCCGCCCACTGGCGCGCCGATCCCGAAGCTTTACCCGCGCTGAAGCGCCTGAAGGAAAGTGGGCTGCGAATCGGCGTCATATCGAACTTCGACTTTCGGCTCTACGAAATCCTGCAAGATTTGGGACTGAGCGCGATCTTCGATTCGGTTACTATTTCGTCAGAGGCCGGGTACGCCAAGCCGCGTGGCGAGGTGTTCGCGGCGGCGCTGGCTAGACACGGAGTGAGGCCGGATGAGGCCATGCACGTGGGAGATTCCCATCGCCTGGATTTCGAGGCATCGCACGCCGCCGGGATGACGGCGGTGCTGCTGGATCCCGGACTTGACGTGCCGACAAACATAGAGGATAGAAAGGCGCGGATTCGTTCACTTGCCTATCTAAAGGAAGTTACGCAAGTATTGGGCTCCGCCTGACGGGACGTCGGCGGTGCCCTTATATTTAGGGCCGGTTCAAATCGGTCAGATCACTCTTGGGGCGTAGGGGAAACATGAATTCATCGCTGGGGAATAGCCGCGTCTGGATGGCGCTAGCCGCTGTCGGCGCGCTGGTCTTGGTTAGCTCGGTAGCTCGCGCGCAAAGCGTGTCGCAGCTCAGTCAGGAAGTGTCGGGCGTAACGGCAAAGGTGCCTTCTGCCCTAAGCAACGAGTCTGCGGCAGGACCCGTCCTTTCCGACCTCGATCGCCTCGAGGCGATGTACGCCAAGGTTGCATCTGAACCTTCCACCAACCAGATGGCACTTGAGCCGATCTACCATGAGCTCGAATCGGCTCTGAACCAGATGTACGAGACCTACAAGAAGAAGAAGGACGACTGCATCGCACAGATCGACAATGGCGGCCAGTGCGATTACTCGGTCGCGGAACAGCTCTCCCTACAGGCGCTGTATCCCCTTTCATGGCTGCGGTTCCAGGGTGCGACCTCGGTGTACGCCAACAACGAGGCGCAAGCGAAGAAGCTCTTGAACGAAGCGATCGACGGCTTCACCGAAAGCACACTGGTTATCGTCGATCCCAACCTGGTGCGCGAGAACCTGCTCGGCCGCGCGAACTGCGAAAAGGAACTGGGCAAGTTCGATCACTCGGAATACGACAAGGCGATCGCGGATTTCAACAAGATTCTGGAAGACGGCCGCGAAACGCCGCAGGCCAAGCCTGCCATCCAGGGGCTCGCTTCGACTTACGGCTTGATGGGCGACGCGGACAAGGCGGCGAAATACGCGGGCATGCTGGGAGAGGGTGGTCCCCAGAAGGGTGGAACCCTGATGCTCCAGCTGCAGTCGATATTCTCGGCGGAGAACGCCACCACCGACCCCGCCAAGAAGGCCGCGTATCACAAGCAGATCGTGGACAAGATCAAGGCGGTCGAGGATGACAAGCAGAACTGGGCGGTCGCGATCGCCGCGGTCGGCAAGTACGTGCGCAACCCGGTTGAAGAGTTCGGCAACTCATCAGATCCGTTCGAGAAGTGGCTGCTTGCCAACGTTCTGCTGTCAAAGCACGATGAGAACGGCGCCGCCAAGTACTACATAGAGGCGGCGCGTGGCAGCGGAAAATACAACAAGGGCTTCAAGTACGCGGCCGATATCTACTACAAGCAGAAGCGCTTCGACATGGTCGAACAGCTCGCCAACGAGATGGCCAAGTCCGGCGGCTCCGATGCGCAATGGGCCGCATACATGGCCTACGCGCTGCCGCGCCAGCAGTGGGAATCGAGCGGGATGAAAAACGCCCAGCTCAATGACCAGTGGACGAAGGCAGCACAGAACTACCTGAGCAAGTATTCGAGCGGTCAATACGCCCCGGAGATGCGCTTCCGGCTGGGGGAGGATTTGCAGCGCCAGGGCAAGTACCTGGAAGCCGCCAAGATGTACTCGCAGGTGACGGGCGAGAACGAGTACGCGTTTACCGCAAAGTTCAATTCCGCGGAATGTAACTATCTGGCACTGGTCAGCGCCGGCAATTCAAAGGACAAGAATGCCGCTGCGATCAACGTGGATCAGCTCCGCACCGAAACCATGAAGGACCTCCAGGAAACCATCAAGATGGAGCCTGAGGCCGAACGGACTGCGTCGAATCCGCAGCAGAAGAAGTTCGTGCACGATGTGAAGGGGCGCGCGATCTACATGCTCGCCGGATTGATGCAGGAGAAGAATCCGGATCCGAAAGAAATCGCGAGCATGCTCGAGAACTACGAGAGCCAGTACCCGAACATGAGCGACAAGTTCAAAGACGTCCAGGAATGGCGCATCGTGGCCTTGAGTCAGCTCGGCCGTTACGACGACGTCGATAAAGACCTTGCTTCAATCGTTGCCAAGAACAAGGGTAACACCGCTCAGAGTGACTTCATCAAAGAGCTCGGTCTCGACTTCTGGAAGGCCGCACAGGATGCGCAGGACAAGGGCGACGACAAGGCTTTCAAGGCCAACGCCAAGCTTACGGTGACTGCGTATTCGTTCTTTGAAGACCTGGTGCAGAGCGGCAAGACGCAAGCCAAGAACCTGACTGGTACCCTCTCGATTTTAGGCAAGGCCTACCTCGCGCTCGGCGAAGAATCGAAGGCGCAAGCGGTCTTCAACCAGGTCGTGAAGGCGGACGCGGCGTCACCCGATGCGAACGCGGGATTGGCGATGATCGCGCAGGCCAAGGGCGACAACAAAGACGCGATCACCCTCTGGACCAACGTGGAAAATACAGCTGCCGAGTCCGACAACCTGTGGTACGAAGCGAAGTACAACATCGCCGTAATTTATGCCGCCCAGGGAAACATCCAGGGGGCCTGCAGCAAACTCGCGCAGACCCGCGCCGAGCATCCTACTCTCGGCACGCCGGAAATCGCGAAGCGTTGGAACACGCTGCAGCACAAGATCTGCCTCGATCACAAATAGGCGTGGATGCTGAAGCGGATTCATCATGTGGGTGTCGTCGTTCCCAGCCTCGATGAGGGGTTGCGGTTCTGGCGCGACACTCTTGGCCTGCACTTCACCAAGAGCGCGACGATCGAAGAGCAGGGCGTGAAGGCGGCGTTGCTCAAGGTCGGCGACAGCGAGATCGAATTGCTGGAGCCGACCAATCCGGACAACGGCGTGGGAAAGTTCCTGGCCAAGCGCGGGGGCGGACTCCATCATCTGTGCTTCGAGACCGATGACGTGGATCGCGAGCTCGACAGCGCCCGCGCCAAGGGCATCCAATTGATCGATCAGAAGCCACGCCACGGCTTGGCAGGGATGATCTGTTTCCTGCATCCTAAAGCGACACGCGGCGTGCTGGTGGAATACGCACAGCCGCCCGAGGAATAGCCAGATGCCGATTTACGAATATCGCTGCGCGGACTGCAAGCGCTCAGTGGAAGTGTTGATCAGGCCGGGACACAACGAAGATGCAGAGTGCCCGGATTGCCACGGGCCGCATCTGACGCGAGAGATGTCGGTGTTCGCGGCGCGCGGGGGAGATTCCAACGGCATTGCCGCCGCGGCGCAGGCAATCGCGTCGAACGGCGGCGGACGGCCCTCGGGGGGCGGATGCTGCGGCGGCGCCTGCGGCTGCCACTAGCACACAGCTTAGCTTTCCTGCCGCTTGCCGAATTCAGCTTTGGCGGCGGCCATCAGATCCTTGTCCGCAATCAGGTCATAGGCCGTCATCGCGAGTGACTTCGCGACCCTGATCATCGCGTCATAGCCGCGGCTGGAGTCCGCGTGCGCCACGAAGCGATCTTCGTGACACGCGCCCTCGCCATGCCGCGCGATCGCGAAGACCGGATGAATCGCGGGCATCGCGTGGCTGATGTCGCCCATGTCCGTGCTGCCCGTCGGAGCGTTCTCCGGCGCGGGAGGAGACGGAAATCCAAGTGCCTCCGAATGGGCGGAGTAGCGTCCCGCGATGGACATGCTGTTGATCATGTTTTTGTAGCCGCCCAGGACATTCACTTCGACCCTGGTTCCGGTCGCCATCGCGGCCGCCTCGGCGCATCGGGTGATGCGCTCGCCCATTTCCAGCACATACTTGCTGCTCTTGCCGCGCGCCAGGAACTGGCATTCGGCACGTTCGGGAATGATGTTCACGGCCTGGCCGCCGTTGGTGATGATGCCGTGGACCCGTGAACCATCGCGGAAGTGAAGCCTGGCCATGTCGACCGCGTGAAAGGTCTGCAGCACGGCGGCCAGCGCGCTCGATCCGTCCCACGGCGCGAGGGCCGCATGAGACGCATGGCCGATGAAGGTGAAATTCAGATGGTGGGTCGCGAGGGCGGGCATCGTGGAGGCCTCCACGTCCATAGGATGCGCCATCATCGCTGCATCGACACCCTTCAACGCCCCGCGCTGCAGGAGCAGGATCTTGCCGCCGCCTCCTTCTTCCGCGGGAGTTCCCATGAACACGATTCGACCCGGCAGCTTGTCCGCGATCGCGCTAAGCCCGGCGATGGCGCTGAGAGCGGCGCCTGCGATCAGGTTGTGTCCGCACGAATGGCCGTTGGGGAGTGCGTCGTATTCGGCGAAGATCGCGACCGTGGGGCCGTCGACACGTCCGAACTCCGCACGGAAAGCCGTTTCCAGTCCGGCGATCCCGGTTTCTACCTTAAGTCCGAGGCCGGTCGCAGCCCTGGAGAGCTGCTCGGCCGCGAAGTGTTCCTTGAACCTGAGTTCCGGGCGACCGTGGATGGAGCGGCTGACCGCAACCGCCGTCTCACGAAAATTGTCGATGGCTCCGCATATCGCCTTGTGGGCTTCCATGGCGAGTCCTCCGGAATGCGCAATAACATTGGCGGACGGGCGGCGTCCATCGGGAGCCGCTCTCTATCAGGGACGTACGCGAGTCAGCGGCTGGCTCAGCAGGTCCGGGACCGGCTCTCCCTTTTCGCCCTTGTGCTGCGCATAGTCCTGCATTGCTGTCGCGATACCAGCCAGTGATTTATTGAACAAGGTCTCGCGGTTGCTGCGCGCCCATTCGTTGGAGTACTTGACCTGCTCCTCGATTACTCCCTTGAACTGCGGCGCAACATAGCGGGCCCACAACTCGTAGGAGTGAAGCGTCTTCTCGCGAGTAGCCCACTCATGCGCGAGCATCAGCATGCCGCCGAAGCCGCCGGTCGCCTGCTGAAGCTCCTTGATGCGCGCGATCGCGTCGTCGGGTGTGCCGACGATCACGCCGCCGCGGCCGATCATGCGGTCTATCGTCATCTCTTCCGTCGGCTGGTTCGGATATTCCTCGAACTGCAGACGCGCGCCGAGGGTAGTGATGAAGTAGTCCTGGATCCAGCGGTTGGCGCCGTCGTTGATATCGCGCATCGCCTCTTCGCGCGATTCGGCAAGATGAACCGGGAATACCAGGCGCCAATTGCGCCGGTCCACAGTCTTGCCATTCTCGGCGGCCGTTTCCTCCGCCATCGCCCATCGCTTCATCAGGTCGTCGAGACCGCCCGGGGCGTACGACGCGACCGACAGAACACCGCACCCGAGCTGCCCGGCCGCGACCATCCCGGACGGAGAGATCGTGCTGGCGACGAAGATTGGCATGTGTGGCTGCTGGAATGGTTTTACCTGCAGGTGTGCATCGTTGAGCTTGAAGTAGGAGCCATCGATCGTGATGCCGCCCTGTTCCGTGAACAGGCGGACGATCGCCTGCACGCCTTCCACCATGCGGCGGCGCTGAGTCGTCGTATCGATGCCGAGCATGTGCGCATCGGCGGCGAGCGCGCCGGGGCCGCATCCGAGCATCACGCGTCCGCGCGTCAGATGGTCCAGCAGTGCGAAACGGTTCGCGACGTGAAAGGGATGATGGTAGGGAACGCTGACCACGCCGGAGCCGAGCATGATGCGCCTGGTGCGTGCGGCCGCGACCGCCATGAAGATCTCCGGCGACGAGATGATCTCCCATCCGGAGGAGTGATGCTCACCGATGAAGGCTTCTTCGTAGCCTAGCTCATCGAGCCACTCGATGAGTTGCATGTCGCGTTCGAAACACAGGGTTGGGTCTTCGCCGACTCGATGGAACGGCGCCATAAAAATTCCGAATCTCATTTCTCTATCCTCTGCGGCGGCGAACGATTGATCGCGACGTTCCTCAACCTATGACGCGCGGAGCCGCCAAGACAAGCGCAGTTTAAACGATCGTCTTGCCCGCTCGCGAAGGGGTTACATAAGTGGGAAAGCGGGTGCCGTCGGAAGTCGTTTCGGAGCCGATTCGAATCGACACGTCAAACTCGTGGCCATCGCGATGAAGCATCGTGATGTCGAGTGGGCGGTTGAGAAATGCACCCTTGGTGCCGCCCTGCATGAAGTGCTTGAGGCCGGCTTCATGCGACGCGCGATGCCGCTGCGGAATCACCAGCTCGGACAGGCGCTTGCCAACGGCCTCGGCGCGGGACCATCCGAATAGCGCTTTGGCCTGCGGACTCCACTCGGCGACCATACCATCGCCGTCCATCACAAAAGCCGGAGATCCGGAGTTGTCAACGGGGTCGGAAGGCTGTTTTTGATCCGGCATGGGCGCGCACAGCTTATCAACGATCGAGACAAATATCGCAAACTCAAAAATGTGCAAATCCCCGGCAGTTCGGAAGCATCGCGCTGTTTCACCAGTGACCAGGTCCGCGACTTACTACGTGTGAGATCGCGGTGAAGAAGTTGTGGTCACTACCATTGATAGTCGCTGATCAGTCAGCTCCGCCCGGACATTTCGTTATCCTCCCTCAAAGGCGGCGTCGATTGCCGGTTCCTTTGGAGGCAGTGAATGAAGAACACACCTGAGTTCCGGATGTGGCTCGAGGTCCTGCGACAGGGACTCTTCGATCTGGTTAGGGCGCTGGATGGCGACCTGGTACCCGGGCCGGGCGAGGTGCTGGACCTCGAGGAATTGCGCAGCTGGATCTTCGAGGCCGAGGGGTTGGGATCGTTCGAATGGCTTTGCGACACGGTCGGCCTGGAGGTGAGCCAGGCCCGCCGCGCGATTCGTTCCTATTGGTCGCGCCGCACAGGCGGCGAATGCTGCGAACTCGGAATCAAACGTATCAGGCCGAACAATGGCAGGATGCGCGTAGTGGCCAGAAGAGTGCGCGTGCAACCTCGCCGGACCTTGACGGCAGTCATCGGCGATCAAACAGCGGCGGCCGCGCGATGAAACGCGCGCCCCGCAAGCGAAAGCGCAAAGAGCAACTGACGGGACTGGCACTCGAAGACGCGGCACGCCGGCTCAGGCTTCACGACGGGAAAGACTTCACCGAAATTGCGCATAACCTTGGCATGAAAAGCGCTGCCGCAGCGCAGGACGCGGTTTATCGGGCGCTAGAGCGGCTTCCAGGCTACGAGGGCGATCTGTATCGCCGCATGATGACCGAGCGTCTTGAGCATCTCTATGAGATGGCGCACAAGAAGGCGAAGCGTGGCACTGCCGCGGACGTCAAGGCCGCCGCGGGCATCGCGGGCCAGCAGGCGAAACTGAATGAAGATGACGGCTCGAAAGCGCGACCCATTGGCGAATCGGCACTGATCCCGATCTCTGTTGCGCGCGAGGCCGCAGAGGCTTTCGAGAAGAACGGCGGTCATCTCGATGATCTCGAACAGGAGCGAATTGCAAGGACGCTGCTCGACCCGGTCGCTTTTGTTACCCAGGCTTTTGAGAAGGACCTCTGGTCGATGCAGCGGCAGATTCTACAGTCGGTCGCGACACGGCCGCGAACGGCGGTGAAAGCCTGTCATGCCAGCGGCAAGACCATGCTGGCTGCGTTGGCGGTGTTGTGGTGGATAGCGCGGTACGAAGGAAGCATCGCAATTACCACTGCGCCGACCTGGGAGCAGGTGCGGGACCTCCTCTGGGGCGAAGTCCACAAGGCGTTGGCGCGCAGCCGTTATGCGTGGCCGGAGGCGAATCAGACCGAGATCCGGCTTGGCCCGGGCAATTACGCGATCGGGATCTCGACAAATCGAGGGGTTCGCTTCCAGGGCTTTCACGCGGAGCAAATGTTGATCGTGATGGACGAAGCGCCCGGAGTGGACGGGATGATCTGGGAAGCAATCGAGGGAGCACGTGCCGGAGGACAGGTGCATCTGTTGGCGCTCGGCAATCCAACTATCGCGAGCGGACCGTTTCACGATGCGTTTACTGCCAACCGCAACGGATGGGCCACCTTCACCATCGACGCGTTTGATACGCCGAACCTGGATGGGTGGTCGCTCGACCATGTGCGGGCGATGCACAAGGCGCTGCCGGAAGATTCCGACGAGTTTGCGCCGGGCCCGCGGCCGTACCTGGTTACGCGGCGATGGGTTTACGAAAAATTTCAGGAATGGGGCGAGCAGTCACCCTTGTGGCAGGCGCGCGTACTAGGCCAGTTCCCCGTGCAGGCCGAAGATGCGCTCATCTCGCTCGCGTGGCTGGAGGCGGCACGGACACGGAAAAAGGAAAACGCTGCGGGTTCTCGCCTCTATGCCGGAGTCGACGTGGCCGGGCCGGGCGAGGACGAGACGTGCGCGGTGGTGCGCGATGAATCCGGAATGATAGTCGCCTGTGGGGCGTGGCAAAGCGCCGATCCGCGCGGTGAGGTCGCTGCATTCCTGGCTCCATTCAAGGCGCGGCTCGAAGCGGTGAACGTCGACAGCATCGGGATTGGCTACAACTTCGCCTTGCATCTCCAGGACCTCGGGCTTCCGGTCGAACTGGTCAATGTTGGCGAGCCCAGCCGCGATCCGGAAAAGTTCGCGAATGCGAAGGCGGAGTTCTACTGGGGACTCCGGATGCGACTCGAGGCGGGAGATGCAGGCGGACTCGGGGACGAGCTCCTCATCAGCCAGCTCGCCGGCATTCGCTATCGACACAACCCGCGCGGGCAGATCCAGATCGAATCCAAGGAAGAGGCCCGCAAGCGCGGAGTGAAATCTCCCGACCGGGCAGAAGCAGTCATGCTTGCATTCGCAAATCGTACACCGGGAATCATCGAGTACTACCGCGATCTCGCAAATGCCGGCGAAGAGGGAATTTCCATGGCGAGTAATAACGAATTGATTGCCGAGTACGAACGCGTAAGGAAGGAAGCGCAAAAGGAATAACGTGTGCAAATTCTCCCAGGGGGATCTCCCGATTTGCCAGCAAAGTGCCCGAAGCGTAGCGGAGTGGTGATGGCTGCAAAGAAAAACGCCCCCAGAACCCGGAAATCGATCGAACGCGAGAGCGCGCCGAAGATTTCGCTGGACCCGAAAACGATGCTGTCGCCGGCCGCGTTGGGCCGGACTATTCGCCGCAGCGTCAGAGCCGCAGTGCGGCAGGAGATCGCGACATTGCGCGGCAAGGACTGGCTGTCGCCGCAGCAGCCGGTACAAACCTTCCGTCCCGAGGAGCAGGCAGCAGATTGGCGATCCTGGGACTATCCACCCGGTTACAACGTCGCGACCACACCGCGGAAATACGAACCCTACACGTTCGCGCAGCTCAAATGGCTGGCGCGCAACCTCGATTTGCTGCGCGAGGTCATCGAGCGCCGCAAAAACGAAGTGGCCAAGCTGCCCTGGCAGATCGTCGCACGCGAGGGTGCCAACGCCGATGCGCGCGAGATCGACGCGGTCATGGAGAGACTCCGCTACCCGGACGGCGAGACCCCTTTCACTTCGTGGCAGAACGCGCTGCTCGAAGACATGCTGGTCATCGATGCGCC
Source organism: Binataceae bacterium (SeqCode) (assembly GCA_035500975.1). Taxonomy (GTDB): domain Bacteria; phylum Desulfobacterota; class Binatia; order Binatales; family Binataceae; genus JAFAHS01. The sequence continues at coordinate 26,371 of DATJWT010000357.1, forward strand.
GGCGGTCTACCCGTGGCCGGCGATGAGCGGACGAACGATTCGCTTCGCGGCAATCGATGGAGCCACCATCAACACCCTGATCGACGAGTACGGCCGCATTCCCGATCCGCCCGATCCCGCTTACCAGCAGGTCATCCAGGGCATGCCGTACGAATTCTTCGCCCGCGATGAACTTGTTTATATGCCGCGCAACGTGCGTGCGGGGAGTCCTTACGGGTTTTCGCCGGTCGAGCAGCTCGTGACCTCGATTGCGATCGCGCTCAAGCTTGAGACTCGCCAGCTCTACTACTACAGCGAAGGAACGATCCCCGACGCACTGGTTGGTGTGCCGGAATCATGGAGCAGCAAGCAGCTCGCGAGTTTCCAGTCCTACTGGGACAACGTAATGCATGGAAACCTGGCTTTGCGATCGGGAGGTGTCCGTTTCGTCCCCGGAGGAATGAAAGAGGTCGCATTCAAGGACTACAAATTCGACCCGGATCAATGGGAATGGCTGGCGCGGATGATTTGCGCCGCCTTTCACGTCAATCCACAACCCTATGTCCGGAGCAACAATCGTGCGACGGCAGAGACCGCGCAGGCTGAACAACTACAGGAAGGTCTGGAGCCGACCAAGATTTGGTGGAAGGCACTGATGGACCTGTTGATCGAGCGGTACCTGAGCCAGCCGAACCTCGAGTGGGCGTGGAAGGACGTGCGTGATGCCGACGTCGTTGAGCAGGCCAACGCCGATGCCAGCGATATCAAATCGGGAATCAAGGCGCCCAACGAAGTCAGAATGGCGCGCGGCATGGATCCGTACGACGGGTTCGGCGATGAGCCGATAATAGTCACAGGCACCGGGCCGGTACTGTTGCGATCGGTCTACGCCAATTCAGGTACCGCAGAGCGATCTGAACCGGCGGCAGATGTAAACCCGAAAGGCAACGAATAGCCTGTGGATGCAGCGAGACGATTTGACAACAAAATGGATCGAGAGGATTGTCGAGCCAGTGAGTAATACGGTCACACCGAAGTGGGTAATCGATCGAATCGAGACGTTCCTGCGCAAGAAGCCGTGGGGACGTATAGAGATAAAGGTCAGAGCCGGGCAAGTGACTGACGTCGAGGTGACCGAGAACCATAAGGAGTCGAGCGCCGGGTAGCTGTTGCTCGTAGAAGAAGCGGCGAGGAGGAGAACTCTAGCCTGATTGGGCAAACGCCCGGTCAGGCTTTTTTCATTCTATGGATACATCGAAAGCCAGGTTGATGAGCAGCAAGTCGGGAATCCAGCTCTTCTGTCCGGTCGCAAAAGTTCAGAAAGAGCAGGACGGAACGGTCTGGGCGATGGGCTGGGGGTCGGTATCGGACTATCGCGACGATCAGAACGAGATCGTCGATCCCGCCGCGATGCGGGCCGCCGTCGCCGAGTGGGCGCCGTGGGGCAATATCCGTTTGCAGCACGACGCCGCCCGTCCGATCGGCGTGTGCCCGGAAGGCAATTGGGAAATCAAGCCGCATCCGGAAACCGGCACCGATGCCCTGTGGCTCAACGCGCACATCGTGGAGCCGACGGCGATCAAGCTGCTCGAAGAGGGTGTGCTGAAGGGCTTCTCGATTGGCGGAGTCTGCCTGGAGCGTGCTCCCGAAAAAGTCATCGAGGACGACGGCACCGAGAAGCGCGCGTACCGGCTCAAGCGCTTCAAGCTTTCGGAAATCAGCCTGGTCGACAAGCCGGCGTGCGATCTCGCGACGGTGGAGCGGGTCGAACTGGCCAAACGCAGCGCCCTCGAGGAGGGAAACGCGATGGATGGAGCTATCGAATCAGGTGACGCGCCGATGCGAATCGCGGCCGACGAGGTCGGCGCGCTTAGAAAGCTTTTTTTGCGACTGTTTGGAGAGCGAGGGCGGGCGGAAAAAGGAACGCAGGCTAAAGCCCGCGCCACAGCAGCCTGCTCCACTCAAGACAGCAGCACTGAACAACAGACCAGGGAGGGGCGGCCGGCGGTTGAGGGGACAAGGGAGAGCAGGCCTGCCGGTGAGGTTGAGAACGCCGTCGGTCCGCCCCTCGCCAAATCACTAGGGACGATCGCATTTCTCGCGCAGAAACTTTCTGCCTGGGACGCGGACATCGATGCGATGAATGCGGTCGCTTCCGCGCTCGGCTACGAGGCAGCGCAGGAGCGCGACGGTAGCGACGCATCGGCCCGGATGCTCGAGGCGATCGAGGAGTTTCGCGAGCTTCGGACCAGGTTGGGTCAATTGATGGCTGAAATCGCACAAGAAGAGGCCGGCGAAATCGCCGAAGGGACGGAGGAGGAAAACGGCATAGTCATGAATGCAGCCAAGGTTCTCAAGGCAATCAACGAAGCAGCGCAGGACGGAGGGGTGCGGAAGACGGGGCGCGAAATCAGCGCCGCCAACGCCGCGCACCTGGCGAAGTGCGGATCGCATCTCGATCGCGCGATGCATCACCACGGCAAGCTGGCGACGCACCTCGATGCGCTCGGCAGGTGCTACAAGGCAGCGGGCGCCGGCATCGACGAAGCCGCCGAGCATCTCGCGCAGGCGCAGGAGCATCACGATGCCATTGGGGAGCATCAGGAGCTGGCGCGGCTTCATCTGAACAAGGTCGGCGCGCACGACGAAGGCGCCGGCCCCGACACCATCGACAGCGAGCCCGAAGGATCGATCGATGAGATGACGGTCGAGGATATGGTCGCAGCTGCTTTTGGAGTGGGCGACTTGCGCAAGCGCCGATCGGGGCGGCTCTTCAGCGAGATGATCGCACTGATTCGCAAGAACGCCGAGCTCGAAGCGCGCCTGGCGGCCCTCGACAGCACACCTGCACGGCCCAAGGCGCGGCTGTTCGCGGTTCACAAAGGAGAAGAGGCGCGGGCCCTGCTGGAGCAGGGCGGCGACGATTCGCGCAAGCCGCTCGATCCCAACGATCGCGACGCGTTCCGGAAATCTTATCGCGCGGTCTTCGCGAATCCGCGGTCGGTTCGCGATCCGATGTTCAAGGGAAGCGCGGGAGGCGCGCTCTGACGGGGAAGGTCAATTGCACAATCGCAGGATGAGGCGGAGGTAAACACAAACCAATGGCTAATCTAGTTCAGGACTTGATCGATCAAGTCGTAATCGGCGCGAAGTCGCGGATCCTCGACGATCTGCAGAAGGCCGACACTTTCTCGACCGGTATCAACGGCCAGCAGCTGGTCTGGTATGACCTCGATGAGACGGTGCGGTACCTGTACCCGTTTGAGGAGCAGATCCCGCTCGTGGCAGGCAACGCAAAGAAGGGCATTCCGGCTTTGCCGCGGGTCCCAGCGCGTGGCGGCAACGCGACGCACTGGAAGACTGTGACGGCGATCAACTCGACCAACATTTCCGGTGGAGTGGCGCGGGGGCAGCGCGGCGGCACTATCGCGGTCAACACCAACGACATGAGCGCGGCCTTCAAGTCGCTCGGCCTGGAAGCATCGATCGATTTCGAGACCCGCTACGAAGAGGGCGAACTCGCCCCGGACAACATCTCGACGGCGGTGCAGAGTGCGCTTCGCTCGGTGCTCATCTACGAAGAGAAGTGCACGATCTTCGGCAACAGCTCGCTGGCGTTGGGCACCACGCCGACGCCCGCGCTGACCGCGTCGGCATCTGGTGGCTCCCTGGCGACCCAGACGCTGTCGGTCATCGCCGTCGCGCTGACGGGAGAGGGTTACTACGGGTCGTCGATCGCCAGTGGGGTACCGGGACAAATTTCGCGCACCAACGCCGATCGCAGCACGGCGACGTACGGCGGCGGCAGCGCGAAGGCATCGACCAATCAGACCGTCTCGGTCACTGGACCGAACGGCAGTGTCGCCGCGACGGTGGCACGCGTCAGCGGCGCGGTCGCATATGCCTGGTTCTGGGGCACGGCGGGCAGCGAGCTCCTGGGAGCGATCACCACCATAAACTCGGTGCAGATCACCGCGGCTGCCACGGGAACGCAGCTAGCTTCGACCCTGTCGAGCGATAATTCGCAGAACGCGCTGGTTTTCGACGGCATCCTGACCCAGATGATGGGCCAATCGTTCGGCGCCGCATCGGGCAGCTACGTGGGCGTGCAGGCTGCCGGAACCGCGGGGACCGGGACCGGTCTTACGACCGACAACAACGGCGGCATCGTTGAGTTCGACGCGATGCTCAAGGATCGCTGGGACAACTACAAGCTTGGGTTCGATCGGATCTTCTGCAACTCCCAGGAAGCGATCAACATCAACAAGAAGGCGCTGAACGGTTCTGCGAGCGGCGCCACGTCGTTGTTCAGGTTCCAGCTCGAAGCGGACAAGAGCGAAGGCGTCGTCGCGGGATCGCGGGTCGTGGCGTATCACAACAAGTTCACCGGGCGCGATCTCGACGTGGTGGTGCATCCCTGGATGCCACCGGGGACGATCGTGTTCTGGAGCGATCGTGTGCCCTATGCGCTCTCGAACGTCGCGAACATCGCGCAGTTCCGGGTGCGCCAGGGTTACTACCAAATCCAATGGCCGCTGGCGACGCGCCAGTACCAGTATGGCGTGTACGTCGACGAGGTGCTGCAGAACTTCTTCACCCCGGCGTTCGGGATGATCACGAACATCGGCAACGCGTAAGACACATCAACCCGTGCCCGGCCCCTTGTTGGTTGAGAAGGGGCCGGGCCGGAACCCGGAGAGGAAGCAGAACGATGAAGTTGTTCCATCCGCGCTACAGCGGAATCGATGTAGGACTGGGCGGACAACAATACCGCGTTGAACGTGCGGGTAGCGGCGCTTACGTCAACGTTCCCGACGCGCTCGGGCACCTGCTTTACGAGCACGGTTTTCGCAAGGTCGATGCGATCGACATCGACGCGCTGGCGCGCGAAGCCACGGAAGCCGCGCAGGACAGAGCGAAGAAGTCAGGAGCGCGCGCGCGAGGTTGAGGACGGAGTAATTCATGCCGACGCAATCGCCAGACCAGACAGATTTGACCGACCTTGTAGCGGTCGAGCAGTTCCTTGCGCTGCCATCGGGTAACCCGGACGAAGGCCTGTTGCAGAGCCTGATCACGGCGGTCTCGGCGGAAGTCGTTACCTACTGTGAGCGCGGCTTCATGTCGCAATCGTACACGGAAATTCGCAACGGTAACGGCCAGGACGCGATGAGTTTCCTCAATCCGCCGTGTACGTCGCTGGGATCGCTGACGATCAATACCGTCCCGATTGAGCCCGCGCCCAATGCGCTGTCGTCGGGGTACTCATTTGATGCCGAGCGAATCTACGTGCGCGGACTTCCGGGTTCCGGGCCATCGTCGGCTTTCAACTTCGGCCGCATCGTCTTTGAGCCGGGCTTGCAGAACGTGACGATCGTTTACACCGCCGGGTACTTCACGCCGGGGCAGAAGGCTGTCGGGCAATCGCAGCCGGCGGGCGTGGCGCCTTTGCCCGCGGATCTCCGGATGGCTGCAACGGAGCTGGCCGCTCTGCGCTATCGACAATCGAAGCGATGGGGCGACACCGGATTCGGCGTCGGGGCGGAGAGAGTGAACTATTTCGTCGGCGACATGCCGGCCGCTACCAGGCTCAAGCTCGACCGCTACCGGCGCGTTGCGCCGATCGAGACATGAATTCACGCGAGGCAATCTACGCGGCGCTGTTCGCGCAGCTTCAGACCATCAATGCGAACCTGGCTGCGGGCGCGCCCGCGATCCAGACCTTCATGCGAAGGTTGGTTCCGACCTCGCGCGTCGATCTTCAGCCGGCCCTGCTGATGGTCGAGGCGAGCGAGGAGTATGAGCATACGACGATCCGGGTTCCGCCGAAGGTAAGCCTGGTCGCCAACATCCTGATTTACACGCGCGACGGCGCCGACCCAAACGCCGTGTCGGCGACGAGCCTCAATCGCCTGCTGGACTCGCTTGATGCGACCTTGAACCCGGTGTTTCCCGGAGAGCAGAGGCTCGATGGGTTGGTGCATTGGGTGCGAATCGTGGGCAGGCAGACGATCTACGATGCGCTCCAGGACGTGACGCAGGCGACCACCACCGTGGGACTGCGAATGCTGGCGACGGACTGAAGCGGGGCAGGAAGTTCAGAGGAGGAGAAAATAATGCAGACAGGATTTGGCAGCGGTTCGCTGTGGGGAGTGATATCGCAGTTTCTCGATGGCTCAACACCATCGACACCGACGATCGTGAAAGTCGGCACGCTCCAGGAATGGGCGCTCGACATCAACTGGGACACCAAGCAGCTCTACGGCGGATTCGACTCGCCGGTCGCGATTGGCAGGGGCAAAGCGAAATATCCGTTGAAGCTCAAGTTCGCGCAGCTCAACGCCAACATGCTGCAGTCGCTCGTCTTCGGTATCCCGGGGCAGCCCGCGGCGGGCGAGACACTGATGGCCGAAGACGAGCAGCATTCGGTTCCCGCATCGTCGCCGTACAACATTACGATTACGCCACCGAACTCGGGAACATTCGTCGGTGATTGGGGCGTGCGCTACGCCTCAAGCGGATTGACCTTGACCAAGGTGGCGAGTGCGCCCGCGGCCGGTCAGTACAGCGTAAGCGCGGGCGTGTACAGCTTTGCGTCCGGCGACGCGAACGTGGGAGTACTCATTTCATATGAGTACACACTTACCAGTGGCTACACGATCCAGGTCGGCCGGCAATTACTCGGCTCGCTACCGACCTTCAAATTCTTCGGCAAGGTGATGTTCTCAGGAAAGCAGCTGACCGTGAAAATGAACCAGGTGGTGGCTTCGAAGCTCTCGATGCAGACCAAGCTGGATGACTTCATGATCCCTGAGATCGATGCCGAGGCATTCGCCGATGCATCGGGGACAGTGATGTATCTCTCGATGGTCGAGCTGTAACCCCAGGCGCACACGAAGGGGAGATATCGCGATGGACTGGTATGCGGGAAAAATCAGAGCGCCCCTGCTCGACGGCGTACCGGTGACGCTGGCGGGCCAGGTGTTCGTGGTGGCGCCCTTCAATATCAAGCGAATGCGCATGACGGCCGCGGCGCGGTCCGTGCTGCGCGAGGTCGGGGACGGCACGCGCGATGCGGACTCCGATGGGGCGTCGGGGCTATCGCGGAGATCGCGGCAGCCGCGCTTTCGGCGAACTACCCGGACGTGACTGCGACCATGCTGGAGGAAAACGAAGCGTTGCGCGCAGCCGATTTGAGCATGGTTCTCGAGGCCCTGCGCAAGGCCAACGGCGGAGATGAACCCGCGGGGGAAGCGGGTGCCCCGGCTACCGGGGCATTGAGCAAGCCGGCGAGTGGGATCTCCTGATTGCGCATCTGTGCGTGTCGCTGGGGTGGAGTTGGAAGGCCGTGGAGGAGCTTACGATGCCGCAATTGCGCGCATTCAGCAGATATTTCGAGGAGCATCCGCCTGTGCATATGGTCGCGGCGGCGTTTGCAGGCGTGAAGCCGCATCGACGCGGCAACGATCGAATTGCGAGCGCATCGACGATGGCGGCATTCGAATCGCTCCTGGCGAATTCCACTGCCGGACCGCGGAGACTATCAGATGGCCGAAGTTGAACTGGCAGCGCAAGTCACCGCGGACATCTCGCAGTTCGTGCAGGAGATGGAAGCCGCAGTTGCGATCGCGCAGACGACCGCGGGAAATCTCACCGAAGCGTTCGCGCGGGTCGCGAGCGACGAGAGTCTTAAGAACCTTCCCGTGATTGTGGCCGCCGGCGCCGCAAGCGCAACGAGCAGCCTCGGTGATGTGGGCAAGGCTGCGGCCGCGGCGAGCCGCGAAGCCGCCGATGGCGTGGCCAGCGCTTTTGCGCCGCTGACCGACGCGGCAGCACGGATGTTCTCCGCGTGGATCAGGGGTGGGCGCGACATGCGACGCGAATTTGCGTCGATCGTGCAATCGATGCTTTCCGACCTGGCGAAGAGCGGCCTGCAAGACCTGATTTTTGGTGGGAAGGCGGGAAACCCTTTCGGCGGAATTCTTGGGCCTCGCGGCAACGGTGGCGGTCTGTATGGCGTCGCCGCAAGCGCATTTGAGGGCAGCGCGATACAAAAGGCGCTGGCGACCGCGTGGCAGGGGGTATCTGGAACTATCAGCACCGTGCTGCGAGGTGCTTTTCAATCGATTGCCGGGTCACTGAGCAGCCTCTTTGGCAGCACTCTCTCCAGCGCGGC
>DATJWT010000358.1:0-3261 GCA_035500975.1 Binataceae bacterium (SeqCode)
CTGAGGCCGATTGCCGACTAGGCGCGCTTCACTTACAATTTTCCTGTAGGCTCCTTGCGGGAGCGTGAGGTGGATGTGGGGCGCGGAATCGGGCGAGTAATTACCTTGTCTGCCAGGCTCAAGTACTCCGGGCGCACGATAGCTCGATGGTCAGTCGCAGCGGTTCTGCTGGTCGCGAGCGCGTGGTCGCTGCCGCACTCGGCTTTCGGATGGAGCGACGAGCAGTTCGACAAGCGACCGCTCTACGCGTACCCGCTGCCGACCGGCCGCGACAACATCATCGGCAATCTCGTCACCTACAAGCTCGAGAAAGGCGACACGCTGCTCGACGTCGGCCGATGGTTCGGGGTGACCGCGCCGGAAATCTCCAATGCAAACGGCCATATCGATTGGTGGTCGCCGCCGGTGGGCAGAGAGATCCTGCTACCGGATGAATTCATCCTGCCCGATACACCGCACGTCGGGATCATCCTCAATATCCCGGAGATGCGGATTTACTATTATTATCCGTCTCCAACCGGGCCGGTGCTGGGAAAGGGACGGGTTACGAAAGCTGCAATGACGGCCGAGAAGTCGCCGGGTTCAGTGCATCCGGATGTCGTTTACACCTTCCCGGTCGGGCTTGGGCGTTACGACTGGAAGACTCCGATTGGCGCTTTCACGGTTAAGGGCAAGACGAAGAATCCGACCTGGAACGTGCCGCTCGACATCTACCAGGAGCACCTGGAGCGCGATGGCGAAGCGGACCATATGATTCCGGGCGGCGATCCCGACAATCCGCTCGGCCTGTTTCGAATCGAACTGACCCTGCCCGAGTATGCCCTCCATGGCACCAACGTGCCGTGGGGCGTGGGGATGGAAGTCAGTCACGGCTGCGTGCGCCTCTACCCTGAGGATATCGACCGGCTCTTTCACAAGGTAAAGGTCGGCACGCCCGGCGAGTTCATCTACCAGCCGATCAAGTTCGGATGGCGCGGCGACGCCCTCTACGTCGAAGTGCACGATGACCTGTACGGCCGCTTCCCGGGGGCGTGGGCCCACGCACTCGACGAAGTGAAGCGGCGCGGTCTTGAGGATCAGGTCGACATGGGCAAACTGCAGAAAGCCGTCGAGCAAAAGACCGGCGTCCCGACCTACATAATGCCCGGACCTCCTCCCGATGGAACCGCGGGCTAGCCGGCTGATTGGGATGAGCCGCGTCGTACCCGGGCCTTTCCTTCCAGGAAGAACAGAATGCGCCAGATAGCTTTCCATCGGCCCTCGATGGGTCCAGAAGAAGAACGTGAAGTAATCGATACGCTTCGCTCCGGATGGATCACGACCGGGCCCAAAGCCAAACGCTTCGAGAAAGAATTTGCCGAGTATGTCGGTGCGCGCCATGCACTGGCAGTCGCGCACTGCACGGGAGCGTTGCATTTGTCGCTGTGGGCGCTTGGTCTCGGCCCAGGCGACGAGGTCATAACCACTCCCTTCACCTTCACCGCGACCGCGGAGGTGATGGGCTATCTCGGCGTCAAGCCGGTTTTTGTCGATGTCGATCCGGGTACGTTCAACCTCAGCGCGGCCCGCGTCGAGGAAGCGCTGGAAAGCGGACGCCATCGTAACGTGCGTGCGATACTGCCCGTCCATTTCGCCGGCCATCCCTGCGACATGGATCGCCTGCTTTCGATCGCGCGGCAGTACCACCTGAAGATCGTGGAAGATGCCGCCCATGCGGCGGGCGCCGCACGCCATCTCGACGGCCGCGGTATGACCAAGGTCGGAACGATTGGCGACCTGACCTGCTTCAGCTTCTACGCGACCAAGAATTTCACCTCCGCCGAAGGCGGAATGATCACCACTTCCGACGATGCCCTCGCGGAGAAGATTGCCGTGGCAAGCCTGCACGGCATGAACAAGGACGCCTGGAAGCGCTACGACCAGAGCGGGTCGTGGTACTACGAAATTCACGATCTCGGCTTCAAGTACAACCTGTCGGACGTTCACGCCGCGATTGGACTGGCGCAGCTAGGCCGCGCGGCGGATTTCATGCGTAGACGCAGCGAGATCGCGGCCCAATATAGCCAGGCATTCCGCGCCTGCGATGCCCTCCAGGTGCCGTTTTGCGAAGCCGGAGTGGAGCATCCGTGGCATCTCTACGTGCTGAGGATCAAACCCGACCTGCTGCGGATCGGGCGCGGCCAGTTGGTCGAGATGCTGCGCGAGCGCGGCGTCGGGACCTCGGTCCACTGCATCCCGCTGCACACGATGCACTACTACCAGCGCGCCTACGGCTACCGTAACGGGGACTTCCCGGTTGCCGAGGATATCTACAGCCGCTGTTTGTCGCTGCCGCTGTATGCTTCAATGAGCGACGAAGACGTGGACTACGTGATCGACAACGTGCTGGCCATCGCGGCCGGGAACCGGCGCTAGAGAGAGCGGCGTGCGGGCACTGGTCACGGGCGGCGCGGGCTTTCTCGGCTCCCACTTGTGCGATCGGCTGCTGCGCGACGGCCACGAAGTCGTTTGCCTGGATAATTACTTCAGCGGAAAACGCTCCAACGTCCTGCATCTCCGGGACCATCGGAACTTCGAGCTAATCCGGCACGACATCGTCGAGCCGATCCTGCTCGAGGTGGACCGCATCTTCCATCTCGCCTGCCCTGCCTCTCCGGTCCACTACCAGTACAACCCGGTCAAGACGATCAAGACCAGCGTGATGGGCACGATCAACATGCTGGGGCTCGCCAAGCGGGTGCGCGCGCGAATCCTGCTCACCTCGACCAGCGAAGTTTACGGCGATCCCGAGCAGCATCCGCAGACCGAATCATACTGGGGCCACGTCAATCCGATCGGCGTGCGCGCGTGCTACGACGAGGGCAAGCGCGTCGCCGAGGCGCTGATGATGGACTACCATCGCCAGAACAAGGTGGACATTCGCATCGTCCGCATCTTCAACACCTACGGACCGCGCATGGCGATTGACGATGGCCGCGTGGTGTCGGCCTTTTGCGCGGCGGCATTGCGCGGCAGGGACCTCGAAGTGTACGGCGACGGCAAGCAGACGCGATCGTTCGCCTTCGTCGATGACATCATCGAAGCGCTCACGCGCATGATGGCGCAGGAGGAGCACATCGGGCCGGTCAACATCGGGAATCCCGACGAGTTCACCATGCTCGAGCTGGCCTCGATGGCCATCAAGCTCGCGGGCTCTTCGTCGAAGCTCAAGATGATGCCGCCGCGGCCCGACGACCCGATTCGCCGCAAACCGGACATCAC
>DATJWT010000359.1:0-2512 GCA_035500975.1 Binataceae bacterium (SeqCode)
GGGTATGTGATTGGCCAGCCAGTCCATCAGATGGTCCATCGCGGGAATCGGTTCCATCTCGGCGGCTTTGTACTGCTTGGTCCATCGCGCGACCTGCCGCGCGATGTACCCATCGGGGCGGCCGAATCCTTCCAGGCCGACCGCGCGATAGTCGACCTTATGCATCCGCGCCATCGTGTCGACCATCGAGTCATACACCGCGGCGCGATCGGCGGGTTTCAGCCCGGGCAGGATGGGCTCCATGATGATGCGGCCCGGCACAAAATCCATCACGAAGAACGCGGTGCCGATGACGGCGGAGTCTTCGCACAGCAGATGCGCGCGCGGTACCGGGACGTCGGTGTTCTCGAGCGCCTTGATAATGCGGTACTCGCGCTCGATCTGGTGCGCGGACTGCAGGAGAGTGCCGGGCGGCTTCTTGCGCATCACGTAGCGTGCGCCGCCCGCCTCGAGCAGGAAGGTGGGATTCGATTGCCCCGAGAGGAACTGCGAGACGACGAGCGGGCCGCGAAACGCCGCCATGTGATCGGCGAGATGGCGCTCCAGCGCGCGCTCATCGAAACGATGGTTCTCCCTAACCGGTGTAGTTAGTCCTTCAATGGGCATGTGACCGTTCTCCGAAACCCCGATCGCTTCCTTTGCCGTGAATGCTATGTCGTGCTACTCCCAAATCAGGTCCAAACTCAATTGCATCGCAAGGGCGGCGCAAGGGTCCGATGAAGCGTGAATCCCTTGAAGCCGTGGGGTGAGCGATATGATCAAAGCGACCGAAGAAACCCTCAACGTTGCAGGGGCCGAGCTCGTGATGGTCAAGGGCGGCAGCGGCAAGCCGCTGCTGATCCTGCATGACGAGCTGGGCTATCCGGGTTGGATGACCTGGAACGAAACGTTCGGGCATGACCGCACTCTACTAATCCCGCTCCAGCCCGGCTACGGAAAGACGCCCAAGCTCGAATGGGTGCGCAACTTCCGCGACCTGGCGGGCTTCTACTCGAACGTGGTGCGGGAGATGAAGCTGGATCCGATCGACGTGATCGGATTTTCGGCGGGCGGATTTATCGCGGCGGAGATGGCGGCAGCCGACCCGAAGATCTTCTCGAAGATCGTGCTGGTCGCGCCGATGGGCATCAAGCCCGAGCAGGGCGAGATCATGGACATCTACCCGATCACGATTCGCACGCATCTGCGCGCCACGGTCGCAGACCCGGCCGGCACGCCGGAGTTTGCGAAAATCTACGGCGGCGAGATGACGGCGGAGCAGTTCGAGGCCTTCGAGGATGCGCGCGCGGAAAGCGCACGCATCAGCTGGGAGCCGTACATGCACAATCCCAGCCTGCCGCATCTGCTGCGCAGCATGAAAACTCCCACGCTGCTGGTGTGGGGATCGGCGGATCGCGTGGTGCCGCGGGGATGTATCGACGGATACAAGCAGGCGATTCCATCGGCGCAGGTCGCGATCATCGAGAACGTCGGGCATCGACCTGAAATCGAAAACTCCGCCGAGTTCGAACGCATAGTGGGCAAGTTCCTGGGGGCATAGGGGAGAGAGCCATGAAAGTAGGATATTTCACCGAACGTCCAGTCCGATGGGTTCCCGAAGAAGTCATTCTGAAGAACGGCGCGCACTTCGCGGTATCGAACAAGTATTTCGATCGCGAGAAGGCGGCTGACGATTACAACTACTGGATCGATGAGAACTGCTACGCCGAGGAACTCGGCTTCGACGTCGTCGCGCTGAACGAGCATCACGGGAACCCGTTCTGCATGGGCAGCGTGATGAACGTCGAGGCGGCGATCCTGGCGCGGCTCACCAAGAAGGCGCACATCCTGCTGATCGGAAACCCGCTGCCGGTGTTGAAGCACCCACTGCGGATGGCCGAGGAGCTGGCGGAGATCGATCTGATCTCGCGCGGGCGCTTGATCACCGGATGGGTGCGCGGAGCGGGCAGCGAGCAGTTCTTCAACAACGCGAACCCGGCGTACAACCGCGAGTACTTTGAAGAGGCACACGATTTCATCGTGCAGGCGTGGACCAAGCCGGGACCGTGGCGCTACGAGGGCAAGCATTTCCACTATCGCCACGTGAACCCGTGGGCCCTGCCCTACCAGAAGCCGCATCCGCAGATGTGGATTCCGGGCACGCTCAGCCCCGAGACGGTGCTGTGGTGCGCGCAGCATGGGTATCCGTACTTCGGACTCGGCACCGCACTCGCGGCGACCTGCGACCTGTGGGAGTACTACGCCGACGAGGCGCAGAAGCAGGGTTACCAGGCAGGTTCGGAGAACTTCGGCTACCTGGTGCCGACGTTCGTGGCCGAAACCGATGAGAAGGCGCAGGAACTAGGAAAGGGCTTCCTGTTCGGCGGTGGCCAGAACACTTTCGCACGTCCGGAGCATACGCTCCCACCGGGGTACAATTCGAAAGATGCTATCCGGCGCCTGGCGAAGCAGCCGCAGGGAAGCTGGCTGGGCGTCAGCGGCGACAAGCTGAAAGCGGCGAGGACCGAGGAAA
>DATJWT010000360.1:0-9947 GCA_035500975.1 Binataceae bacterium (SeqCode)
TCAAAAGGCTGGACCATCTCGATGTGGCGACCTCGGATCTTGCCGACGCCGCGTCGATTTACGAAAAGAACTTCGGCTTCAAGGTGGTGCGCGCCGCCGATGGCCAGACCGCATCGCTGCGAATCGGCGATTCGGATATTCGGCTCGTCTCCGGCGCGCAGGCCGCCCAGGCAATCGCCAGCTCGGGCGAGGGGATGTTCGCGCTGTGGCTGGAGGCCGAGGACGTCGATGCCGTCGCGGCTGCGCTCCGGAAGTCGGGAATCGATGCCGGCGCAGTCCGAAAAGAGCAGGGCCGGCGCGTGCTGGCGATCGACCCGAAGCACGCCAACCAGGTCCCACTCTTTATCTTCGATCGAAAGGTCTAGAGGATTGTTGGACTGAAACTCTCTCGCGCTGCTACCTGCCCACCGCCTGGATCGATGCGTGCCCGGCTTCCCTGACCGCGCTTCCTTTCGATCCCGATTTCAGTGCATCGAAGGTTGCGGTGAACTGCTTGTCCCCCAGCTCGAACTCCAGCGGATGCCCCTGCGTCGAATAGTGAAAGGGCGTCCCCTGGTAGTAGTTCGTCAGCGCGTTTGCCACTGATTGGCTCGAGCCCGTAGTCGCAATCTGCTGCCCTTGGCATTGCAGCCGCTCCATCAGGTCGTTCGACGTGCAGGGCTGCGCGATCGGATTCAGCTCGATCTGTTTGATCGCCAGGTCCGCACCCGCCGCATGAACGGCGCAGTTATAGGCGATACCTTCCATCGCCAACTGACCCGTTACGGTCATCGTATTGTCAGAACCGCCGGCCTGGATGTTCTTCGCGGTCATCTTTTGCGTCACACCCTCGATCGGTATCGGCACTTCGTAGAGCGGCGCGTAGATTTTCAGCAGATCGTTGACAAACGAATACTGGATATCCGCCAGCAGGTTCGCCGGTTGCGGCACGTCCCAGTCCTTTTGCAGCGAAGTCCCTTGCGCTACGAGCGATGACAGCGGATTACTCGTCGACCCGCCGGCAAACAACGATGCGACGATCGTCGTTCCCGAAAAGCCCACGGCCACGTCATATCGGCGACCATCTCCCGGCGGCGGCAGGATCGGGAGATTGGAAGTAGGGTAGCTCGCGAGGGTCTTGATGCCGCTCAAGGACGGCGCCGTCACGCCCTGCTTTGCTGCAGGCGCTACGGCTGCCTGGTCGACTTTCAGCAGCCAGGGCGTCCAGGTCACATGGCCTTTCACTACCTCGATCCAATCGGGTGCTCCCGGGCCGCTAATCGTTCGAGCCGCGATTGACGGAAGAGATGCGCTACAGTCCGAAGATGACAGCGCCTGCGGCAGCGCCACGCTTCCCGCCGGCGCGATGACTCCGATGGCGTCCGCGCCTCCTTTTCCGTCACTGCCGCAATAGACCGCAGCCGCGATCTTTACCTGTGACGGCTGCCCACTCGGAAAATCAACGGTCAGCGGCAAAAGTTGTTGTACTACACTCGGGATCAAATTCGGCAGCAGAACCATCGTCATCAGAGGCGCGTTGTCAGCATGGACGGTCGTAGATCCCAAGCTCAGCCCGACCGCGACTGCAAAAGCCGCCAACCATCGCCCACCCTTCATCCGCATGCTGCACCTCCACGCGCCCACTACCCTAATCAATACAGGGAGTTTGGCTCGTCGGCCTCTAAAAATGTTCCTTTCAACCGCAATCGCGCCTCTTTGGATCGACGCGCCGACTGACTCGCACCTCAATCGATCTGATACACCGCCGTTACATCTGCGGAGCAGCCTACCTCGCGCGGGAGCACCGGCAGCTTCGCTGCAACCGCTACCCCTGCCGCGAGGCTGGCTCGACGAAACGCGTCGCCATACACCACTTGGGGACGGGGCTGCGCGTTGGTCGTAAGCCGGAGGATGGCGCCCAGCTTGACCCCCATCGATTTTGCCAGCGCAGCAGCCTTATCTTTGGCGTCATCGGCGGCTTTCTCTATCGCCTGCTTGCGAGCCTCGCTCGCCTCACTGATCGTGAACGTCACCTGGTTCAGACGGCCTGCACCTGCATTCATCGCGGCCTCGATGATTTTTCCCAAAGCATCGAGATCGCGAGTGTCCACGGAGATCGTCGTGTGGGCCGAGTATCCCACCACCTGTTGCTGCTGCGGAGGCTGGTAAACAGGCTGCACCGCATTACGCGTATCCTGCTGGATCTGGAATTCGGAAATTTCTACCGAACCCTGGCCGTGCATCTTTTCCTTGATCGCGGTTTCCACCTTGCGGCTCAGGGCTGCGCCTCGGCGCATTGCTTCTTCCGGTGTACTTCCGTCGGCTTGGATGGTGAGCCAAACGAAGGCCATCCGTTTGGTGGGGTAGGGCACGCTGCCCCCTGACGTGGCGCTATTCACGAATGCACCAACCCGGCTCTGATTCTGGTTGACTTCTCCGGGCCCGATCTCTTCGAATCCACTCTGGGACACCCCGGATGCGCCTGCGGTAAGACCGGCTGCTATGAATTCCCCGATGTCGTCGAGCGTTGGGTAACGCACATTGACCTGCCCATTGAACTTCCACGTCGACGCCGGAGCAGGCGGAGCCGCCGCGCCCGCTGTCGTGTAGCCGAACTGTTGGTTCAGCGCAAAGTCTGATGTCTCGATTTTGGCTTCCTGGCCTGCCTGCGACTTTAAGGCGTTTACCACCTGGCTGGTTTTCTCGCTTTGGGCTCGCGTGCAATCGTCGGCGGTTTTTCCCTCACTGTCCACGCTGAAGGCCACGGTCATCAAGTCGGGCTTCGTACTCGCATCGCCGTGCCCGGTAACTTCGATTGTCCTTGCGGCAGGTGGCTGCGGGACACCCTGCGCGGATGCAGAGTACGGGGCCGCAACGGCCAATATGGTGTAGAACGCCAGGCACTTTGTCCTCATGGAATCCCCCCATTTCTCGCCGGTCTCTCGACGAGACCGAACGTTGCTCAATTGCAGGATCGTGCGGTCGCGAAACTCTTGCAGCAGCTCACTACGTCTCGACGATTGTATTCCCGGCCTTATCGATCGAGACCCTCGGTGCCATCGCGAGCTGACAATCCCCACCGCTCACGCACTTCCCGCTGCTAATATCGAATCGATAGCCATGCCACGGGCACTCCACGATTCCACCCTCCAAGCGACCCGCGCCCAGCGGCCCCAGCAAATGCGGGCACCGCGTTGAGTATGCGACCAGCTTCCCGTCAAGCTCGATGATTCTGAATTGCGCGCCGTTCAGCTCCACGTCGAAGGGAAGCTTGGCGCGTAGCGTCGAGATGTTTCCGAGGTCCTTCCGCTTGGGTTCCGGGCGCCCGGCGCCGCGAACGCGATCCAACTCCTGTTCGCGCCGCGACATCATCGCGACATCTTCGTCATAGAGCCGCGCGTACAATCGCTTGTAGTAGTCTCCGAGCCTCGCGCCCGCGGCGTCATCCACGTCCGGCACGAAGAAATCGACGACCACCAGCGTCTTTCTCTCTGCCAGCGAGAACGCGTGCGTCCAGATCTCTGTGCCGGTTCCCGTGCCTTCCAACGTGCTGGTGATCCATCGGCGGCACTCGCGATCCAGCCTAAGCTCGATCACGAACGCACGCTGCTCTTGAAATGGATGCGTCCAGACGCGCGCACGAAATCCCCAGTCGCCCGATTCGGTCCGCTCGATTTGCGCGAAGGTCGTGCGATGCAGCCAGGGCAGGTGCTCCCAGTCGATCGCGTTCTCGTAGAGGCGTTCGAGGCTGACCGGCAGCTCCCGGCGATAAGTCCCGACGTGCGGAACCCGGCTATTCATCGTCCCTAAAGTTCTTCTACGAACATGCCGCGAACCGCTTCCTCGAGCTTTCGGGTGAGCTCGCCGCGGTCGCGGCTCTTGAGGTTCGCGGTCGGGATCGGCGTGCCGATCGTCATCCGCATCTTGCCGCCCGGCACCACGATTTTCGCCTGCCGGGGAAAGATTCCTCCCGATCCGCTTATCGCCATAGGCACCGCCGGCAACTTCGTCAGCGCGGCCAGCCACGCCGCGCCGTCTTCAAACGGATGTACCCGGTTGTCGCTGAAACGATGCCCTTCGGCGAAGATGCAGAGGCTGAAGCCTTTGCGCGCAACCTCCAGCGCGTTGCGTATCTCTTTGCCGCCCGCCTGCCGATCGATGATTATGTGGCCGCCGTGCTTCATCGAGTAGCCCACCAGCGGAATCTTCATCAGCTCTTTCTTGGCGACGAATCGTATCGGGCCGGGCATGTATGCAGCGACCGCGAAGATGTCGAAGAAGCTCTGATGGTTGCAGACCAGTACGTACTGCCCGATTCCCCGTAGATTTTCTAACCCGACAATCTCCAGTCGCACACCGCAGAAGAAGATCAGCAGGCGCGCCCACACCGTGGACATGAACGTCACGGGTTTCAGGTATCCGAGCCGTGCCAGGACCGCCGTGGGAAGGCCGGCGATCGCCGTTACCAGGACGCACAGCAGGGTAGCAATCGCGCCCCACACGGCCTTGAACAGCCGCACCGGCGAAACCGCTCCGAGAGTTGCCGTTTCCGCTCCGTTCGCCATCAAAGCCGCATTATACTCAGCCGGTCATCACCTGACAGCAATGGCTATGGAGCAGGGGCCGCTGTGGAAGCCTTCACGTTGACTTCGCCTAATGCTGCTGATACTTCAAAATTAGAAGCCGATAAGTCTTCGCCGGCTGGTGCGAGTGTGTGTTGCGAGGAGGTTCGGCGGTTTTCTGGGAAGGGACGCGATGGAAGGACACATTTCCGGCCTTCAGCAGTTTCTCGAAATCCTGGTACAGCCCGACAACATCCCCATCATGGGGATGATGTTCCTGGTGCTGTTTTTCACCTACGTCGGCCTCAAGCAGGCCCGCCGTAACGATCAGCTGATCGAGCACGGCCAGCGCGATAAGATTATCGAAGAGATGCGCAAGTAGTCTTAAGCTCTGCGGGCGGCCGCGCCCGCGATGTTCGAAAGGTATCCGTAATGCCCTACGAAATAATCGCCGAAAATTGCACCGGATGCAGCGCGTGTGAAAAGCGCTGCCCGACTGGCGCGATTTCCGGAATCTCCAAGAAGGTCTACTTCATCGAGGCCGCCTCCTGTATCGATTGCGGAGCGTGCGGCGTGATTTGCCCCGACGACGCGATTCTCAACAACAAGGGCGTCCTGACCCACGTCCTGAAGCGCGCCGAGCGCCCGGTCGCGGTAGTTCATCCAGACAACTGCAACGGATGCGGCGTCTGCGTCGACGTTTGCCCGTTCGAATGTATCTCTCCGTCGCCCGAGAACAGCGCCGTCTACCTCGGGCGCGTGCAAGTCAACGAGAAGACCTGTGTGGGTTGCCTGCTGTGTGAAGAGGTTTGTGGATGGGACGGGATCTACATCATGCCGTCCGGCGAGAAGGAAGAGTTTCTCAACTCTCTTGGCTATTCCGCTTCGGCCGAAGATGCCGCCTAGCCGCGGCCGCGCTCCCCGCCAGATCTGACCGTTCGGAGCCGGCTCACGGGCCGGCTCTTTCGTTCAAGCCCTCGATCTTGATCGCTGTCGCCGCGCTGTCGTTTACGGCCGCTGCGCTCGCGGGCGATATTCCCCAACCGCCAACTTCTGCCGATGAGACCGCCGAGGAGGGATGTGCCTCGATTCGCCACGCCTTGAGTCGGCTGGCTGACGCTGAGCGGTCGCAGGCATTCGCGCTCAACCTCGCATCGGCGCCCGGCAGCTCGACCGCCCCGGTGGAAGCGCGCCTCGCCACGCTGCTCGACCGAACCAGGACGCTTCGCGAGACCCTGAACCGGGTGCGTAAAAACGCGCCCGCGCACGATACGCGCATCGAGCAATGCTCAAACATGGGATCGCGCGCGCTCGACGAAGCGGAAAAGTTAACGAGCACTGTCGAGGAACTGTTGCGAAGCCGCGAGGCCGCGGACAACTCGGGCGCAGGGCCGGTCAGGTCAGGCGCGGCTCCTGCCGGGTCTGCTGCGCCACCTTGATGCGGCGCGTTGCCGCGCGCGGCACTATCAGCGCGCCAATCGCCAGCAATATCAGCACGAGCTGCGCGCCAATCGATTCAAACGTCGGGAACAGTCCGATCGCAGGAATCTGCGGTACATGATCGATAAAGGTCGCGGGCAGCACGCTGGCTTCCTGCCAGCTTCCGACCCCTTGACCCACGAACACCACCGCCAGCGCATAGAGCAGAATCGAGGTCACGGAGAATAGCGTCGCAAGCGGAATTCGATATGCCGCGCGGGTGAGAATCCAGAAGATTACACCAAGCGCTATCGATGCCGCGACGATCCCGGCGAATACCGCATGTCGCTCAGCCAACTCCGTAGCTCCGGCGGTCAGCCCCTGGAAGAAGACGATCGTTTCGCCGCCCTCGCGAATCACCGCCAGGAACGCGGTCGCGCCCAACGCCACGGCCGGCACCGAGCTTTGTTCCGCGCTGCGGACCTTGTCCGAAATAAACTTGCTCCACCGATCGTGCTGGTTCTTCGAGGTTATCCACGAGCTGACGTAGAAGAGGGTGGCGGCTGCCAGAAACTGGAAAACGCCTTCCAGTGTGTCGCTCGCATCGTCCCCGATGAGATCGTTCACCACCCAGGCAAGAATCGCGCTGGCAACGAGGGCGAGGAAAGCACCGGCGTACACATCGCGCGATCGATCGCGGCCGCCCGCACTTCGCGCGCCCGCCGCGAGCGCGACTATCACCAGCAGCGCTTCCAAACCTTCGCGCAGCAGGATGCCGAAGGAGTAAAAGAAATATGGAAGGGCGGTATGGTCCATAATTTTGAGAATGATTCTCAATTACGAATCTAGTGGGCGAGTACTCCCAAGTCAATCGCAGGTTACGGGCGGAGTCTCCGGCGATGTCGTGACACCCGCCTTGCGGCCTTTCGCAGCCAAGTGTAATTTCAGCCCTGAAGCGAGGCCGCCGCGAGCGAGCGCCCGCTTCATTGGTTTTTTTAGGCCTGCGAATCGACGCTGATAGGTCGAAAATCGCGATGCGCTGCGTCTATTGCCGAAAACGTGCGGGTTTTGTGCGCAAGGTCTGCGACTCCTGCGGGCGCGTCATCGGCGTTGTCGATCGCGCCGGCGGCGATGTCGGTCTCGCGGGACTGGTTGACCTCTTCGTCGCGGAAGGCCTCACCCGGGAACAGGTCGATGTGGTCCTCGATGCCCCGGTCGCCGGCCAACCCACGCTTCGCGACCGGCTCACCGCGAACCTGGCCAATGCCCTCATGCGCGGACTCGGGATGCCGGGTCGGCAGTCGCCCGAAGACGTGAAGCGCGTGCGCGAAGGAATGAAGAACGGCGGGGCTGGCACCTGGGTCAAGGGCGAGACTCCGACCGAGTGGCACTGAGATGGAGAAGGATCGCAGCGACTTCGCCGTGATGAATCGTATGATCGATCACATCCGTCTTCTCATTGCCGTCGACGACGAAGCGATCCCGGTCAAGAAAAAGCTCGAGACCCAGGCGATCCTCAAGGATTTCCAGGTGTTGCTGGCCGAACCCCTCGAAAACCAGGAGCGCTCGCGTATCAAGGGCTACTACGAAATCCTGTGCCGCGAGCTCGCCGATGAGGCCGATGTCGCGGCGTTGTTGAGCTCTCTGAAGAACTACATTCCCTACATCTAGCGGCGAATTGGAGATGGTCGAATGGCGATAAGCACGGTTGGAGTTGTCGGCGCGGGACAGATGGGGTCTGGCATCGCGCAGGTCACTGCGCAAGCCGGCGTGCGCGTAATCATGAACGATATCTCGGAAGAGATGTGCAAGCACGGCCTCGACGGGATCGGGCGCAACCTCGATCGCATGGTGCAGCGCGGCCGCTTCAAACCCGAGGAGCGCGACCGCGTCGTCCGCAGCATCGAGACCACCACTAACCTCGAAGATCTCGCCCGCGCCGATTTCGTGATCGAGGCGGTGGTCGAAAACGAAGACGCGAAGATCGCGCTATTCCAGAAACTCGACCAGATCTGCCCGCCCGAAACGATCTTCGCATCCAACACCTCGTCGATTTCGATCACCCGGATGGGTGCGCGTACCAAGCGGGCCGACCGCGTGATCGGCATGCATTTCATGAACCCGGTCCCCGCGATGCGCCTGGTCGAGATCATTCGCGGCCTCGCAACTTCCGAGGACACCTACCAGGCCACGCGCGTGCTGGCGGAGCGGGTCGGCAAAACCACCATGACGGCGCAGGACTTCCCGGGATTTATCGTCAATCGCGTCCTGCTTCCGATGATCAACGAAGCGATCTACACCATGTACGAAGGCGTCGGCGGCGTGACCGATATCGATACCGCGATGAAGCTTGGGACCAATCAGCCGATGGGACCGCTCGAACTCGCGGATCTTATCGGTCTCGATACCTGCCTGGCCATTATGGAAGTGATGCAGCGTGTGCTCGGCGATGACAAGTACCGGCCGTGCCCGCTGCTCAAGAAATACGTTGATGCGGGATATCTCGGCCGCAAGGTCGGCCGCGGATTTTATCAGTATGACGCGCAGGGTAACCCTATCGCGCCGCAGGGCTAGCGCCCGGCGGCGGGGCGCTATGCGCTCCGGGAGGTTATGCATATGGCGGTCAAGGCTTTCATTCTCATCGACACGTCCCCCGGCAAGGCCCGCGAGGTGGCGGGACGAATTCGCCAGGTGCACGGCGTCTCGGTGGCGCACGCCGTCACCGGTCCCCACGACATCATCGCGATCGCGGAAGCGCCCGACGTTACTGCGCTGGGAGAGCTGGTGGTGCAGAAAATACAGAGCGTGTCCGGCGTCAATCGCAGTTTGACGTCGATTGTCGCGGACTAGCGCAACGGAGCAAGACCTTTTTCAGGAAGTTGTTGTCGAATGGCTGAACTACCGGTAATCAAGCGCCTCAAGAAAGAACTCGATACCCTCAAGCACGAGCTCACTGTCGAGCTTCCCAGGGAACTCGAACGAGCACGCGCCCACGGCGACCTGTCAGAGAACGCGGAATGGGCGATGGCCAAGCAGCGCCAGGAATTTCTGCGCGCCCGCGTGAACAATATGGAGGCTCGCATCGCGGAGTTGATGACTATCGACCTCGAATCGATTCCCCGCGACACCGTGGGCCTGGGTAGCAGGGTCAAGCTCGAAGACCTCGATGAAGGCATTGTCGTGGAGTACGAAATCGTCGTTCCTGAAGAAGTCGACGGAGCACAGTTTCGTATCTCGTTGTCGTCGCCGCTCGGCAAGTCTCTGATCGGCAAGACCGAAGACGACGACATCGAGGTCATCACGCCCAAGGGCAAGCGCGCGTACCTGGTAAAGAAGCTGACGACGATCCACGTTCTGCTCGCACTGGAAAACGGCTCCGACCGCTCCTGATCCTCTCTCCTAGCCCGTCCTTCCCTTTCCTTTCCAGGGAGAGGGTAAGGGAGCGGTGCAACGTATCGGTTACAGCTGCTATTTCTGTTGTTGACCGGAGGGTCGCGATGCCCTGAACCTGGACGCAGGCGAAAGCCCGCGCCACTACTTCTCCGGCGCGGTGATATCCACCGTGCTGGTCTGGCCGCCTTTCACCTCGACGTATTCGGCATGTTCTCCGCCCCATACCGAGTACTTTCCCGGCGCCACGGAAAAGGTGAACTTTCCGTCTGCGTCGGTCTGGGTCCGCGCAGCGATATTTCCGGTGTCGGAATCGATAAGACTGATTTCTCGTCCCTCGAGCGGCGGACCCAGCTTGGTCGAGTCGTAGTGCTTCACGCCGTGCACGACTCCAGTGACGGTCCCGTTCTGCGGCTGCATCGCACCGCATCCAATCGCGATCGCTGCGATCGCTGTCCAGGCCAGCCGCGCTTCCCTCATCGCCACCCTCCGCGCTATCGGTACATCGCTTCGATCGCGTCGCGATAGTGTTCCTGCACCACCTTGCGCCGCAACTTGAGCGTGGGCGTCAATTCGCCGTTCTCCTGAGAAAAGGGA
>DATJWT010000361.1:0-23349 GCA_035500975.1 Binataceae bacterium (SeqCode)
ACGTCGATAATTGCCGCCCCGGCCGCATCGTCGGCTTCGGTTCGGTAGTTGTGTGTGAGGCGGACACTGGAGGCGAACAGGAGATGCGTCTTGCCCGAAGGGAGCAGATCGCGGAAAGCGGCGCCCGCGGAAACCGACGGCAGCTGATCGGCATCGCCGAGAAACACGATTCGCGCATCGCCGGCCAGCGCGCCGACCAGCCGCTCCATCAGCGACAGATCGAGCATCGATGCCTCGTCGACGATCACGACGCGTGCCGCGATCGGATTATTGCGATGGTGCAGGAACGCGCCACGGTCCGGCGAATAGCCGAGCAATCGATGCACCGTCGCGGCATCGGGCATGGCGGCTCGAAGCTGTTCGTCTTCCTCGGACGGCTTGGCGATCCGCATGAGCCATCCCGTGACCGAATCGCGCATCCGGAATGCCGCCCGTCCTGTGGGCGCGGCCAGCGCGATATCTCCAGCGGCTACGCCCAGGCGGGCGAGCACGCGCAGGATTCCCACCACGATCGAGGTCTTGCCGGTGCCGGGCCCGCCCGAGATTAGGGCCAGCGGCGCGGTCACCGCATTCCTGATTGCGCGCAGCTGCTCGATGGAGAACGCGATCTCTCGCGTGCCCAGTATCGCGGGCCGCTCGACTACCTCGGCGATAGCATTCTGGATGCGCGCCTCGCCGAAGGGGCGGTCGTGCTTCAGCAACCCCGCGATACTGGCGACCAGCCGCAGTTCGAGTGCGCGCGAGCGTTGATGTGCGATGAACGGATCGAAAAATAGAAGCGGGAGCCGGTCGCCGTCGGCGCGTCCGATCACCCTGGGCGCGCGGTCGCCGGCGAGCAGGTCTTCGATCGATCGTCCCACCCGCTCGCGCTCCGCCTCGTCATCCACAAGCGCGCAGAGCATCTCGCGCATCGGTCCATGCGAACTTTCGCCGGACACGGGAAACCGGGTGCTGCCCTGCGCAAGCGCTGCGAGCGACACAACCGCCAGGACTATCAGCGCGAATCGGGCGTCATCGTCGAGGTTGGGTTGCAGCGCCGCGACCTCGGCAGCCAGGTGGACGGCATCGCGCTCGAGGTTGAGGTCGCCGACCTTGTCCTCCAGGGCGCGAAGCCTGCTCTCAAGGTCGCGCACTCGCGCGCCGCGAGCGATCTCAAAGCGCCGCCATGCTCCGCGCAGCGCGAGTCGCTCGTATTTGTCGGAGGGGTCCATGCTATGCGGGAGACATCAGGGTTTGTTCGTACGCAACGATCTCTTCCCAGCTCGGCCGATGAAAATACACTCCGCTGCGGCCATCGCCGCGCGGCTCAACCCCGCGAAGGAAAACGTAAACCAGGCCGCCGAACCGCTCTTCGTATTCGCGCCGGTCGCGAATTCTCAGCAGGCGCAGGATCCCAATCGTGTAGATTCGCGCCTGGATCAGGTAACGATCGGCGACATGGGCAGCCACTGCCGCCTCGTCGTAGGAACTCAAAAGATCACTTTTCCAATCGGCGAAGTAGGTTCGGCCCTTATGACGGAACACGAGATCGACGAAGCCAATCAGCAGGCCGCGCTCGATCTTCCACTTGCTGTCGCGGTTTGCACCGAGCAGCGGGTGGTCCGCGGCGGGAATCGGAAAGGTAAACGCCATCTCGCGGACCGGCTCGCAGCTCGCGAGCGTTGGCGCGTCTTCGCCGCCGAGCGCGATCGGCGAGCGCAAGGCATTGAACACGATCTCGGCGGCGCGCTGATGCCATCGATCGCTGTCGCGCACCCGATGACGTCGGGCGGTTGCCGCAATCAGTTCCTGCACGCCGGGACTCGCTTTCCAGCTCGCCAGGTCCGGAGCCGTGCGCAGATCATCAAGATCGAGCCGCTCGATCACTTCATGGAGAAAAATTCCGACCGCTCTTCCACCGGCCAGGTCTCCTGGTGCATCTGCGTCGGCGCCGTCCGAATCGAGATCGTACTTGAGCGCGGCATCGTCGTCCGCCCGTGCATTCATCGAGGCGCGCCGCTGCAGCGACGTGTAGGAGTTGATGGCGAGCGCGCTGTGATGAGTAACGATTTCGCGCAGCGAGCGGGCCAGCTTCCGGTCTCCATCATCCCTGAGCAGTTCCTCGGGCGGCGTCCATGAACCAATCTCCGCAGGCTCCTCGCTCGGTGACGTCGAGCCGCTTTTGCGCAGCCGTATAGTCTCAGTCACCTTCTCAAAAACCTTGTGCGCATCGCCTTTGTCCGCTTCCAGTGCGAGCAGGCGATCGTTCAATTTTCGGTAATAACCGTTGATCGCGCGAAGCGTGGCTTTCTCGGCAAACATCGCGAGGTACAGCTTGGCTCGCGCCCTCGTAAGCGCGACGTAGAGAAGTCGTTCGTCTTCGGCATTGCTTTCCCGATCCAGTTCCGGCTTGGCTGCTGCGCGCGCGGAAGTTCCGGCAATTACCTGCCGCGCCCCATCTGCGTGAAAGACCGAAACCTTGTCGCGTTGCGGCGGCGCCTGGCCATAGCCGCCGAAGAGCACAACCACGTCGGCCTCGAGACCCTTGGCCTTGTGCACGGTCATGATCTGCACGGCATCCCGTTCGCTTTCGAGGCGCTGCACTCCCGGATTTTCTCCGGGCGGCAAGTCGTCGCCATCGACCCAGCTCGCGAGCATCTGCACCAGGTCGGTAAGATCGCGAGCATCGGAAGTCGAATTTTCCAAAAGGACTTCGAAGATGTGCTCGTAGTTCGTCAGCTCGCGCTGCGAATCTGCGAGCAGCAGCTCCCGAGCCGCGAGTCCGCTCTGATGGAGCATCGCACTGAACAAGTCCGCGAAGCTCTCAGCTTCCGCCAATGCTTTCCATTCAAGCAGTCGGGCCATCAGGGGATGCGACGGTGCTACGTCGTCGAGGCCCGGCAGATCGCGCAGCGCCACGCCGAAGAACGGGGTGGACCACGCCTTGAGCCGATTCGATCGCCGCTGCGGGTCCGCCACCGCGCGTAACACGTCGAGCACGTGTCCCGCTTCGCGCGTCTTGAAGAGGCCATCCTGCTTGTAGAACGCATATGGAACGCCGGCTTCGCGCAGATATCCGGCCATCTCGCGGCTCTCCATCAGGGTGCGTGTCAGAACGAACACTTCGCGCGCAGGCACGATGCGCGAACTGGGTCCTGCAATCTCAAGGCTCTCACTGCCGTCGATCAGCGATTTCAAGGTTGCCGCGATCTTTCGGCCCAGCATCATCCGGTAGCGACGTGCCGACAGCCCGGCGTCGGCCGGAAAGCTGAAAAGGGTGATTGGCTTCGCCGGTTTGCCGCCCTGGAGAAAAGAGACGTCGGGCCGCGCGCACTTGACGGGATGATCGTACGCTATATCGCCATCGACGAAGAACGTTTGGCCGGGGGCAGGTGCGAAGATGAGGTTGATCGCATCGATCATCTCGGCGGTCGAGCGGAAGTTTTCGGTCAGTGGCACTATCTTCGCGCCAAGCGCATGCAGTTCCGTCTTCGCTTTCAAGTAAGCGAAAACGTCGGCGTCGCGGAACGCATATATCGCCTGCTTGGGATCGCCGATTACGATCAGGCGATGCGTCTCGCTTTCGACGAACAGCTTGCGGAAGATTCGCCATTGCAGGTCGTCGGTGTCCTGGAACTCGTCGACGATTCCCACGCGGAAGCGTTCGCGCAAAGCGGCTGCCAGCCGATCTCCCTGGGGTCCGGAGAGGGCTGACCAAAGCCAGCCCGGCATATCGTCGTAGTCGATAAAGCCGCGCTCGCGCTTGAGGAGAGCAAGTCGCGCAGCAACCGGGCCGAGAAACGTGTCGATCGCACGCGCATCGAGGTTCGAGGCGAATTGAACGGACCGAAGCGTAGCGAAAACCCGGCGTACCTCCTCGGGTAATCCGGAAAGCTTCTCCAGGTCTGCCAGCTTCGTCAGGTCGGTAGATCCAAGCTCGCGACGGAGCAGCGAGGGATCGCGATTCGACTTCTTCACCGCCTCGCGAAGATCCTCGAAGGCAGTGAACACTCCCTTCTTTGCGCGCGCAGATCGCAATGCGCTCTCGAGCTGGTTCGCGTCGAAGCCCTCCAGGAGCGCCGCGACGGCCCTGGAATTTCGCTCGACTGCGCCCGATTCGTGGTAGCGGCGGCGGTGCGCATCGAACAACAGCGCTTCGAGGCGATCGGTATCGCGATCGTCATCGAGCCACTCGGCGAGTACCCGGCTCATCCATTCGTCCGATGCGAACCGCTCGCGCAGTTCGGCGCGAAACGCCTCGTGAAACATCGTGCGCGCGTCGGCGACCTCCAGTTGCATCCGCGCGCCGCTCTCGAAGGCCAGGTCGGTCAGCATCCGGTGGCAAAAACTATGGATCGTATGAATCGGCGCGCGCTCGAAGGAGAACAACGCATTCTCCAACCGCCGAATCATCGCTTCGTCCAGCGTGATTACGGTGCCGGCGCTCTCTTTCGTGCCGGAGTCACCAATCAGTGTCTTTTCGAGGGTGCGGCGGATGCGGGTCCGTAACTCGGCTGCCGCCTTCTCGGTGAAGGTAACCGCAAGAATCTGCTCCAGGCGAAGGTCCGTATTGAATAGAATCTCGACGACGAGATGCTCGATGGTAAAGGTCTTGCCGGTGCCGGCGCTCGCTTCGATAACGCAGTGGCGGTCGAGCGCAATCCGGTCGAGGATCGCGGGACGACGATAGCTGCGATCGCTCATGATTCTTCTTTCTCTCCGAAAATTGCCTGGATTGGACCGAAGCGCCGCTGAATGATCGCGGCGATTTCCTCTTCGCTCGGCGGTTCGTAGTCGTGAGCATTGCGAACCGGTCCGTAGTCTGACGCACACGGACTCCAGCCCTCGCGGATGTTGTCAATCGGGTCGAGCGGGTCCTTGCGGGCGATGATCGCGTTGCGAGCCTTGTCCACTGCTTCGATCGGCAGGAAATAGTCGTGCGTGCGCGTCGTCATCTCGGCAATCAGGTCCGCGAGATACCGCCGAGCATCCTCCGGTGAGGGCAGACGCAGGGCTCGGCGCCATGCAGCGGCGCTCCTGTCGGTGGTTCCGGAAGGATCGCCCAGGATCAGTGCTTCGAATCGGGATGGGACCGGCTGGTCCGCCGCGCGCAGTGCGATTGCCGCTATGAACAGTTCGAGAAAGTCCTGCGGTTTTGATTTTTTCCGCGCCACCAGCTTCAGCGATCGATCGAGGTCGGCCGAGAAAGCGCCCAGCGATCCGTGCAGATTGACGCGGCGGACCATTTTCTTGCCGTCACTGCCGATCATCGGGATGTCCAGCCGGAGCGCGGGCAGCACCTTGTCGGCCTTGGCGAATTCGTCTCCTCGGCCGATCCGGAACACGCGCCACTCGCGCAGCTCCGCGCCGAATGCCTCGAGTTCGCGGCACCATCGCGCGAAGCGTCGGCAGTCCGCGACGATGGCGGCTTCGGCGAAGGGACCGGCTGGGGAGGCTCCCCGCATTTGTGCCGCGATGATTTGTTTTCGGTATTCGTCTTCGAAGAGTTTCGGGTCGCCGCGAGCGGCCCAGAACGCCTCCCGTAGCAGCATCGCGTGATTGAGTCGCGACAGCGCGATGGGTTCGTCGGTCGCCTCCTCGGGCGCATCGGAATCGTCGGTCATCAGCAGCGCGTACCGCGCTGCTCCCTGCAGGGGGCATTCAAGGAAGCGCCGGATGGCGGCGAGCGGCATGTCGAACGCATCGGTCTTTGATGCGGTTCGGGCGGGCAGATCAAATAGTTCCAGGCTCGGTTCGATGCGTTTGCGAGTCTGCGGGTCGAGCTCGTCGAGCAATTTGTCTCGACCGGGCAATATTTCGTTAGGGAACTTTTCGACGAGAGTTTTGCGCAGCGCGATCATCCGCGCGCCGCGGCGTGCATCGGAGTCGAAGCTCACGAGGTCCTTCGTCGCCGCGGCCGCCCGCAGCCCGGGAAAGTAGTCCAGGTCGTACGGGCTAACAGGATGAGACGTCGTCAAATCTGCGGCCAGCCGTTCTTTCAGATATGCCCGCAGAATCGATTCCAGCTCGCGCAGCGTCGTCGATGGTTCCAGCCGGTCGCCGGTCTGCGCATCGCGCTCGACCCATGAGAAGGTGATGCGCTCGCGAGCGGCCAGGAGCGATTCGAGAAACAGGTAGCGATCGCGTTCGGGCGGGCTGATGTCGCCCGGATGCCGTCGCGCAAATCGCAGGTCGACCGGGTCGCGTCGATCGCGTTCCGGAAACGTCGCCTCGTTGAGGCCCATCACGAAGATCGCGCGGAAAGGTAACCCGCGGAGCGTCTCCATCGAGCCCGCCGCGACACCGCGCCCGGACAGCGCGCCTTGGCGCGCCGCCAGGTCTGAGATGGCAGCGCTGACAAACGAATGAGCCACCTCGTAACCAACCGGGTCAGTTGGCAGAAAACGCATCGCCTCCAGAACTTCGAGACATTGATCTCGTAGGGACTGGTCATCGCCATCGGCGGGTTGCACGTATGTTCCGACGAATTCCGCCTTGACCGTCGCCCATTCGGCCAGCGGCAAGCGATGCGATCGGATTTCTCGCGCGTCTGAGAGGAGCCCGCGCGCGATACGCAGGAAGCGCGCGCCGGCCTGCCACTCATCGTGGGGCAGTCCGAGGGGCAAAAGAGAGCCGTGCTCACTCGCATATGGTCGGGCCGGCTCACCGACGCCGCCTTCCATGAAAGCACCGAGCGCGATGCGGGTCAGGGCCTGGTCCCACTGGAAGAGGTTGGGCGGCACGTAGGTGTTCTTCAGTTCGGCCGCATCGGTCCCGAAGAAAACGCCCAACTCCTCGCACCACGCCGCCAGCCGCTCGGCATCCAGCTCATTGCTGGCGCCCGCGATGACGGGGTTGATCATCAGCCGCAGCATTTCATCGCGTGTGGCACGCCCAAGCGGAAACTTGAGCAACAAGTCGATCGCTTCGGCGGCCCGGCCGCGGGAGGAACGCCTGCCCACGATTTCTATCGGGATGCCGAACTGCGATGCGAACACACTCTGGACGTGTGGCAGGTAGGCGTCTGCGACTGCTTCGGGAATCAACAAGGCGATCTCGTGAAATCGCAGCGGTGCCTCACTCTTGTCCGCGTTCGCCGCGAGGCGAAGCACTTCGTTGGCGACGATCTCGATCTCGCGTCGAATTCCAGGTGCGCCGATAAATCGGATGCTCGCGGGCTTTGGGTCATCGACCGGCTGATCGCCGATGCCTTCGACCGCACGAACCAGGATGTCCTCCTGCAGTCGCCCCAGCAGCGAACTTGTTGTGGGATGAGAAAAGTGCGGCTGGAAATCGCATTCCGTCAACTCATTGAGCATTCGGATGTACTCGCGTCCCGGCCGCCCCCAGAGCTGAAGTGCGCGCGTGTCCGCCGGCGCGACCAGATCGAACGGGTCTTCGCGTTCATCCAGTGCCGTGCCGACCCGATCGCTCCGATGACGCCACCTATCCCGCCGGACAGCCGCCGAGGTGTCGACGTCCTCCCAGAACTCCATGCACGGATTGAGCGCGTAGACGAACAGATCGGTCAGCGCTCCGATGCGCGCGAACATTTCGAGAAAGACGTGCCCCGGCGATGCGAGCCCGAAGACGTGCAGCGCCGGCGGCAACCTGGGGCGCAGGACGGGGTCATCGGTCGCATCGAGGGCATCGGGCAGCAGCATCCATCGATGCTCGGTATCGCGGGTCCATTGCGATCGTGCCGCGCCTTTGTGATCGAATACCGCTGTCCAGAGCGTTCGCTGCCACAGCTCTTCGTCAGACCTGGTGGCGGCCTTTCCAGCACCCCAGGCCTGAATCATCGTCGATCGTGAGATCGAATATTCCTGGAACAGATACGCGGTGCGCGCGGCGAGCTCGAACAGCCTCAAATCGGCGATCGCGGCATTCTCCGGATTTGCCGCCATGATGTAGTCGCGAATCGGCTGGAATGCGCGGTCGGCTCGATGTGCATCGCTGCGCAGGCATTCGAAGAGCACGACCTGCAGGCGCGAGACCTCCAGCACGCGGATGCTCGGGTCGGCGCGCTCGACGATCTCCGCGAGATAGCGACGCAGGAACGGGAACTTGAGGTTCGCGGCGACTCCAAGGCGCTCGGCGATGCCGTACTTGGCAAACTGCTCGAGCGCCCGATTCGGCACGATGATCGAGAGTGGCTTGAGCGGATCGCTGACCTGGTGCGCTTCGATCTTTTCAGCGAGCGGCTCGATCAGGTTTTCGAGCCGATTTGCGTAATGAAGCTGGAGCATCGATTGAATCCGCCGCCATGCGTGTCGCGGCGGACTTCGCCTATCCCTTTTTCAAGACCTTTTCCCGGTAAGAGCGCGCAGCCGCACGCGATTCTTCTTCGGCCATCGTCGAGATCAGCACGTCCCCGTCCGCATATGGCGTAAGTCCGGCGCTCGCCGCCCGCGTGACCGCGTTCACATGCTCCTTGGTAATAGCAACCGGCACCGAGGGCTTGTCGATCAGCTCGCGCGCCAGTTTTTCGACTTCCGCATTGAGGCGGTCCGGCGGAACGACACGATTGATAAAACCTATAGCCTTGGCTTCCGCCGCCCCGAAGCGCCGACAACTCATCACCAGCTCTTTGGTCATCGCGGGGCCGATCTCACGCACCAGGCGCGGAATGCCGCCCCACGCAAGCGGCAGACCGAGATCGACTTCCGGGATGAAGAACCATGCATCGTCCGCAACAACTCGCAGATCGCACACTGCCGTGAGCACCACTCCCCCGCCCACCGCATAACCGTGCACCTGCGCGATCGTGACGGCCCGCATCTGCTCGAGCGCATCGGCAGCCCGCAACCCGTTCTGCCCGGCCTCGCGCCGATACAGCCAGCTCTTGTCGCTGCCCGGCCGCAAATCAGCGGCAGGAGGATCTTTCAGGTCCGCGCCGGCGCAGAATGCGCGTCCGGCGCCGCTCATGATCACGACCCGAAGTTCGCGATGGGCATCGAACCATCGCGCGGCCTCGGCCAGCTCCTGGAGCATCGTCGCGCCGACCGCATTCAGCCGGTCAGGCCGGTTGAGAGTAAGTCGGCCGAGCGCTCCGTCGACCTCGGCCTGGATGGTTTGAAATTCGCGGGTATCCATCGGGATGCGCCTTCCTTTTCTGAGTCTCCTCTAAATATGCGCCGCGATTGAGAGGTACAACCCGCGCGAGCAGATCACTCCCCAACCGTAACCTTTTGCCGCGCCGACGGTTGATCCCGTGATGATGACGCCGGCACGGACGACGTTGTACGCTACCGTTGTTCCGGAGGTAGGAACCACGATGACTCAACCGCTGATTCGTCCGGCTACTGCGCAGGATGCGGAATTCGTTGCCTGGACAATCCAGGCCGCTACGCGCTCGCACCTCAAGATAGGGTGGTTTGACATCATCCTGGAGAAGCCCGAGACGGAAGTCCTCGAGTTTGTTCGACGCCTGGCGGTCGCCGAGACCATCTCGTGGTGGCATTACTCCCTGTTCCTGATCGCGGAAGTTGACGGCCAACCCGCGTCTGCTCTTTGTCGCTTCCGTGCCGGCGATGGATACCCGCTTACCGGAAAGGCAATGACAGAGGTGGTTGGAAGCTACGGATGGAAAGACTCCGACCTGCAGGCAATGTGGAAGCGCGGCGCCTACGTCGTTACCTGCATCATGCCGGGCGACGACAACTGGTGGACCATCGAGAATGTCGCGACGCGCCCCGAGTTCCGCGGACGCGGTCTGACCGGCCTGTTGATCGAACACGCGCTGGAAGACGGCCGCAAGCGTGGATTCACCGACGCGCAGATCAGCTTCCTGATTGGCAACGAACCGGCCGAGCGCGCCTACTACAAGGCAGGGTTCCGCTTCGACGCGGAAAAACGGCATCCCGATCACGAAGCCGCGTGCGGCTCGCCGGGCATGCGGCGCTTCAAACGCAAGCTGTAGAGCAATGCTGAAGTTCGATCACATGGCGCTGCCGGTCACCAATCCCAAACGTTCGCGCGATTGGTACGTCAAAACGCTTGGATTCAAGGTCGAGTTCGAGAACCTCGAGACCAAAACCATTGCGATTCAAGACCAGGCCGGTTTCACGATTTTTCTGAATCAGACCGCGGGCAAGATCGCGGGCGCCAAGTGCACCATGGTCATCCAGGTCAAGGATGTCGACCGCAAACATCGTGACCTGAAACGCAAGGGCATCAAGTTTATCAACGCCCCGCAGAAGCTGAGGTGGGGATATGGCGCCGAGTTGCTCGATCCCGATGGTTACCAGATCAACCTCTGGGACAAGGTCACGATGCGCACGAAGAGCCGGTAGCGATGGTCGGAAATCAACGAATCAATCGCGCTATCGAGGTCATCGAGCGCGGAATTGCCGAGAATCTTCAGCTCGGGGCGCAGCTCTACGTCTCACACAACGGTGAGACGGTCGCGGATATCGGCATCGGGCAGGCGCGCGACGGCGTCCCGATGCGCCCGGATCACCTGATGCTCTGGATGTCCTCGACCAAGCCGATCACCGCGATCGCGATCGGGCAAATGCGCGAGCGCGGCAAGCTGGACTTCGATGACAGAGTCGCCCAGCACATCCCCGAGTTCGGCGTTAAAGGCAAAGAGCCAATCACCATACGCCACGTCCTGACCCACACCGGCGGATTTCCGCGTGCGGTCGGACCCTGGACCTACGATCCGTGGGAGAACATCATCGCGCAAATCTGCGGTTCGCCACTGGAACCGGGTTGGATAGTGGGGCAGACCTCCGCCTATCACGTCGCCTCCGGATGGTACGTGCTGGGTGAGATCGTGCGCAGGCTCGATGGGCGCCCGTACCATCGATATGTCCGCGAGGCGATCTTCGAGCCGCTCGGGATGACTGATTCATGGCTGGGCATGCCTCCCGGGCGATATGACGAATTCCGTGAGCGCATCGTGCCGATGCATTTTGCCGACGGCAACGCGCTGCCGATTCCCAGCGGGTATGCACCCTTCCGCGATTCGCCCGAGGCGATGGCCAATTGCCGGCCGGGAGGTAACGGACGCGGTCCGATCCGCCAGCTGGGGCGCTTCTACGAGGCGTTGCTCGATGGTGGCCGCGGAATCATCCGCAAGGAAACAATCGAGACCCTGACCTCGCGGCACACCGTGGGTCTCAAGGATCGCACCTTCAATTTCTCGCTCGACCGCGGGTTGGGATTCGTGATCGATTCAAAGCAATACGGTTCAGGCGCGGCCTGGTATGGAACCCGATGCTCGCCGCGCACCTTCGGGCACGCGGGCTACGTATCTTCGGTGGGATTCGCCGACCCGGAACATCAACTCGCGGTCGCGATGGTCTTCAACGGGATGTTGGAAGCAGCGCCGGCAAAGCACGACGCGCGCATGATCGCGACGCTCGACGCGATCTACGGGGATCTCGGCCTGCGATCAGGTTGAGCTTGGCGTCGGCGCGGCGGCGATTACCGAAGCGATCTCCTGCGACAACCGACCGAGCGCGCGGCTCATCGCAGCCGCGCAATCGCCCGCATCGCCGGCTTTCGCCGTCTCCGCGTAGGTGGAGTCGCGCACCGTCAGCAGCTTGCCGGTTCCATCCAGAACCTGCCAATGCGCGGTCAGATCGATTTTGCCGTCTGAGCTGGTTTCGAAGCGGTACACGTCAACCTTGACCTGGAAGTCGACGCGGGTTGTGTTGTACCAGGGATAGAAAGTTATCCGTTGCGTGCCGAGATCGGCGGACAGGTCCTGGGCGAGCACGCGAGTAAAGTTGGAGGACAAGGGCTCCGCCCATCGATCCACGGTCGACAGTTCAAGCTGGTTCGCGGCGACCCGAGTCACCACTTCCTGCCGATCGAGATAGGCCGGCAACTTGACCGGACCAAGGCCCAGCAGGATCGGACGGGAAGCGGCGCCGGCAGCATCTGCTACGGGAGAAAGCACGTAAAACTTCGAGTCGTCCTTTCGCGGCGAAAGGCATCCCGCAAGCGCGACGGCGATCACCGCGAAGAATACAAGGCGTAGTTTCATTTACCGTCGTCCCCCACGTAGCGGCCGCGCACCAGCGAGCTCGGGTTGCGCTCCAGGTAGTCGGAAAGCTGGCGCAGGGAACGGGCGGCATCGCCGGTCTGCTCCAGGGTTTGGATCAATTCGTAGCTGACCGGCGATCCCGGTCCAAGCGTCGTCTGGACCGCAAGCAAGGTGTCTTGCGCCTGCGCCAGGGCGTCGCGCGCCGCGGCCGTGGTCTTGCGCAGATCCTCCGCGGCGGGGCCGACCTGCTTGCTCAAGTCGTCACTGGTTTTCTTGATGCTGTCCGCGGTTTCGTTCAGGCTCACCGCCGCCTGGTTCAGAGATACCAGCGTCTTGCGGACCTCTTCGGATTTCACCAGGTCGTTGATCGAGGTCGCGGTGTTGGTGAACGCGGTCGCCAACTTGTCGAAATCGACTTTCTCCAGCGCAGCCATGATCCGGATGATGGCGGTTTGCGCCTGCTCCAGCGGCGTCGGCACCGTTGGAATTTCCGGGTAAGGGGAGTTGCGCCCGAGGTAATACTTGGCGGGCGTCTCGGGATGCATGTCGAGGTCGATGTAGCAAATTCCGGTGAGCATGCTTTCGGTCTTCAACTCGCCGCGCAGACCGAGCTGCACCGCGGTTTCGATCTGCTTCGGATCGTCGAGATCCAGTTCTGCGCCGCGCGCCAGGATTTTGCGCGAGTCGAGTTGGATAATCACCGGGATGCGCACCTGCGCGCCTTGCTGCTGCAGGTTGCCCGCACCCAGGCCTCCGAGGCTCAGCAGGATATTGGAGACAGACCCGATCTCCACGCCGCGGAATTTCACCGGTGCGCCCACGTTCAAGCCGTTCACGTCGCTGCTGAAGAACATCACGAACTTGTGTTCGTGCGTGAACAGATGGCTGGAGCCCAGCCCGATGACGGTTGCGATTACGATAGCGAGGGCGCCCAGTACGAAGGCCCCCACCATGGTTGGATTTGCTCTTTTACCCATTCATTTGTCCGGTTGGTTTGTCGTCGCTGCCTCGTGTCAGAAATCGATGCACCTTCGGGTCCGGTGGATGGGCGAGCAGCTCCTTGGGGTCGCCGCACGCGAGCATGGTCCGGGTCTCCGCGTCGAGGAAGATGCTGTTGTTGGCTATTGCGAAGATGCTCGGCAGTTCGTGCGTCACCACAACCACGGTCGCGCCGAGTCCGTCGCGCAGTTCCAGGATCAGGTCGTCGAGCAGGCGCGAGCTGATCGGATCGAGTCCCGCCGATGGTTCGTCGAAGAACAGTACCTCGGGATCGAGCGCCATCGCGCGCGCCAGCCCCGCGCGTTTCTGCATGCCGCCGCTGATCTGGCTGGGATAGTAGTCCTCGAAGCCGCGCAGTCCGACCAGGGCCAGCTTGATCGACGCGATAGCGCGAATCTCGCGGGGCGACAGGTCGGTGAACTCGCCGAGCACCAGCCCGATATTCTCCGCCAGCGTCATCGAGCTCCACAGCGCGCCGCCCTGGTACAGCACGCCGAACCGCCGCAACATTTTTTCACGCGCCTCCGGCGGGGCCTTGGTGAAATTAAAATCCCCGTAGAATATTTCACCGGTCGCGGGCTCCAGCAGCCCGATCAGATGATTGAGCAGCGTGCTCTTGCCGCATCCGCTGCCGCCCATGATCACGAACACATCGCCGTGCCGCACGGTGAAATTCAGGTTGCGCATCAGCACGAAGTCACCGAACGCCATCGTGAGGTTCTTTACGATGATGTGGGGCTCGCCGACGGCGGCCTTGCTCACGACTGATTTGATTGCGGCGCTTGAACCCATCGATCAGATTCCCAGCAGGTTAAACAAAAACGCCATGAGACCGCAGGCGACCACGCCCCACACGATCGAGGTGACGACGGCCTTGGTCGCGGCTTCTCCCACCGCGGAAGAGCTCCGACCGCACTGGAAGCCGCGCAACGATCCTGCGATTGCGATGATTATGCCGTAGACCGTGGCCTTGAACATGCCCCCGAACAGGTTAGTGAGTGTCAGCGCGTGCCACGCCTCGCGCATGAACATGTCGAGCGGAATCTTCAGCATCGCCATTCCGACGAAGGCGCCGCCGAACACGCCCATCAAGTCGGAGTACACGCACAGCAGCGGCATCATCAGGATCAGCGCGATCACTCGCGGCAGCACCAGGAACTCCATCGGCGAGATGCCCATCGTGGTCAGCGCATCGATCTCCTGCGTCACCTTCATCGTGCCGAGTTGCGCCGCGTAGGCGGCGCCGGTACGGCCCGACATGATGATCGCCGTCATCATCGCGCCCATCTCACGCACCATGCCGATAGCGACCAGGTCGGCAACGTAGATCTCTGCGCCGAACTGCGAGAGCTGAACCGCGCCCATGAAGGCCAGGATGGTTCCGACCAGGAAGCTGATTAGGGTGACGATTCCGAATGCTCCCACCCCGGCATCGTAGATTTCGAGCATCAGGTCGCTGCGGCGGAAGCGCGCCTCGCCCTTGAACATCCGCCCCAGCGCGATTGTGACCCCACCCAGGAATTTGACGAAGTCTTCCGACCCGACAACGTAGTCGATAGTGGCGGTGCCGACCCGCTGAAGCATGGGCGCCGCCTTCGTTTTTTTGCGCGCATCTTTCTTTTCCGGAACGGCTTCCGCGAGTTCGACCAGGCGCACCAGGCCTTCGGGCAATCCGTCGAGCTCGAACGGAATCTTGC
This sequence comes from Binataceae bacterium (SeqCode), assembly GCA_035500975.1. Lineage (GTDB taxonomy): Bacteria > Desulfobacterota > Binatia > Binatales > Binataceae > JAFAHS01. The sequence continues at coordinate 14,674 of DATJWT010000361.1, forward strand.
GCGCGCGGCTGAGCTCGGTGGTTCGCGCAACGAAGGTGAGCAGGCCGCTGTCCCATTCGCCGAGCCCGGTCGTATCGAAGCGAATCTGGCGCGGCGCCGATTGATCGATCTCGTGCAGGACCTTGCCCACGGACGGAAGCCCGTGATGCATCCGCCAGCTACCGGCCAGGTGGATGATCAGGGACGAGTCTTGGCCGCGCTCGAAGTTGAGACTTGTCAGCTCGTTTGTGACAGCTTCAGCCTGCATTCAGCTCTGTGCTGGACTACCTTTTTTGCGATCCGAATATACGTGGACAGCTCAGGCCTCGCGAGAATCGATCCCCGCCGTTTATACAACGCAATTTGTAGTTTGGATACGCTATCAAGCGCTGCCTTGGTCTTGACCCCGGACTATACTCCAAGGTCTATGTTTGTAACCGAATGACGATTGGACGGCTAGCGCGAAGAACCGGTGTCACCGTGGACACACTGCGTTTCTATGAACGCCAGGGCATTATCGCGCGCCCACGCAGGCTGGTGTCGGGCTATCGGAACTATTCCGAGGAGGACATCGGCCGGATGCAGTTCGTCAAGGACGCCAAGGGCCTGGGATTCTCGCTGCGTGAGATTCGCGAGCTGCTCTCGGTGGGGGTCAGGTCTACCCACGAGTGCGGTCCGCTCACGCGCAAGGCCGAGACCAAGCTTGCGGAAATGACCACGGAAATTGCGCGCCTTCAACGCCTGCAGCGCACGCTGCGCAAGATGATCTGCGATTGCCGGGGCTGTGCTCCGGCCAATGGGCGGGCAAGACGAGGAACAACATGCAGCAAGTGACGATCTTTACCAACCATGGGTGCTCAGCATGCCATGCCGCGATGGATTTCCTCTCGCGGCACGCCGTCCCATTCGTGGAACGGAACATCGGCGATGACCCTGCGGCGCGCGACGAGCTTGTCAACGCCGGCTTCCGCGCCGTGCCGGTGATTCGGGTCGGTGCAGAAACGATGGTGGGATTCAGTGCATCGAAGTTGCGCCGGATGCTCGGCATCTGAATTCGCGCGACCCGTCTTGAAATCACCTCGCGCCCACCGTCACCATAAGGCGGCGCCGCTTTGGCGCCGCTCACGTGAACGCATCTGCTGAACAGGTAGCACTGGCGATTCCTATAGCCGTCGGCCTGGCCATGACCATCGCGACCGTCATGATCCACGGCACCGCCGGATTTTCGACCAGCCGAATCGCGCAGTTGCGGCTGAATGTAGGGCGCGCCGGGGTGAGGATGGGCGAGGACGTCGTAACTATCATGGCCGCGGTAGCGGTCTTCATGTGCGCGCATCTGATCGAGATGGCGATGTGGGGGTTGTTACTGATGGCGTTGGGCGAATTCCACGGATTCGCGACGGCCTTCTACCATTCTGCCACCAACTACACGACGCTCGGCTACGGCGACATCGTTATGAGCCCGCAATGGCGCTTGCTGGGGCCGCTGGAAGCGACCAACGGCATGCTGATGTTCGGACTGTCGACGGCGATCCTCTTCGCGCTCATCATCCGCCTCGCCGAGATGCGGCAAGGCGGCAAGGGGGTTTTCGGCTAGTCCGCGATCATCGAACAGACGCTGCGACAACCGTCTCTTCTCCGTCATTCTGCGCTGAAGCCAAGAGTCTCAACGGAAGGTGGCTTTGCGACTGTTCGTTGGGATTCTTCGCCGCTGGCTCGGAATGACGGAATGAAGGCTCAGCGCGCGAACCACTTGGGATTGTTAATCTCAAGCGCATCGCGCAGCGATTGACTGATGTGCGCGCGCAACTTTGGATCGTCGAGCTTTACCGAACCCGCGCGAATCTTCTTCGCCAGTTCGCGGCTCAGCTCTTCGACCTCGCCATCGTGACCCAATATCGCCACCAGGCGATCGTGTTCCGCGGCGGCCTGCTTGCCCCGCATCTCCAGCTCGCGCCGCACGGTGTTGAGCACGTTGGCCGTGACGCGGGTTTTGAATCGATGGTACCCCTTCAGGGTCGGCATCAGCTCATCTTCGAGATACTTGACGGCCGCCTGAAGCAAGGTCGTGGTTGATGGTAAGCTCGATGGCATTGTTCGACATTCGCCGCCTTAATCGCGGCCCTCAAGAAGTTCGTAGAAATCCCACAGCGGCTCTTCGATCCGCCGGCCGATCGCGCAACGTTCGACGCCCATCTCCTCAACTCCGCGCATCCCCAGCCTGAGGCATCCGACCGCCCATTTCACGCTGCCGAAGGCTTCCCAGAAGCGGACGTGGGCCGGGTCAACGCGTTTGCCGCTGGTCTTCTCGTAAGCCTCGAAAAGATCTTCGCGTTTGCCGAAGCCTCCCACCGGATTCTTTCCGCCGAATCGCCAGGTCTTCACGCAGACCCATCCCAGGTCCTGCATCGGGTCGCTGATCTGTCCGATTTCCCAGTCGAGCACCAGCCGGATGCCGTCGTTTTCGCCGACGATCATGTTGCCGATGCGAAAATCTCCGTGCACTACCGTGAGCGGTGCGTTCTTCGGCGCGTTCTCGGTCGCCCAGCGCAGTCCCCACTCGAGGGCCGGGAGATGAAATCCGTAGTAGTCAACAACCCTGCGCTGCGCTTCGATCATCTGGACGGCATCCTGGCCCTTGAGATACGGAGCTTCCGACAACGGGATGCTGTGGATCCTGGCGAGTATCTCGCCCGCCTGCGCCGTCATCTTCGCGCGCGCCGGCGCGAACGCCGCGTCGCGCAGGATCTTCGGCGCCAGCGTCTCGCCATCGACGTGATCGGTAATGTAGCCCATCCCGAGTCCGTCGGAGTCATCGAGGATCGCGCGGATATGCGGCGCCGGAACGCCGCGCTTCTCCGCCGCCATCATCACTCGCGCGCTCTCGGCCGCCGTTGGATACACGGAGATTTCCGCGAGTTCGGGTGGGACCTCCTCCGGCTGGGCTGCCGAAAGCTGCATGATGAGCCGTTCGCGCTTTCCGTCGATATCCGCGGCGAACGACCACGTCGTGCGATTCGCGCCGCCCGTGAGCTGCGCCAGGTTATGAATCGTTCCAGGCGCGCCGATATGGCGCTTCACCGCCGTCTCAAGTCGGCGGGCCAAATCTTCGTTGCTCATTCTCGATCTGCCGATGCTTCCTTTCCGCGGCTGCTCGTGAAGCCGAACAGGATCTGCGCCACGCGCCGCATCTGGATTTCCTCGGAGCCTTCCGTGATGCGGTACCGGCGATGGTGCCGATAGATGTGCTCGAATGGCTTGTGCCGCGAGTACCCGATCGCGCCGTGCGTCTGGATCGCGCGGTCCGCCGCGTTGCACACCAGCCGATTAGCCCGGTAGTTGCACATCGCGACCTTGTGCGACAGCTTGCGCGCGACATCCTGCTTCGGCATCCGGTCCATTTCCCAGGCGGTCTTGTAGATGAGCCCGCGGAGCATCTCGGCCTCGGTGTGCAGCTCGACCAACGGCCACTGGATGGCCTGGTTGACGGCGAGCGCCTTGCCGAACGGTTTGCGCTCCTTCGCGTATTTCACCGATTCATTGATGCAGAACTGCGCGGCGCCCAGCGATGACGCCGCCTGCCGGATACGATTTTCGTGCACGAAATGCTGCGCGACCGCGAGGCCGTATTCAGGATCGCCCAGAATCTCGCCCGCTGGCACGTAGATGTCCTTGAAGGACACACGCGGATGGTCGGTCGGCATATTGAAGGTCCAGAGATATTCCTCGATTTTGAAACCCTGGCTGCTGGTCGGCACGATAAAGCACGAGATGCCGCGCGCATCGCCGTCCTTGCCCGAGGTACGCGCGAAAATGAAATCGTGCGTGGCGACGTGCAGGCCCGTGTTCCACATCTTGGCGCCGTTGATACGCCATCCATCGCCGTCACGCGTCGCGCGGGTCTCCATCCAGGTCGCATCGGAGCCGTGATTCGGTTCGGTCAGGCCGAAGGCGATTCGAATCGACCCGTCGAGGATGCCCGGAATGAATTTCTTCTTCTGCTCCTCGGTACCGAAATCGCGGAACATCAGCACCGTCGGCATGTTGCCGACGATGGAGCTCTCGTTCTGCAGATCGTTATGGAGCCCCAGGCCCTTCGCGGCCAGGTACTCGCGGATAACCGCCATCCCGAGATTGGTGCCGTCCTTGCCGCCGTACTCTTTGGGCAGGCCGTAGCGGAAATGGCCGGCCTTATCGGCCCGCCGGCGCATCTCGCGCAGCAATTCTTCCCACTCGTGCCGCGGGAGCCCATCGCGCTCGAAGTCGGTACGCGCCCATTCGCGGCGATGGTCGAAGAAGCGGATATTGTCATTCGACTGCTCGAGCGGCTTAATCTCTTTCTCGATGAAAGCGTCGAGTTCTTTCAGATATGCCTTTATATCGGCCGGAATTTCGAAGTCCACGGGCGTCTCCTTTTGTGAGTGCTAAACGAGCGTTTAACAAGAGGCTAAACTTAGCAAAAGCGCCTCGGTAAACGGTAACTGTCCCAAGTCTCGAAAGCGGCATGGAGCTGATCGGGACCGCGGGTTATGCCGCGTCCGAAGCCGCGCGCTTCGCTTCGTCACCAACTCCAGCGTCGGGCTTTTCTACGCGCCGATAGATCTTGCGGGAAAAAGGCGATTGACGCCCTTTGTTTCTGCCTGAGAATGTCGCTCGCGCTCTAGCGACCCTGGGCGACTATGCGATGTCAGCGACCAGGCGCACTTCCTTCTGGCGCGTATCGACGGGCAGGTCTCGAGGGTTGCCGCTGGGTGTCTGGAGAGTTAGGTTCCACACAGTGGCGCTGTTTCCGTCCGGTAATCGCGACGAAGCGGCGTTCGCGCATCTTATGTCTTTGATCTCAAACGCAGGCCTAACGATCATCTCGCCTTCAGCAGGCGCGAGCATTTCTGCGGCGGTGCGCATCTTGCACGTCTCGAATTGAGATTGACCCTGCAGGCGCTGCTGCCGCGACTGAAGCAGATCCGGGTCGCGGGCAAGGTAGAGAGGCTGCGCTCGAATTTCCTGGCCGGTATCAAGCATCTCCCCGTGCGCTTCGCGGAGTCGCAGCAGGCTGCGTGAGGACAAACGGGCGTTAAGCCTTTGGCGATGAATTGCGCTAGCGTGCGACTCAACAGAAGAGACGTTCGCAAGACCACGAACTTCGAGGGCAAGGACCATGTCTAACGACTTGCTGATCAGAAACGGAACGGTGGTAGACGGAACCGGAGCGCCGCGGCGCGTTGCCGACGTTGCGGTCAAGGATGGCGTCGTCGTCGAGATCGGCAAGGTCAAGGATGGCGCGGCCAGGACCATCGACGCCGACGGACTGATTGTCGCTCCCGGGTTCGTCGATCCGCATACGCATTACGATGCGCAAATCTGCTGGGATCCGCAGATAACCTGTTCGTCGTGGCACGGAGTGACCAGCGTCGTGATGGGGAATTGCGGCGTGGGCCTGGCGCCATGCCGACCGCAGGCTCGTGACATCGCGGCGTTGGACCTCGTCAATGTCGAAGCGATTCCGTACGACGTGCTCAAACGCGGCATCACATGGGATTGGGAGACGTTTCCCAGCTACCTCGAAGCGGCCCGGCATCGCGGCAGCGCAATCAACCTGGGGTTTCTCGCTCCGCTAACGCCGTTCCGCCATTACGTGATGGGCGAAGAATCGATGGATCGCGCAGCCACGCCGCAGGAGACCGGGAAGATCGCCGGATTGCTGCGCGAGGCAGTTGCATCAGGCGCGCTCGGCTTTTCGCATACTACCGGCGTTCAGCACGTTGGCTACAAGGGGCGACCCCTGGCGTGCCGTCTCGCGGACCGTGCAGAGCTTGGGGCATATGCGCACGTGTTACGCGACCTTGGTAAGGGCGTCATCGAAATCACGCTGACGCAGAACTTCGGCCATATCCAGGACCACGAGCTGCAGCTGCTGAAATTTCTGCTCGACGAAGGCGAACGGCCAGTCACCTGGCTCGCGATCTTCGACCTCGAAGACAAGCCCCTGGCGAGCGCGGAGACGCTGGACCGTTCCGAGAGCCTCATCAAGCGCGGCGCGGTTCCGCAAATGACTTGCCGTCCGTTGATCGCTGAAATCGAGTTCAAGACCGGAATGGCGTTTTCGCTGATGCGATCGTGGCAGCCGGCCGTCGATCAGCCGCCCGAGAAGCTGAAGCAGCTTTATGCCGATCCGGAATTTCGCCGCGCGGTCGTGGACGAGATGAGCAAGGGCGTACTGCGCCGGAATTTCAAGCGCGTGGAAGTGTGCGAGGTCGGCAAGCCGGAGCTCAAGGGGCTCGTTGGCAAGTCAGTCGCGGACATCGCACGCGAGCGCGGTTGCGAGGGCCGTGAATTCGAAGCGATGCTCGACCTCGCGATCGAGGACGACTTGAACATCACCTTCGCCCAGGCGGTGTTCAACACCAACGAAGAGAGACTGGCGAAGTTGATCAACGATCCGCGTCCGATGATCGGGCTTTCCGATGCAGGCGCGCACGTGAGCCTGCTCTGCGATGCCGGTTATTGCACGTATCTGCTGGGACATTGGGTGCGCGACCTGAACGCGATCACGCTTGAGTACGCGGTCAAGCGGCTTACGTCGGAGCCGGCCGATTTCTTCGGTCTCAAGGGCCGCGGACGGCTCAGCGTCGGCAATCCCGCCGACATCGCGGTCTTCGACGCTAACACCGTAGGTTCGGGGCGGCGCGGGACGATGAAGGATGACCTGCCGGGAGGTGGGAGACGCCTCGTCATGCCAGCGACCGGCGTCATCCACACTTTCGTCAATGGCGTGCCGGTTTATGAAAATGAGCGCTACACCGGCGCGACGCCCGGTACGGTGTTGCATTCATAGCCGAGCGCGATCAGAAGGAAAGAAGAAGTTCGTCAGCTTACTGAAGGAGCATCGAAAGCAATGGCCAACAGCGTGATCAACAAGCCCATCATCTCCTCCGATTCCCACATCATGGAGCCGCCCGACACTTACATCGCGAGAATCGATCACAAGTACAAAGACACCGCGCCGCGCGTCGTGTGGCAGGAGAAGGGCGGCGACATCTACGTGATCGATGGGATGAAACAGACCATCCCGATGGGACTGGTTGCCGCTGCAGGCGTTTCCGCGGAAGGCCTTGCGACCTCGGCCAGGTTCGCGAAGTTCGAAGATCTCCATCGCGGCGGATGGGATCCCGAGGCGCGAATGGCCGACCAGGATCGCGACGGAGTCGCCGCCGAGGTTATCTATCCCAGCGTCGGAATGGTCCTCTGCAACCATCCGGATGCCGACTACAAGAAGGCGTGCTTCGACGCCTACAATCTCTGGATCGCGGAGTACTCCGGCGCTCATCCGGATCGCCTGCTCGGCCTGGGCCAGACTGCGATGCGCACGCCCGACGAAGGCATCAAGGATCTCGAGAAGATGAAGGAAATGGGACTGCGCGGCGTCATGATGCCGGGTTTTCCAACGCTCGAGGACTACGACAGCCAGATTTACGATGAGTTCTTCGAGGCCGCGATCTCGATGGAGATGCCGCTCAGTTTCCATATCCTCACCTCGCGCGAAGGTATGTCGACTCCACCGCGCGGCCCCAAGGCGAATTCCTTCATGTCAATCATTCGCGGCAACCAGGACATCATGGGAATGTTCATCCTGGGCGGAGTCTTCGAGCGGCATCCGAAGCTGAAGATCGCCTGCGTCGAGGCCGACGCCGGGTGGGTACCGCATTTCATGTACCGGATGGACCACGCTTACGATCGCCATCGCTACTGGCTGACGATGGCCAAGCTGTCGAAGAAGCCGAGCGAGTACTTTCGGGAAAATATCTACACGACGTTCCAGGACGATTGGGTCGCGTTTCAAAGCGCGAAGATGCTGAATCCGCGCCGGCTGATGTGGGCGAATGATTTTCCGCACAGCGACTCGACTTGGCCGAATTCGCAGGAGCTGCTGCAGGAGCATTCGAATTCGCTAACGAATGACGAGAAGGACTGGATCCTCCACGACAACGTCGCGGAGCTCTACGGGATCTCGAACTAGCGCCTGGGCCTCTCCGGGCGAAGCCCGGAGAGGCCTTCGTTTTCGGCGAGCGCCCCACCGTACGACTGGCCTGATCTCGCAGACGCCTCCGGAGCCAAGGAGCGAACCATGAAATTCATGTTTCTCGTATTGCCAACGTTGCCCGCCACCCTGGCGGAGCGGAGGACGTTGCGGCCGATCGCGATGCACCAGGACCGCTGGGACAGAATGATCGAAGAGGTCGTCGAGATCGCGCAATTGGCCGAGGACGTCGGTTTCGAAGGCTTCTGCTTCCCCGAGCATCATCTGCACAGCGAAGGGGTCGAGATGGGCAGCCTGCCGGTGCTGACCCAGCACGTGATCCACAACACCAAAAAGATGAAGGTAGGCCCGATCGGCTATGTGCTGCCCGGATGGAATCCGTTACGCCTCGCGCTCGAAATTGCCTGGCTCGATCAATTAACCAAGGGCCGTACCTTCGTCGGCTTCGCCCGCGGCTACCAAAATCGCTGGCTTAGCCAGATGGCGCAGAAGATCCACGTGATGGCTACTGCGAGCGACAAGAGTGAAACGGATCGGATCAATCGGGAGGCATTCGAAGAGGTGTTCCGCTTCCTCAAGCTCGCGTGGGGCGACGAGCCCTTCACGTTCAAAGGCAAATACTACGAATATCCGCACCCGCAGGAAGGGACACCGTGGCC
>DATJWT010000362.1:0-5340 GCA_035500975.1 Binataceae bacterium (SeqCode)
CCGCTATTGCGCCGGTCACCGGCAGGACAGCGATCGTCGCGGGCGGAAGAACGCGCTCGGTGGCCGGGACCAGTCCCGGCAGATATCGAATGTGCAGACAGGAATCGTGCTGACACGATGCGGCAACGATCGAGGCGAATACCGCCCCCGCCAGCAGTCCGCGTCGATGCCGCCTCACCCTGCTACGGCTCGGGAGGGCTGACTGCCTGGCTTCTTTCACGACGCCAGAAGATGAGCAGGGCGATACCGGCCAGCACCGCGGCGAGAGCAACCCATTTCGATGCGAGGTGGACGATGTCGGCGACGCGAAACAGCTCGTCGCCGAGCAGGTAGCCGACGGTCACGATGATGAAGCACCACACCAGCGCGCCCGAGATGTTCCATCCAAGGAAGCGCCAGAACGGCATGCCCGCCGCGCCGGCCATCGGGCCCGCCATGAATCTCACTCCGGCGATAAAGCGCGCCATGAACACCGCCTTGCTGCCGTGAGTATGGAAGAAGGTCTGCAGGCGGTCGTAACGATGGCGCGCAAAGGCAAAGCGGTCACCCAGTCGCGTCAGCAGGCGCTGTCCTCCCGTGCGGCCGAGGATAAATCCGCAGCAGTCTCCCGTGACAGCGCTCGCCACCGTGATGATGTAAACCCATCGCAGGTCGAGGATCTCGCGGCCCGCCAGGAAGCCCGCCGCCAGTAGCACGGTCTCCTCGGGCACCGGAACTCCGAGGTTGCCGATAAAGACAAACAGGAAAATCCCAAGGTAGCCCCAAGTGGTGAGCCAGTCCGCGATGTGCTCGGGCTTGAGGAACTCGTGCATTCGTTTCGAACCGACACGATGCCGTAGCATCGCTTCCGCAGACCAGTCTATCTGGCCGGGAAGGTGTGCGAAATCGCGAACCCTCGTCTTGAGAGCTCAGCTTTTGTTGCTTTGTGCCACGGACGGCGAAACGCCATGGGGATTTCGGCCATTCCCGGAAAGCGACAGTCGGTCGCCCAGGAACAGCAGCAAGGCCGCGATCATCGCGATGATCCCGGGTGTCCACGAATACACCACTGAACTGCGCGGGGCGCTTTGCTCGGCCAGGTCGTTGCGGCGGTAGAGCCGAGTTGGCGGCGAGTCGTAGATTTTCTGGTAGCCCGGCGGCGGTTCGCCGAGCCACGCCGGCGCCGGAACCTGCTCCAGGATGTAGTCGGGCGATGCGGCCAGCGTCTCGCCGATCTGGTTGATCCCACGCACGCGGCTGCCACCCTCCCACAAATTGTTGGGATCATGCTGGTACTCGATCGGGTCATCGTTGATCCCCGTCAGCACCGAGAATTGCTGCATCGTCCACACCGAGATGCTCTGGCAGATGTGCACGATATGCGTGGCCATCGTGATGCGCCCTGCTCCGACCTCGTCCTCGAGCACCTTCACCAGCTTCATTTCCTCGGGCGTGAAGGTCCATCGACGATCGGTGTGCCCGGCCCAGTAACCGAGCGCGGCGGTGTGCAGGTTGAAAGCCCACAATTCGGTGACCGAGTGCTCGACGGAATCGTAGTCGATCGGATTAGGAATCTGATGCCAGGGGTAGATGAGGATCGTCAGCAGGACGAAAAGAGTCGCCGGCCGCGACCATCGATCGTAAGCGATTGCGAACAGGTAGCCCGCCGGCAGGGTCAGGAAATACGGACACCAGTAGTCCCACAGCTTGATGCCGACATCCGATGCCATCATGCCGGCGCTGGGGCTGTGAGACAGCGCGCGCAAAATCGGATCGAGGTACTCGCCCGCGACACCGAGCACCAGGGCCACGCCCGCGAGGCCAAAATATCCGAACCCCGCTATTTCGCGCGGCGCCGCGATGGCCGCAATCAACCCGCCGAAGCAGAACAGCGTGAGCATCGGCAGGTTGTCGGCGATCTGCTGGTAGAAGGTGTACCTCTCGATCGAATGACGATACAGAACCGCGAGGACAAAGATCGCCAGCATCGCGCGATTCAGCATCGCAAGTCTGCCGGACCCGTCGGGAATGGTTTCGGGGACCGCCCATAGCGATGCCGCGATGATCGCGCCGAGGCCGCTGAGCTGGATGAGCGGCACGACCGGATAGACCACGGGATGCTGCAATCCGATCAGGAGCACCGGTACCGCCACCAGCAGTGCGCCCGCGAGCGCGACCACGCCCGCGACAAATCGACGGTAGTCACCCTCGGCCAGCCACAACAACACGCCGAAGCCCGCAACGATCAGCGCGAACGCACCGTCAAGCGCATGCGACACGACGGCCGTGCCCAACATCAAGGCTCCGGCGACGAACAGCGCGCGGCTGCGCCGATGCATAAAGAATGCAAGGCCGAGCGCAACCAGGACGAAATCGACCGCGGTCCCGCGCATCCCCTGCGCGCGGCGAAAGATCACCGTGAAGAACAGGAACAGCGCGGCAACTCCGCCCGCGGTGTCATCGAAGAGCATCTTGCCGAGGCGCCAGGTTGCGAAGATCAGCAGCGCCGCCATCGGCATCATCGCGGCGCTCTCCGCCAACGCCGCAAGCCGGGTGTGACTGCCGAGCGCCAGCATCGCGTAGAACAACTCGAGCGCGGGGGTCTGCGCGTATGGCCCCCAGCATCCGTAGGGATCGTTGTTGAAGGGCTGATAGACGCCGAAGGTCAGGATGCGCTGGGCCGAAGCCGGGTAGGAAAGCACATCCATGAACGGAACGATGGGCGAGCCGAGCTGCAACGGGAGGTAGGAGACCGCGAGCAAGATTACCGCGAGAGCCGCGAGCTTCTGGCCGGACGACCATGGGCTGATATCGAAGCTGGGCGGGTGGCGCCACAGCCACGCAGTGCCGAGCAGGAGCAGTCCCCAGATCGAGGGGCCATTGAAGAGGCCGATCGGACCCAGCAGGTTTCCGAGCAGGAATGCGAAGACCCAAGTCCCCGCCGCACCCAGCAGCATCGAGTCGAACACGTCCATCTCGGGCTCGATGCGCAAGGCGAAGCCGGCGAGTACCAGGCTGCTCCATCCCCAGAAGATCCAGACCTTGATAGCGGCCCACAGGGTTTCGCCCAGCACACCGCGAATTCCGCTCCACGCCGCCATCCACGATAGCTGGTAGGGAAAGTCGCGCAGGCGATGGATCGCGAGCAGGGTGACGATCGCGATGCCGACCCACATCGCGAGCCACGCGCGCGGCTGGGTCCGGTTATCTACGATTCTTTCAGCCACAGGAAAACGGTCGCGATCGACGCCAGGAACGTCAGCGCGAATGCTAGCAGCAGGTGGCGTGGGCGATAAACCAGGGTGACCTGGCGGCGGCCCGCCGGGAGCGAGACCGCCAGGAGCGTACCCTCCTTCGCGAACGGAACGTCGCCTTCCACGACACGCCAGCCCGGATAGTAGTTCTGATTGATCACGAGGGTCGTGGGAGCGGGCACAAATACATCGTAGCTCAGCCGGTTAGGTGACCACTCCGTCTGCACTACTCTGCCCGGCCCCAACAGATAGTATTCGCCTCTGTATGCAGTAGCGTCCGATGGATTGTTCGATGCGAGAGCCGTGGTCGGGATCGCACAATAGCCGTATCCCTGGCAGTTGACCGATCCCATGTTGGCCATCGCGATCTCGGTCTGGTTGCCCGGGTTGGGCACGTAGTACTGGCGGAACTCCGCGGATTGCGGGAGCGGCTCAATGGAGTTGTGGAACAGGTAGCGAAGGTTCGGCGGACCGACCATCCACGAATCGACAAGCCCGATCGCCACCAACGCGATCGCGATTCGCGGCGCCCATCGCCAATTCATGCGCGACAGCCGGTCCGCCCCATATGCCGCCAGCACGCCGGTGCAAAAGGACATCCCGATGATAAAGCGCGCGGGAAGATCGATCTGGTGCGTCATCGGCAGGTAGCGCAGCGCCATCAGTAGCGAATGCGGCCCGCTGTCGCCCTCGGCCAGCAGAAAAAACACGATCGCGCCGACCAGCCACGGAATCGTTCTCCATCGCGCGCCCGCGATACCTGCCGCTCCGAGCAGCATGAACGCCGGCGCCCAGTAGGCACCGTATTCGGAAAGCAGGAACACGCTGACCCCGACGCGATAGAGATCCTGGTTTCGCGAAAACAGAAACACCATCATCATCCTGAAGTCGTCGTACTCCGGTCCGAACTCGGGCCGCGGATGGATGCTCAGCATCTCCCACGCCGGAACTATCTTGAGCGCTGCGAATGCGCCCGCCAAAAGCCCAATCGCGATTCCCGCGAAAAGCGGCCGGATGCTGCGATGCAGGATCGAGAGCCAAAGCGACAGAAACGCCACCAGGATTCCGGCGTACAGAAACGTATAGTTCCCCTCGGTGAAGGTCAGCGCGCAGATGAGTCCGCCGATCGCCACCAGGAACATCGACCTGCGTTCCACCGCCAGGATCAGTACCGCAAGAATCCACGGCAGGTATGCGGCGGGCAGGAAATTCAGATGACCCACCGCAAGATGCAGATAAAGCCACGAGCTGGCAGGGAAAGCCGCGCCGCACACAGCGCGGCCGAGGACGTTGAGGCCGAGCACGCGCGCGAGCAGGTAGCCGCCGGCGAACGCGATCGCGAGATGGAGAAAAATCTCGAGATAGAGTCCCGCGTGCATCCCCAGCAGCAGGTAGAGAAGAAAAAACGGCGAGACGATACCCGCCTCGGGATTCCCCAGCATACCCATGCCGCCGCATCGATAAGGATTCCAGAACGGGAGCTGATGAAAGTGGGTAACCGTGTAATACGGGACCCATCGCAGCGAAGTGAACAGGTCCCAATCGCCGTTGGAGGGAAAGCGCGCGAGGTTGGAGAAATCGAGCTGCGTGACCCATCCCGACACGCCCGGACCAAGGTAGGTCCACTGACAGACTATCGGGTAGGCGAAGACGGCGGCGAACAGAATAGATGCGCCCGCGACCCATCGCGCCTCGTGCCAGTCGAAGTTCGGGAATAAAGGTCCGCCGCGCCGGCGCATAGATGGAGGAAAAGAATAGGGATTGCCGCGCTACGCGGCTACAGGGCGCCAGGGAGAGGAATCAATGGGCCTCGGCGGGCTCTGCGTCAGGAGGCACACCTTCCCTCGGCAGCAGCAGAAGCAACGGCAACGCGATGATGAACATGGGCACCACCAGCCAGAAGCAATCGTTGTACGCCATCATTGTCGATTGCCGATTGATCAGCCCGTCGACCATCGCCAGGTCACGACGTTGCCCGGGAGCGCTGGGCAACCCCGCGCCCGTCAGCATGGACCGAAACCCGGCGTCGGCCGCACGGAAGGCGGGATTGGTCGCGACGATCGAATCGACCAGGTCCGAACGATGGTATTGCTCGCGTCGCGCCACT
>DATJWT010000363.1:0-2550 GCA_035500975.1 Binataceae bacterium (SeqCode)
GATCATGAAGCGGGGAGCGCGCAAGGTGCGCAGGCTGCACAACGACAAGGTGCTGGCGGGTTTCGCGGGATCGACCGCCGATGCGCTCACGCTGTTCGACAAGTTCGAGGGCAAGCTGCAGGAGTTCAACGGCGTGTTGCGCCGGGCCGCGGTCGAGATCGCCAAGGACTGGCGCACCGACCGGGTGCTGCGGAGGCTCGAGGCGATGCTGGTGGTGGCGGATCGCGAAAGCTCGCTGCTCATCTCCGGTTCGGGCGACGTGATCGAGCCCGACGATGGAATCCTCGCGATAGGGTCGGGCGGCAACTACGCACTGGCGGCAGCTCGGGCGCTGATTCGCAACTGCCCGACAATGACGGCGCGGCAGATCGCGGAGGCATCGATGAAGGTCGCCGCCGAGATTTGCGTGTACACGAACGACCAGTTCGTGATCGAAGAGCTGTAGAGTTCCCCTCCGTTGATGACCCTCATCCGGCGCGCCGCGCGGCGCCTTCTCCCTTCGGGAGAAGCACTCCCCGCTGGAAAAGGACTCGGCGCCCGGCGCGAAGTGTAGGCACGGCGGGCGAGTACGGATAAGCTTTTGGGAGAAGGCTAAAAGGCGCGCAGACATGCCCACTGACATTCCACAGGTGATGACGCCGCGGGAGATTGTTTCCGAGCTGGACCGCTATATCGTTGGACAGCACGATGCCAAGCGCGCGGTCGCGATTGCGCTTCGAAACCGATGGCGGCGGCAGAACGTTGCGCCGGAGCTGCGCGACGAAATCGCGCCCAAGAATATTCTGATGATCGGCCCGACCGGCGTCGGCAAGACCGAGATCGCGCGGCGGCTGGCGCGCCTGGCGCAGGCTCCGTTCATCAAGGTGGAAGCATCGCGCTACACCGAAGTCGGCTACGTCGGACGCGATGTCGAATCGATGATTCGCGACCTCGCTGAAATCTCCGTCAAGATGGTGCGGGAAGAGGCTCGCGAGCGGGTTGCGTTTAAAGCGCGCGAAAGCGCCGAGGAGCGGCTGCTCGATATTCTGTTTCCACCGCCGACCAAGGTGCGGCGTCCGGCCGGAATTACGGCCGAGGGGCGCTTGCAGCCGATCGAAGAGGATTCACACAAGGACACGCGCGAGAAGCTGCGCAAGCTGCTGCGCGATGGTCATCTGGATGATCGCGAAGTCGAAATCGAGGTCAGCGCGACCGCGACTCCGATGGTCGAAGTCTTCACGCCGCAGGGCATGGAGGAGATGGGCTTCAACATGAAGGAGCTCATGAACCAGATCATGCCCAAGAAGACCCGGACTCGTAAGGTCAAGATTCCCGAGGCGATCGAGATGCTGACCCAGGAAGAGGCGGCGCGGCTGGTCGACATGGAATCAGTCGCGCAGGATGCGATCCATCGCGCCGAGCAGTCCGGCATCGTGTTCATCGACGAGATCGACAAGATCGCCGGCCGCGAGTCGAGCCGCGGCCCCGACGTGTCGCGTGAGGGCGTACAGCGCGACCTGCTGCCGATCGTCGAAGGTTCGACCGTGAACACGAAGTACGGCGCGGTGCGCACCGACCACATCCTGTTCGTGGCGTCGGGCGCTTTTCACACTTCAAAACCGTCCGACTTGATCCCGGAATTCCAGGGACGCTTTCCTATCCGCGTCGAGCTGGGAGCGCTCACTCGCGACGATTTCGTGCGCATCCTGACCGAGCCCGAAAACGCGATGACCAAGCAATACGTGGCGCTGATGGCCACCGAGGGCGTGAAGCTGGTCTTCACCGAAGATGCCGTCGGGGCGCTCGCGGAGATCGCCGCAAAGGTGAACTCGCGCAGCGAGAATATCGGCGCCCGCCGGCTGCACACGGTGATGGAGCGAGTGCTCGATGAGCTGTCGTTCGATGCGCCGGAGATGAGCAACCGCGAGGTGGTTGTCGACGCGGCGTATGTCCATCGCTACCTTGACCCAATCGTCAAGGATGAAGACCTGTCCCGTTTCATCCTTTAGAATTAACGGCTTGCAGGCAGCGCGGACCGAGTTCACACGCCGGTAATTGCGCGCCGCCAGCAAGCCTGTTTTGATTGCCGCGTGAGCGCATGCTCGGAGGAGAAGTGAAAGACATTACCCAGCGGGCCGAAGTCCTGATCGAAGCGCTGCCTTACATTCGGCGCTTCCGCGGCAAGACGATCGTGGTCAAGTACGGCGGACACGCGATGTCCACCGAGGAGCTGCGCGCGAGCTTCGCCGAGGACATGGTGTTGCTCGACCTGGTCGGCATGAATCCCGTGATCGTGCACGGCGGAGGTCCGCAGATCACGGAGCTGATCGGCAAGCTCGGGCTGAAATCGAAGTTCGTGCGCGGGATGCGTGTGACGGACGAGGCGACGATGGAAGCGGCCGAGATGGTCCTGCAGCGAATCAACAAGGACCTGGTCGCGATGATCTCGCGGCACGGCGGGCGCGCCGTCGGGCTGTCGGGCAAGGACGGCGACCTCATCGTGTCGCGCAAGATGCACATGGTGGTGCGCGACGACAACGGCCGCAAGAGCAAGCTCGACATCGGGCTGGT
>DATJWT010000364.1:0-17705 GCA_035500975.1 Binataceae bacterium (SeqCode)
CGCGAGACGGCGACGAAGGAAACGTCGTGATGCGCCAGATGAACGTTGGGCCCGTCAACGTGATCCGCAAAAAACGAGCAGCCGACGCATCCGGCCTTCCAGCCCGGGCCGAGCATGAAATGATAGACGACGAGCTGGCTGCGACCATCGAAAAGATCAGCAAGGGTCTTTCTGCCGGTCGGCGTGTCGAACACGTACTCTTTGTCGACCTTGACCCACGGCAGCTTTTGCCGCTGCGCGTTGATCTCATCGGTCAGCCTGGTCAACTCCTTTTCCTTCTGCAGTAGGGCCTTGCGGGCTTCTGTCCATTGCTCTCGCGAAACGACCTGGTGCATTTGGTTCTCCTTCTTTGAGATGGGGAACGATACGGTTAAATAACTGAATGGTTAAATACAGCGGGGTGCCGTTTCTGTCAAGCGACGGAAGGGACGGGGAGGGGCGCGCCTTGCCACCATCGATTGCGATTGTCACACTTGGGCGCCATCGCAAAGGGGAGAATTCGTGGCTGCTAACGTACAGTCAGGTCAGGGGCGTTTCACCGTGGTGATTCTGCCCATTCTTCAGATAGTCCTGGAGACGTTGATCCTGCCCTATAGGCACTTACCCGAACTCGTGAAGTACGGTTGGATACCTTTTGTGGGCATGTTGGCTGCGCGGCTGCTGGAATGGTTCTTGAGCCGAATGTCGGTACCTTCCTACGTCGTCACCGGGATAATGCCCATTGCGCATTTGGCGCTGTTTGTTCCTTTCTCAGTTGTATGGACAAGAATTGCCTTGCAAGAGGCGAACGCCAAATTGCCTGACGAGCCGTTCCGCTATGATGCTACCGAATGGAAGTATTTGGGTGCGTCGTTTGCCATGACGGTGGTAGTGGCTTTGCTCGTGGGGCTTCCGCTGATGCTGTATCGCTACGGTCAGGAAACCTTCCAAACGCAGCTAACCGTCACCGGGACGCTGCTCATGGTGACGGGCGGTGTTCTGGCGGGAGTTGTATTCGTAAGATTCTGTTTCGTATTTCCGGCGCTGGCTATCGGGAGATTCAACGGATTGGGTCCCGCGTGGCGCCAAACGGCTGGAAACATTGAATCGCTCGCCGCCGTGATGGCGCTCGCCTTTGCGCCCTATTTGATTATCAATCAGGTAATTCGTTTCGTGGTGGGATACCCCGAACCGGGTTTGACCGCCGTGATTGCTGCCGTTTTGGAGATACTGGCGGCTTCCATGGTCATAAATGCCAACACTCTGGCTCCCGCGCTGATGTACAAGAAGATCGTGCTAGGGCACATGCCAGTTAAGGCCGCCGGGGCTGCGACCCCTCTAGCGAAATGATCAACCGCCGCGCCTGCGCAGTTCATCAAGCGCGGTCTGGAGATTGTCGTTCGTTGTGGTCCATTGCCTGGGATTTTTGTCCCTGGAAAGCGCGCTGAGTGCCTCGCGATAGCAATGGATCGACTCGGCGATGTGTTGATTGCTTTGCTCGTGGCCACCCAACTCGTAGAGCACGTTCGCCAGGTTGTATTTGGTCCATGCCCAGAGGACAGGGTTCCATTCCCGGGTGAAGACGGTCAGCGCCTCGTTGTAGGTTCGCACGGCCTGACCGAGGTAGAAGGTATCTCCGGTGATTTCCCCCAAGTCCGCGTACGTTTCCGCGAGACCATCTTTCGCGGACGCCCACTTCCATGCGTCTCTCTCCGGCGAAAGCTCCGAAAGAGCTGCTTGGTAAGCTTCGCCGGCTCGGTGTAGTTCATCCACATTGCGGTTGAGCTCGCCGAGCGTCTCCAGCGCATGAGCGAGCGTGGCCTGCGCGGTAGCCCACACTGCGGGATTGCGACCACGGGGATAAACCTCAAGTATTTCCTTGCAGATTGAAAGTGCGTCCTTCAAGTACTGCCGATTTGAGGTGAGTCTTCCGAGGTCGGTCAGGTTGTCGGCCAGGTCGGATTCGGTCTCGACCCATTGCCGCGGCATGTGTTCCTTCGAGTAGACCTGCAGTGCAGCCTTCCGAGCTGCAATAGCCTGCGCATACATGGCGGTATCCTCCTCGTCGGACGCGAGTGATGCGAGTATCCGGCCCAGCCTGAATTGAACTGCAGCCCAATTGAGAGGATGTTCTCGCATGTCGAAGCCTGCGAGAGCCGCGTGGTACCTGTCGATGGCCTGTCGTGCAAGCTCGTGGGTTCCTTCGTGAGTCGAAATCAATTCGAGTGTCCAGCCCATCTGGAATTGAATCGACGCCGTGTCGAGTTTGTCCGACCGCGATTGATAAACCGGAAGGGCGGCACTATATGCATCGAGTGCCTTGTGCAGCGCATCGAGGTTTCGTTCGCCGGAAAGCTCCTGTAGGGTTTCGCCGAGATTCAGCTGGGTCATAGCCCATTCCAGCGGATTCGCCTCGCGCGACCATTCCGATAGAGCCTTTTGAAACATTGAGACAGCGCCGTTGAGCGAGTCCCGCACTTGCGTCTGGTCGGCGGAGATTCTCATCGCAACTCCCAGCGCGAAGTCAACCCGGGCACGAGTATCCCCGGCCCATTTCGCGCTCTTGCTGGTGTCATCGTTCAGGGCGCGAAGTTGCTTGATCGACGGCTCGAGGGCGTCGCCAAAATCAAACCCCCATCGTTGCATCAATTCCGCGCTGCGAGTCGCGACAACCAGCTGCAGCAGGTTGCCCGCGTCCTCGACCGGTAGATTGGGCAACCTGAAATCGCTCGGAAGATAAGCGCCGGTGAAGGGCGTTTCATCGCCATGGTCTGTAACGAATATGGGACCCACTTCAGGTGCGCCAGTCGCAGCTTTGCCCCACACGACGACGTAGGCGCGCGCTTCATCCGAAAAGTCGAGCGCCTGCAAATGCCCTATAGCGGCCTTGTCGCCCGAGACGGCAATCGTGTGATCTATGATACTCGGGCTGACCGCGAGCCGTGGATCGATGTTCGCGAGAGCGTCCATCAATCGACTGACGAGATGATCCTTCTGGTCTGCGTCAAAGTGCGTGAAAGCGACGGTAAAGCGATATTGCGCTCTACTGGCCCGATAGTCCTGCGCCCACTCTTCTACCCATTGCGCTCGGTAGTGATTTTCAATTCGCGTCCCCAGATGCTGCGCCAGCGGGACGAGCAGGCAGATCGCGGCGGTGACGCCCGCGACGTAACGGATGGTTCTGTATCTGAGTTGCAGGCGTCCCATCTGAACTCGCGCCTTTTGCCAGAACGTAAGACCGAACAGGACCAGACCGATGACGCCCGGAATCGATGCCAGCAGGACCAGCTCTGCCGTCAGATCCGCGTGGGGCCAAAGGAAAACGAAAAACAGCCCTATTACGAACGCGACCCTGCGCGTCCATTTCGAAGCGAGCCAACGGGTGTATTTCGGCGGGGTCATCTCAAACGGCTTCGGGCATCTATCCGACCATGCACTCGGATGTTGCCTCTCCATCTCTCAAACTGGACAACATCCAGTCAAGACTGCTCGCGAGGAACGGCCATCTTGAGAAGCTGAACGGTTCCTACATACGATGAGGGAGGACTGTTCCTGCAATGCCGCTCAAAGAATCAACAAGCTCACCTACCGGCGGATTCGCGTCGCTGGCGCCGGAATTGCACGTCAATGATCTCGCGCAGAGCCTCCGCTTCTGGCGCGATCTTTGTGGCTTCAGAGTCGTCTTCGAGCGGTCCGAGGAGAAGTTCGTCTTCCTCGAACGCGAAGGCGCCCAGCTGATGCTCTGTCAGCGTCACGGTCGCTACGAAACCGGCGCGATGGAACATCCGCTGGGGCAGGGCGCGATGTTCCAGATCCATTTCGATGACATCGCGGGACTCGCCGCTGCATTGGGCGCGGCCCGCTGGAAGCTCTACGAAGGAGTGCGCGAACGTTGGTATCGCGCCGGCGATCGCGAGAACGGATTGCGCCAGCTCATGGTCCAGGACCCGGATGGATACCTGGTGATGTTCGCGCAGAGGCTTGGTTTTCGGCGCGCGTAGGTATCGCGCGTGACGACGAGCGCCAAAATCCTACTTACCTTCCTGGTGGTCATCCTCATGGCTCAATTGGCGTCCGCCGGTGAACAACCGGGTGCCTACCAATGGTGGATGCCCTACGCGGCGGCGACGATCATCCGTTTGTCGCGGACGGACTTTGCTATCAGTTCAGTGACGTCAACCCGAGATCCGACCTCGTCGTGGTTAAAGCCAGCGCGCCGCAGACGTTCTTCAGCATCGAGGGCCAGAACGAGCAGTTCGCCGCCTTCGATGCGATCGGGCGTTACCTCGAGCGCCGCAACTAACAGCGGTTAGTGACGCGAGAAACCTCGTTGATGGTCATCGTGGTACCGACCCTGATCATGATCGTCGCCGCGACCCTGATCGTGAGGAACGCTGACCGTGACGGAACCCGTCGCGGTATTGCCCGAGGCGTCGGCACACTGGACCTGGATCGTGTAGCCACGAGCGGCACCGTCATCCCGGTCGGCTTCGAGAAGAACGGTCAGGGGCCCGGTGATTTTCAGTGCGTTGCGATCGCATCGCTGATTACTGCTGACGGAGACAATCTTGCAACGCGAAGACACCGATGCATCGCAGGTGTCGGTGACGGCCACCGACACCGTGACCGGCACCATCTTGTGATCGGGTGGCCATAAGGCCGCGGGACTCGCCGATAACGAACTGATCACTGGCGGAGTCGTATCCTTGACGGTCACGCTGGTGACGCAGGTGCTCGTGTTATGCGATCCGTCGGTCACGCTGCAATTCACCGAGGTTGTGCCCAGCGCGAAAGTTCCGCCCGAACCGGCGCACTGTGCGATGCCCAGATTTGGGCAGTTGTCGGTCGCCGATGGGGTCAGCGTCGTGACTGCACCCGCAGGCGACGTGCACTCCTCAACCACCGCCCCCGGGCAGGTCAGCTTGGGCGCTTCGCTATCATCGACTTCAACTTCCGCAGTGCAGGCGGCCGCGATCGTCGGCGATCGGCGGGCAACAAGGGTGGTGGACGTGGTCCCAAGGTTGTACGGACCGTTGGGCGTGACGGTTTCGGAAAACGCGAGGCTCTGCGGATCGAACGACCCATTGTCGATCGAAACCGTTGCGGCCGTGCAGCTCCCGGGGTCCGTATTGACTTTCGCGTTTTGACATTTTGCGACGGGTGGCAGTGCAACCGTGGCGCAGTCGGTTCTGGAGCCCGCAGGCGGGACCAGCTTCGCGATTTGGTTGGCCCCGGACTCCGCGAACCACAGGTTCCCATCCGGACCAACTGTGATACCGACCGGCTGACTGTTCGCGCTCGGGATGGTGAACTCGGTGATGTTCCCGGCTGGGTCGATGCGGCCGATCAGGTTGGCGTTGGTTTCCGTGAACCACACATTGCAATCCGGTCCCAGCGTCATCCCCTCGGGTACGCTGCTACCGGTGGGAGTGTTGAACTCGGTGATGGCTCCGAGGGTTGTGATGCGACCGATCTTGCTGCTCTGGCTCTCGCTGAACCAGAGGTTTCCATCATTGCCGATGGTTATCTCGGTTGGCGAGCTACCCGAATCAGGCAAGGGAAACTCGGTCAGAGTGCCGGACAGTGCGGTCTGCCCGATGATTCCGCTCGAGGATTCGGTGAACCACAGGTTCGCGTCCGGCCCGGTCATGATCGCGCCGGGCATGCTGTTCGCGGTAGTGGTACCGATCGGATCCGAAATCGAGCCTTCAGCGGTGGATCGACGGACGTCTCCAGTGGCGGCTTCCGTAAACCAGATATTCCCGTCGGGTCCCAGCGTGATGCCGGTCGGATCGCTATCATCGACCGGGAGCTGAATTTCGCTTATCTCACCGGCCGAAGTGATCTGTCCGAGATTGTTCGGACCAGTGTCAGTTGGGTCGGGATCCATCGGCCCGGTCTCCGTGAACCACAGCCGCCCGTCCGGCCCCATCGCGAGATGGGTCGGATTGCTGCCGGCAGACGGGAGCGGGTAGTGAGTGACGGCCAGCGTCGAAAGGTTCAAAACTCCGATACCGTCCGCAGCGAATTCCGTAAACCAGATATTTCGGTCGGGGCCTACGGCTACGCCCAGAGGGCGGCTCGGGGTCGAGGGGTCGCTGTTGAGCGCGTATTCCGTTACGTTCCCGGTCTGCGGCCCGATCACCGGAGCGCCGGTTGACCCGGTGCACGCCGCCAGGCCGGCGATGATCATCAAGCCGATTAGGATGGAGCCGGTGTGCGAAGGATGGTTCAGCCGCATGATGCGCCCCTGTAGATTCACAGCGTGTCGCGGACCGTAACAAATCGCATAGAAATATGTCAAACTGTAGGATAAGTAGCCTTGGATTGCGTACACAACTCCCGTCCGGCGTAGCTATTCAAGTAAAACGATCCTCTTGTTATAAGATGCCTCAGTAGCCCACGGGCTCGTCGGAGACTTTTCGTGACAGCTGCTGCCAGAGATCTCTGGCCCCATCGTATGGCCAAGCGGCTCGGGTCCCCGATTCATCATGCCGGGCTGGCCCTACTGCTGTTTTGCCTCGTCGGTACTGTTGCCGGATGCGGCGGCGGTGGCAGCAGCGGTTCGCCCACGCCCGGACCGAACCAGCTCCGCGCGATCGTCATCAGGCCCGCTAACCCGTCGATAGCGCAGGGAACGACGGTCCAGCTGATCGCTACCGGACAGTTTTCCAACGGGCAGTCTTTCGACATAACCAGTTCAGTTTTCTGGGATACCTCCAATAGTTCGATCGTTTCGGTCAGCAACAAGGCGGGAGCAACCGGGCAGGCCACAGCAAACGGTGCCGGTAACGCGACCGTTACCGCGACCCTTTTGGGGATTACCGGCTCAACGACTGTCACGGGGACAGCCGCGACACTGCTGGCGATCGCGGTCACCCCGATCAATCCGCAAACTCCCAACGGTACGACGCTGCAGCTTAGCGCCACGGGGGTTTTCACCGACGGAACCAGCCAGGACCTGACGCTGTCGGCGGCCTGGAGCTCATCCACGCCGTCGGTTGCGACCGTTCAAGGCGGCCTCGTTACCACGGTGGGAGTTGGCACGAGCAACATCGAAGCAGCGTTGAACGGAATCAGCGGCTCGACGACGGTGACGTCGACCAATGCGTCGCTCCAGTCGATCGCGATCACTCCTGACAGTCCCACGCTTGCGCAAGGGACCTCGACGCGCCTCACCGCTACAGGGACCTTTTCCGACGGCGAAGTCGTGGACCTGACGAGCACCGTTTCCTGGAATTCGTCTTCGGGTTCGGTCGCAACGGTGAGCAATCAGCCCACCACCAAGGGGCAGGTTCAGGCGGTTTCCGCCGGCAACACCAGTGTATCTGCGCAGTTGTTGGGGGTCTCGGGTTCGACGCCTCTCACGGTTACGTCGGCCGTTCTGAGCTCGATCACGATCACGCCCGCGAACCCCGTGATTCCGGCGGGGACCAGCGTGCAACTAAATGCGATCGGTACTTTTTCTGACGGCACCAGCCAGGACATCACGGGATCGGTCACCTGGACATCGACGGACGGCAGCGTCGCGACGGTCATCGGCGGCCTGGTGTTTGGGGCTGCCCAAGGAAGCGCGACCATCGGGGCAAGCCTGAAGGGAGTTGAGGGGTCTACGGGCGTCACCGTGACCGCAGCCACGTTGACCGCGATCCAGGTATCGCCGGCAAATCCAACCGTGGCCCAAGGCTTGAGCGTACAGCTGACGGCAACCGGGGTTTACTCCGACGGCTCGACTCTCAACCTGACCAGCGCGGTGAGCTGGGCATCCGCCGCTACCGATGTCGCCGAGGTTAGCAACAGCATTGGCAGCCAAGGCCTCATGACTGGCGTGAGCCCGGGGACCTCCACGATCAGCGCGTCGCTTAACGGTATTTCCGGTTCCACCAACGCGACCATCACCGGGGTCGTGTTGACCAGCATCACGATCACCCCAATCGATCCTGAGATCGCCAGCGGCACCAATATCCAGCTGACCGCCACGGGGACCTTCTCGGACGGCAGCAGCTCCGACCTGACGGGAACCGTGGCGTGGACCTCTTCGGACAGCGCGGTGGCATCGGTTGTTGCCGGACTCGTCAGCGGCAAGAGCGCGGGGACGGTTACGATTACGGCATCACAGGCCGGCATTACCGACACGACCACCGTCACCATATCCGCCGTCACCCTTAACTCAATCGTCGTGACGCCGGCGGCGCCGACCATCGCTAGCGGGACGACCGTACAGATGACGGCGATCGGTCAATTCTCCGATGGGTCCACGCAAAACCTGACTCGCGAGGTGGCCTGGACCTCGAGCGTTCCCGCCGTCGCAACGATCAGCAATGCGAGTGGCCTGCAGGGCCTGGTCACCGGCATCAGCCCGGGGGCGACCAATGTCACGGCGACTCTCTCCGGAGTTGCAGGATTTACGCAGGTAACGGTTACCGCAGCGACGCTCACCTCGATCGGGGTTTTCCCCGAGTCGCTTACCCTCCCGAGCGGAACGAGTTCGCAGTTGACTGCGATCGGGACGTTCTCGGACGGCACGACCTTGAACCTGACCAGCTCCGTCACATGGAGCAGCACCAATCCGGCTGCGGTAACGGTCAGCAATTCTATCGGCAGCCAGGGGCAGGTCACCGGCGTGGCGTCCGGCACCTCGAATGTGAGTGCAACGCTCGGCGCTGTATCGGGCTCTGCGAGCGTAACCGTCTCGTCCGCGGTCCTCAGCTCCATCACGATCACTCCGGCTAACCCCAGTGTCGCGAAAGGACTGGAACTCCAGTTGACCGCGATAGGCACCTTCTCGGACGGCAGTTCTGAGGATCTAACCGAGGAAGTAGTGTGGAGCTCCTCGAACACCACGATTGCCGAGGTGAGCAGCGCCCCGGGAAGCCAGGGATTGCTCAGCGCACTGGCGCGGGGTCAAGCCGTCATTTCGGCCAGGCTGCCCAGGAGCCTGGTGGTTGGTTCCACAACCATCACCGTGACCACGGCTACCTTGAGCTCGATAACCGTTGAGCCGGTATCGGTCACCGTCGCCGCCGGCACCTCGGAGCAGCTTAATGCCACCGGTGTTTTCTCCGATGGCACCTCTCAAGACCTGACGAGCGTAGTCAACTGGGGCACGAGTGCGAGTTCAATCGCGGTGGTTGGCGATACGACCGGGACGTATGGACGAGTGACCGGTATCTCCGCCGGCAATGCCACCATTACAGCGGAATTCAACGGAGTATCAGGCTCGAGCGCGATTACCGTGACCTCTGCGAAGCTCACTTCGATCGAAGTGACTCCCGCCGCACCGACTATCGCGAAGGGGACGACCGTTCAGCTCACCGCCACTGGGCAATTCTCCGACGGTTCGACGGAAGACCTGACCCAGGCAGCGACGTGGAGTTCCAGCGCTGGATCCATCGCGACCGTCAGCAACACCAGCGGTTCGCAGGGGTTGGTCACCGGAGTCAGCCCGGGAACCAGCACGCTGGCCGCCACTTTTGGTGGCATCGCCGGCTCGACCCAGGTCGCCGTGACCGCAGCCACTCTGACCGGAATCGATGTCTTCCCGGAATCGCTGAATATTGCCGCTGGTGTGAAAGCGCAGCTGACGGCCGTCGGTACGTTCTCCGATGGGACCACGCTCGATCTCACCAGCGCGGCAACCTGGACCAGCGGCAACCCTTCTTCCGCGGTCGTCAGTAACTTGCCGGGTACGCGCGGCCAGGTCACTGGCGTTGCGCCTGGAATAGCCTCGGTGACGGCCAGGCTGGAATCGCTCGCGGGCTCGGCGACCGTTACGGTCACGACCCCGACCCTTAGCTCGATCACGGTTACGCCAGTCGACCCCAGCATTCCCAAGGGCACTGAACAGCAATTCAACGCGACCGGGACTTACACGGATGGCACCACCCAGGACCTAACCAACAGCGTAACCTGGACTTCCTCCAATACCGCTGTAGCGCAGGTAAGCAATGCCCCTGGAACCCAGGGCGATGCGACCGGGACAGGCGTAGGCACCACCACGATCACAGCCACGATGCCGCAAGGGGAGGTGAGCGGATCGACTAGCTTGACCGTGTCCGCCGCCACTCTTACCTCCATAACCGTCGAACCGCCGACCGCAAGCATTGCAGCGGGAGCAACCGTGCAGTTGGGCGCGATCGGTGAGTTCTCCGATGGGTCCAGTTTCGATCTTACTAGCTCTGTAAATTGGTCCACTTCTTCGGGAGCGATTGCGGTCGTGAGCGACTCTGCGGGCAGCCGGGGTCTGGTCACCGGTGTTTCGGTCGGCAGCGCGACGATCACAGCGAACCTGCAAGGCGTCTCCGGTTCGAGTTCGATAACCGTGACCGCCGCCACCTTGACCAGTATCACGATAACTCCGGTCGAGCCCTCTCTATCGGCGGGCACCAGCCTGCAGCTCACCGCGACTGGCGTTTACTCGGATTCGAGCACGATCGACCTGACAGACCTGGTGAGTTGGACTTCGTCGAACGAAAGTGTGGCGATTGTCGACAACACGGGGCTGTTGACGGGTATTGCCGCGGGCAACGCGACCGTCAACGCACGTTTCGAGGGGGTAACCGCGTCCACTGCAGTTACGGTGACCAGCGCGGTGATGACCTCTCTCATCATACAGCCCGTCGGTGCCGTTTTGCCGCCGTTTGGCTCGCAGCAGATGACTGCGACGGCGGTGTTCTCGGATGGTTCCACCCAGGATGTGACCGCGCTCGCAAGCTGGACATCTGACAAGCCTCTGACCGCGTGGGTCAGCAACCGGCGGCATCGTCATGGGTTGGTAACGGGTGTAATTCCGGGTTCCGCGGACATATTTGCCGCCTACAACGGGCTGTCGGGTTCGGCTCCGATCACCGTCGCAATTCTGGCTTCGCTGGATATCGTCCCGGCCGATCCGAGCGTTGCCGCGGGCGAGTCGCAGCGCCTTTCCGCGATTGGGAGCTTCCCCGGAATCAGCCTCACGGTCGATTTGACTGATTTCGTATCGTGGTCGTCGTCGAATACGAGCGTCGCTACCGTCGACAACTTCTTGCGCAAGGGCAGGCTTACAGGTCAATCGCCGGGTACCGCGACTATCGGCGCGAACTTTTTCTTCGGGGCATTGACGGCCTCAACCACCGCAACAGTAACCGCTGCAACTCTGAATTCGATCACGGTTACGCCCCGCAATCCGAGAATAGCTGTCGGTTCGTCGATCGCGATGACCGCCACGGGCAACTACTCCGACGGGTCCACGAGTGACTTGACGCCGTTCGTCACCTGGACATCGAGCAAACAATCGGTGGCGCAGGTCAGCAATGCTGCGGGCAGCGAGGGGCAGGTGACAGGGGTTGGTTCAGGCAGTGCAACGATCGGCGCGTCGTACCTGGGCGTGTCGGGCTCGACTGGGATAACCGTTACGACGCCAACACTGCGTTCGATAACGATCACTCCGGCCAACCCCACGATCCACCGGTTCCAGTCGGAGCAGATGACGGCAACGGGGAACTACTCCGATGGCACCACGCAGGACCTGACCGCGTTCGTATGTTGGACCGCGTCGAACCCACACCTGGCTCAGTTCGATTACAGCGGACGCCATCCCGGATTGCTTTACACGTACAACACTGGCAGGTTGACCGCTCGCGCCGAGTACAGAGGCGTAGCCGGTACTACCGGGGTTCGCGTCGTCCGCTAGGGCAACCCCGATCTGCTTGGGATCGCCGAACATTGAGTTTCAACAAAGGCTAGTGCTAATCGAAGTGCAGACGGGCTCGCCATAGCTGTTTGTGCAGCTCGACAGATTTGCATCCAACTTGGAGGACCTGAAATGACCAAGTCCGTATTGAAGGCCATTGCAGCTATCGGGGTAGGAATGCTCGTGATGGTTGCGTGGCAACGAGTCGCATCGCCGGCGGCTGCGTGGGAGTCGGAGCTGCAACTGTTGAACACCCGCCTGGCAGATGCGATCCACGCAAAAGACATCGACAAGATCATGGCGTGTTACCAGAACAGCGATAAGCTGGTGGTCTTCGATCTGATCCCGCCGCTGCAATACAAGGGATGGGACTCGTACAAGGCGAACTGGCAGGGTTTCCTGAACCAGTGCAAGGACAATCCCACCTGGGACGAGAGCGATCTCCATTTCATGGGCGGGCAGACCTGGGCCTTCAGCCACAGCATCGTTCACATGACCTGCACCATGGCGCAGGATAAAAAGATGGACATCGTCCTTCGCGTCACGAACGGATACGCGAACTTCAAGGGCAAGTGGTTGATCGCGCACCAGCACATCTCCGTGCCCGTCGATCCCATGACCGGAAAGGCCGACTTGCAGTCGAAGCCTTAACGCAGTGGCGGGCCACAAATATGTCGGCGCCATCACTCTCCTGGTGATTGGATTCCTGGCCCTCGCGCCGGGAGTATCGGTGAGCGCGGGTGTTACCGATTGGGTGACCGGCATTCCGCGCCAGCCCATCCACGTGAGTGAATGGCCCGGCGGCAAGAAGGTAGCGGTCTGCTTCGTCCTGGATGTCGAGGTTTGGGGCTACGGCCAGGGGCCGAACTTCCGCTCGGACATGGCCGGACGCAAGCCGGACCTCGTGGATGAGTCGTTCCGGGAATACGGAATCGAATGGGGAGTTCCACGCCTTGGCGCGCTCTTCAAGGAGGAGGGTGTGCCGCTGAGCATCGTGTTGAACGCGCTCTTCCCTGGACAGCGACCGGAGGTCTGGAAACGGTTCCGTGCGACAGCGCCCGAGGCGCCGATAGTGGCGCACGGGATGAACAACTCGACCGAACAGCTGCCCCTGGATGCCGGTATCGCGGCGCAGGAGGCATATATCCGCAAGACCCTCGATCTGATCGAGAAAGACACGGGAGTGCGGCCGCGCGGATGGTCGAGTCCCAGCGTCTACGGCAACCGGGAAACGTTTCCTGCCTCGGCGGCCGCGGGCATAACCTACACGCTCGACAGCATGGACTCCGACGTGCTCGCGCGCTTGATGACAAAATCGGGACCACTGGTGCGGATTCCGTACGGGGTGGTGACGGTCGACATGGGCCAGTACCTGACGCGTAACAAGGAGCCCCAGGACATGGAGCGGCTCTGGATCGACTACGTCTCCGAGCTGGAGCGCGAAGCCGAGGCCGATCCTTCACGCGAGGCGACGGTGATCGCGATCGGAGTGCATCCTTTTGTAATGGGTACCCCGAGCGGCGCCGCCGCGATGCGCCGGGTGCTGGAGAATCTCAAGCAGCGGAAGCTGGTCTGGCTGACGGACACCGATGCGGTTATGGCAGTGGCGAGCGGCAATCACTAGCTGAGACGTTTGCGTCAATCGCAAGCAGGATGCTGGCGATGCCACTCGGTCGCGCGCTCGTAGGCGGAGCCGACGGCGATCAGCGTTGCCTCGCCGAGATGGCATCCCACCAGTTGCAGGCTCGCCGGCGGACCGTCCGTGGCCGGCCCGCACGGTAGGGAAAGGGTTGGGTTGCGGCTCAGGTTGAACGGCCCCGTGTAGCGCATCAACGGATTTGGCTCGATGAAGCCGCTGGCGTCGGGTGGAATCGAGTCGATCGGAATCGCACGAAAGGGCATCGATGGGCACGCCACTACATCGACCTTGTCGAACAGCGCGTTAAAGCGATTGGCGAACCGCTCTCGCACCATGTGTGCTCTTGCGTAATCGGCGCCGCTGACCTTGCTTCCCAACTCGAGGAACGAACGGAACCCGGCGCCATATTCCGTGGCGCGCCCGGGATAGAACTCGGCGTGCGCGGCCAGCGTTTCGGCTGAGCACAGGCTGGTCCATGCCGCGACGGCCTCATCTGTGTCGGGTACCTTCAGCTTGACCACGTGAGCGCCGAGCTTCTCGATCGCACGGATCGCATCGAGTACCGGACCGCTCACATCCGCCGGCGCCGCTCCGATGTACTTCTCATCGACGCCGATACGGATACCGTCGACGCCCTGGTTGATCGCGGCCACATAATCATCGACCGGCGCTTCCAGCGAAGTTTCGTCGGCGGGATCGCAACCGGCGACTACCCCGAGCATCACCGCGGCATCGCCGACGCTGCGCGTCATCGGACCGATATGGTCGAGCGACTCGCCGAGAGGAAACACGCCGTGCCTGCTAACGCGCCCCCACGTCGGCTTGAGTCCGACGATTCCGTTGGCCGCGGTGGGGAAGCGAATCGAGCCGCCGGTGTCGGTGCCGATCGATCCGAAGCAAAGGCCTGCTGCCGTCGCGACGCCCGAGCCACTCGACGATCCTCCCGGCCACCATTTCTCGTTCCACGGGTTGTGCGGGGTGAGAAACTCCGGGCCATACCAGGCCATCGCAAATTCCGTGAGATTGAGCTTGCCGAGAATCACCGCTCCCGCGTTCTCCAGCCGCGTGACGACAGTGGCATCGGAATCGGGCCGCCAGTCGCGCAGCACGCTGCTCGAGCAGGTGGTGCGAACGCCTTTGGTCCAGCAAAGATCTTTTACCGCCAGCGGGATTCCATGCAGCGGACCGCGCCATTGCGCGGCCTCGGCGCTCTTGTCGGCCCGCTCGGCTGCCGCCAGGGCGGAGTCTTCCATTATCGTGTTGTAGGCGCGCAGATGCGGATTCAACCGCCGAATTCGCCCCAGCACGCATTGGGTCACCTCTTTGGAAGAGACCTTGCGCGTGCGAAGGAGCGTTGAAAGTTCCCGAAGTGAGAGGTTGCAGAGATCGCGTTCGTCCATATGTCTCTCCGTATTCGTGACTAATGCACAAAAGGCGAAGCGTCTTCCACCCAAAAGCTGCTTCGCGAGACGGCCTCGGTATAGAATCCAGCCATGCCCGAGATGCTCGAAGTTCCGGTCGTCATAATCGGCGGCGGTCCGGTCGGACTTGCTGCTTCCATTTTACTTTCGCGATTCGGGATTCGGTCTCTTCTGGCGGAGCGGCATCCCTCGACGACAAACCATCCGAAGGCGCGCGGGGTTCACGCGCGCACGATGGAACTGTTTCGGCAGTGGGGCGTGGAAGAGGCGATTCGCAAGTACGAACTGCCGCAGAACCTGAGCGGATTTATCTGGGTCGACCGCCTCGACGGAGCAGAAATAGGGCGCGTTCCGCTGGGTGACATGCAGGCCGAGGTCGCGGCAACGCCGGGCTCGATCGTCTCGCAGGATGCCGTCGAAGAGCAGTTGCGCGCGGCCGCGGAACAAAGCGACCTGGCCGAACTGCGTTTTTCGACCGAGGGGGTGGTTGAGAACCAGGGGCACAGCGGCGTGATAGTCCGATTGCGCGACCGAAGTGGAGGCGAGCAGGTAGCACGCGCCCGCTACGTGATCGCGTGCGACGGCGCATCGAGCCCCACCCGCACGGCGCTCGGAATCGGCATGAACGGTCCCGATTCGATGGGCCGTTCGATTAACATCTACTTTCGTGCAGACCTCTCCAGGTGGGTAGCGCCGCGGCCCTGCGTGGGATTTTTCTTTTCCAACCCTGCGCTCGTGGGATCGAGCCTCCTGTGTGTCAACGGGACGGACCGCTGGATATCCATTAACCGCGCGCAGCCCGACGAGGAATTTTCACCGG
The DNA here is from genome assembly GCA_035500975.1 of Binataceae bacterium (SeqCode). Classification (GTDB taxonomy): domain Bacteria; phylum Desulfobacterota; class Binatia; order Binatales; family Binataceae; genus JAFAHS01. The sequence continues at coordinate 15,531 of DATJWT010000364.1, forward strand.
AGCGCTGCGTTCGCCTGATTCGCGATCTCGTGGGGGCCGACGACCTGCCGGTCGAAATAATCAACACCGCTTACTGGACCGTGACGGCGCAGGTCGCGCAAAACTATCGTACGGGGAGGATCTTCTTTGCGGGTGATGCGGCACATCGCTTCCCGCCGACGGGCGGGTTCGGCATGAACACCGGAATCCAGGACGTTCACAACCTGGCGTGGAAGATCGCATTCGTTCTGAATGGCGGCGCCGATGCCTCATTGCTCCGCAGCTACGAAGCCGAGCGCAAGCCGGTTGCGCAATCGAACAGCGACTTCAGCGTGATCAATGCCGTGCGGCTGGGCGCGATGTACCAGGCAGTGCGCGAAGGCGACCATGAAGGGATGGCGAGGTTGATCGAAGATCAGCGCAAGCATCTCGCCAACCTGGGCCAGCAATTCGGGTTTCATTACGAGTCTGACGCAATCATTCCAGATGGGTCTCGGGCTCCCGAATTCTCGCCCTATGAATACGTTCCGACCGGACGCCCGGGTCATCGCGCACCCCATCTGTGGCTGGACCGAGGCGGCGAGCGGATCTCGACGCTGGATTTGTTCGATCGCAACTTTACGCTCTTGACGACACCCGCAGGCGACGCATGGCGGGCCGAAGGCGGGGCTCTCAAAAGTGCGCTGCGATGCTTTACGATCGGTCGCGATGCCGAGTTGCGAGATTCGCGGGACAAATTCCGCGAGCTCTACGGCATCGACGATGACGGCGCGGTGTTGGTGCGTCCCGATGGATTCGTGGCATGGCGCCAAAAGAACGGCGCCGGCTCGCAACCCGGCAAAATCAAGCAAATCTTGCGCAGCATACTGACCGACTGAAGAAGCGCAAGCTGGAAGCCTGGGTTTCCAGCTCGGACAGGTTTCAGAACGGGCGGTCGCCGTCGATCGTGATTCGCTCCATGCGGCGATGCGCGGTCTTGTTGTCGCCGCACACGCGGTGCTGCGTGCAGCGATTGTCCCACATCGCGATCGAGTTGGGCTGCCATTTGAAGCGAACGCTGAAATCCGGCGTTTCGATATGGCGATACAGGAAATTGAGCAGATACATGCTCTCGGCCGGCTTCATCTCTTTGATGGAAGTGGTGAAAGCGGTGTTCACGAACAGTCCCTTGCGCCTGGTTTCCGGATGGGTGCGGACGACAGGATGTTCGCTCGAAATCACCTTGGGAGTCTGCCGGTTGCCGATGTGTTCGCCATAGCCGGCGCGCGAAAAGGTCCGGGAGGTGTCGTGGATCGCCACCAGGTCGGACAGCAGATGCTGCATCTTGTCGGACAGCGCTTCGTACGCGGCATACATGCTCGCCCACATCGTGTCGCCGCCGTACTCGGGCGTGACCACGCATCGAAGCACGGAGCCGAGGGGAGGGTTCTCCGCGAAGGTGACATCGCTGTGCCATCCCTCGGCGACGTAGGGATGCTCGGCATCGCTCTCGAGGACCACGAATTCCGGATGGCCCTGATCTTTGAGCGGGTGGAGGAACGGATGAATCTGGAGGGTGCCGAAGCGGCGGCCGAAGGCCTTGTGCTGATCGCGGGTGATCTCCTGGTCGCGGAAGAACAACACCTGGTGCTCCAGGAAGGCGGAGTGCAGTTGATCGAAGGTGGCGTCATCGATGCGACCCAGGTGAACGCCCTCGACCTCGGCGCCCAGTGCTCCGGCAACGCGCTTGAAAGAGATTTGCCCTGTGCCCATGGAAACCCTCCTGAGGACCCTCAACAGTGCAATCTACTCGTTCACCGCTCTCCGATCTAATAGCCGAAAAGATGTCGAATTCTGGTGATGGCGCAACGTCTATAGGTCAACCCGGATTCGGTTGATTGGCTTGCCCGTAAGGACCGGATCAGGCTGAATGGTCGCTTGGGAATCAACGCTCTCATGAAAACAGGTCCGCTGCTAACCGCGATGCTGGTGCTGGCGATTCCTGCCACCGCCCAAGTCAGCATCGACTCCGCCGCCGATCCATCGCTCGCTGTGGGCAACGCATCAACGGCAGCGAGCGCCTATGACGATGTGCCGATCGCACCCGCGCTCAAGCCGCGCCACCCCAATGGCCATGTTGATTGGCGCGAGGAGGGGGCGGTCACTCCTGTAAAGCAGCAGGGACAATGCGGTTCCGAATGGGCATTCAGCGCGGCC
>DATJWT010000365.1:0-2672 GCA_035500975.1 Binataceae bacterium (SeqCode)
CGGCAATGTACCTGTGTATGTGACTGCACTGCTGGGCCTCGATGGGATGCTCGGTGACCAGGGCGACCCGCGATACTTCCTCTACCCATTCGCCGCGGCCGCTTTTGCGATCGTGGGAATTGGCGCCGCGGTGCACGACCCCAACGATAGACTCGTGCGCCGGCTGGTATATTTCGGTCTCGCGCTGCTCGGTCTTCTCTTTGCTGTCTACATCTTCGACCTGTTCACCGAAACAGCTTACCTGCTGCCGGGACTGTTCATCGTGTTCATCACCGCGGGTTACGGCGCGGTGGTTGCCAACCGCTGGATGCGTTCCACATTCGGCGCGCCGCGCCGGAGCGTCGCGCAGACTGCTGTCGCAGTCGGCGTCGGCGTGCTCGACCTCCTGTTGGTCATCGCGCTGGCGACCGAGCTTTCAATTCGGCTGTCGGCCGAGCCGCGAGAATCAGAGACGGTCCAGTCGCTCCAGCAAATCGAGGCGAGGCTGCCCCCCGGCGCGACGGTGGTAAGTAATATCTCCCTGCAGTTCCTGCAGCTCTATCTGCCCGGCGACTCGCGCAAGTTCGTCGGACTCAACTCCCGTGATCCCGGCGAAAGTTTCACCGATTACCATCTGAACAGGTTGTTCGCGAAGCGCGGACTCGGGTGGAATGGTCCGATTCCTCCGGTTCTGTTCACTGAAGATTCGATGGCGCCCAAGGTCGCCGCCACTCTGACCAACGATGCGCACGGTAGCGCCGGCGTTTTCGTGTTGCTGGGCGCGCCGCAAACCCCGGACTACGCATCGCTGTTGCACGATGAAATGGACAAGATCGCCGCGGCCTTCGCGCTCGAGCCGGTAATCCAGAATCGCAGCATCGCGCTGTTCCAGCTCAGTTTGCATGAGCCCTGACGTTCCTTCGTCGCTTGTGCCGGTGCTAGTAAATTCCGGATGCATCGAAAGCTGCTTGAACCCCTTCTCCTGTTTTTTCTGTTGGTCCTTGCTGGCGGTTGCGGTGGCGGAAGTTCCTCGTCGCAGAGCGAAACACCCACACCCGCGCAGATTCGGAAACTCGACTCGATAGTCACCGATCTCGTCACCACCAACTTTACCCCCGGAATCGCGGTCGGGATCTCTCACAACGGCAAGACCATCTACACCAGGGCCGCCGGCAATCGAACTCTCTCGCCCGACCAGCCGGTGCAGATCGCGACTCCATTTGAGATCGGTTCGGTTACGAAGCAGTTCACTACCGCGGGAATCCTGCTTCTCGTGCAGAACGGGACAGTTGCGCTCACCGATCTCGTGTCGAAGTACGTGTCCGACTACGTCTATTCCCCGAACATGACCATCGGCGAATTGCTGACGATGCTCAGCGGAACGCCATCGCATGACGCCGACATCTACAATCAGCTCAATCCCGACCTGCCCGTGACTCCACAAACGATCGCGGCGCTGAACAATCTGCCGCTCGATTTTCCGACGGGCAGCAAGATGGCGTACTCGAACTACGGCATGTGGCTGCTGGGCGAGATCATTCGGCGCACTACCGGCCTGAGCTACGGCGATTACCTGGATCAAAACATTTTCGCGCCCCTCGGGATGACCTCAACCTATCTCTACGGTACGCGCATCAATCCGGCAGAAGCGGTCGGCTACGCGCACCATTTCCAGCCTGACCCATTCACGCCCGCGCCCGATCCGCCTTCGGAATTCATCGATGCGCAAGGTGGCCTGACGTCGACCGTCGGCGACCTGCTGCGTTGGGATGCCGCGCTGACTGCCAGGCGCGTCATTCGCGAGCCGCTCTACACCACGATGCTCACGGTTCCGACTCTGCCCGGCGGCGGCGCAATTCCAACTTACACTGGCCCTGGCGACGGTGGAGGCGAAGTGATCTTGCGTCTCAACGACGGCTCACCTTCGATGTACGCGATGGGCTGGATGGTTCCGGGCGGCAACTATTTCTTCCATCCCGGTGGAACCAATGGCTTCACCTCGATGAATGCCAATTTCGACGACGGCACCAGCATCGTGATTCTCACCAACCATCATCTGGGCAGCGTGCCGATTGGCGACGTAATCCCGAATTTGGCGGCGAAGCTTTACAACGTGCTTCATCCCTCCATTCCGACTGCACCGGCCCTCACCATCCTCCAGCTCCCGACAGGACAGCCCACGCCTGATCCACCCGCGCCCTGAACTCACTTGCGAAGACGCGCAGCCGCGCGTCGGAGGTCCTCGATAAACCGTCGCATCTCCTCTCCGCGCGTTTCCTCGTCAGGCGCCCGCAGAATCGACGAGGGATGGACGGTTGCAGTCACCAGCGGCGCGTAGCGGCTCTCGACCAGTTCCCCGCGATGCTGCGTGACGCGGAAGCTCGCCCCCAGCAATGACTGCGCCGCAGTCGCGCCCATCAGCACGATCAGCTTCGGATTGATGAGCCGGATTTCAGCCTCCAGCCACGGACGGCATGCGGCAATCTGGCTGGCGCTCGGTTTCTTGTGAATACGAATCTTGCCGCGCGGCTCCCATCTGAAGTGCTTTACTGCGTTGGTGATGTACACATCTTTGCGGTCGATTCCGGCTTCCACGAGCGCCGTGTCGAGCAACTTGCCGGCCGGCCCCACGAACGGCTTGCCCGCAAGGTCTTCCTTGTCTCCCGGCACTTCGCCAACCAGCATGACCTCTG
>DATJWT010000366.1:0-6988 GCA_035500975.1 Binataceae bacterium (SeqCode)
TACCTGCCCCTGCTCGATCTGCTGCATACCTATTTCGATATCGAGTCCGAAGACGATGCGCGAAAGCGGCGCGAAAAGGTCACCGGTCGACTGCTGGCTCTCGATTGGTCGCTGGAGGACGCCTTGCCCTACATGTTCGCGCTGCTCGGGATCGTCGAAGGCGAGGATCCCCTCGCGCAGACCGATCCGCAGGTCAAGAAGCGCCGCACCCTCGACGCTGTCAAGCGCATCCTGCTGCGCGAATCGCTCCATCAACCGCTCATCGTGATGTTCGAGGACCTGCACTGGATAGATGAGGGAACGCAGGAGTTCCTTAACCTGCTCGCCGATTCGACCGCGAACGCCAGGCTTCTCCTCCTGGTCAACTACCGCCCCGAGTACTCGCACGCGTGGGGTTCAAAAACCTACTACACGCAGCTCCGTCTGGACCCCCTGGGCAAGGAAACCGCCGACGAAATGCTGACCTCCCTGCTGGGCGGAGATGCCGCGCTAGCGGCGCTCAAGCGGGTCATCATCGAGCGGACCGAGGGCAATCCGTTCTTCATGGAAGAAACGGTGCAGGTGCTGCTCGACGACGGCGCGCTGGTGCGAGAAGGGCCATCGGTCAAACTCACGCGACCGCTGGGTGAGTTGAAGATTCCGCCGACGGTTCAGGGGATCCTCGCGTCCCGTATCGATCGGTTGCCCGCCGATACCAAAGACCTGCTTCAGACGCTCGCGGTTATCGGAAAGGAATTTCCAATCTCGCTGATTCGCGCGGTCGTTGCGACGCCTGCCGACGAACTCGATCGGATGCTGAATGATCTACAGCTGGGCGAGTTCATCTACGAGCAGCCCGCGGTCGGCAACACCGAATACACCTTCAAGCACGCGCTCACCCAGGAAGTCGCCTACAACTCGGTCCTCGGCGAACGGCGCCGGCAGTTACACGAACGCATCGGCCTTGCGATCGAGTCTCTCTACGCCGATACACTCGATGACCACTTGTCGACATTGGCGCATCATTTCTCGCGGAGCGCGGATTCTGACCGGGCTGTTACGTTTCTGGCAGCCGCGGGCAGGCAGTTACTCGCCCGGTATGCGTACGCGGAAGCGCAGAAGCAATTACACGAAGGACTCCAACACCTGGCGAAGCTCCCTGAATCATCGCAGCGCGACACTCGCGAGCTGGCACTGGTTGCGCCCCTGGCCGACGCGATGTGGGTTTCGTTGGGCCTGCAGGCTCCCGAGACCGTCGAGATCTTGCAGCGCGCGGCAATCCTGGCGGAGAAGACGGGGAACCTCGTCGAGCTGATAAAGTTGTCCAACCTCCGTCGAGTGCAACTCTTGCTGAAAGGCGAGTTTGCCGATGCGGCTTCATTGGCAAATCGGGTCATGGAACTGGCCGAGCGCGAGGGCAGCCCCGCAAGCCTTGTCGACGCCTATCACGGGATGCTGCAGACGCGTTTTTACGAAGGAGATCTGGCGGGAACGGAGGAGCAGTTCGCGAATTGGAGAAAATACCAGGATGCGCGCGCCTCAGGCGCCATTTCCGCTACGGCGCGCACGATAGTCATCGCGAACGCAGCTATCTGTGCCTGGATGATGGGCCGCATCGGCCTGGCACGTGATCGAATTGCGGAGGCGACTACATTTGCAGCCGCTTCGAAAGACCCATTTGCCCTGATGATTGCCAAATGGCTGGAGGCCCTTGTCCGCCACAATCTCCGTGAACCCCAGGGCGTCCTGGCTGCTGCGTCGCAATCGATCGCGCTCAGCGAGCAGAACGGGTTCGCGAACGTCTCGAGTATCATGTCGCTCAAAGCATGGGCGATCGCCCATCTGGGTGACTCTGCGCAAGCACTCGCGCTCGCCCGCAACGAACTTGAGGAGCACACTACCAGGGCGGTCGGGTCCCTCGCCAACACGCTCATGGTCCAGGCCGAAGTGCAAGCGATTGCCGGAATGCACGATGCCGCCCTGGACTCGATACAGAAGGCTCTCTCGCGAGAAAAACAGGGAAGTTTCAAGCCCGACCTCTTCAGAATCCGCGGCGACATCTGGCTTCAAATCGGGAAGCGCGAGGCTGCCGAAGCCGATTTTCGCGAGGCCATCGCGTGTTCGAAAAAGATGGACGCGAAGATGCTGGAACTGCGCGCGGCGACCTCCCTCGCGCGCCTGCTGCGCGACACCGATCGACGCGATGAAGCGCATACGATGCTCTCGGAAATCTACAACTGGTTCACCGAGGGCTTCGATACCGCCGACTTGAAGGACGCCAAAACGTTGCTGGATGAATTGAAAGTGTAGCGCTAAACACCGAGGTAAATGCCATGGATCGGCTCAAAGACAAAGTAGCCCTGATTTCCGGGGGTGCGCGTGGACAAGGCGCCGCGGAAGCCCGTCTCTTCGTTGGCGAAGGCGCCAAGGTCGTTATCGGCGACGTGCTTGACGACGAATGCCGCAAGACCGCGGCCGCTATCAACGCGAAGTTTGGCGCGAAATCAGCCGTCGCCATTCATCTCGATGTCACCCGCGCGACAGAATGGCAGGCCGCGGTCGCAACCTGCGAGCGCGAATTCGGCGGTCTCGACATACTCGTCAACAACGCCGGAATCGCGAACGTCAGCGGCGTCGAGGAAACCAGCGAAGAAGAGTGGGATGCCGTCGTCAATATCAATCAGAAGGGCGTGTGGCTCGGAATGAAATACGCGGTGCCCGCGATGCGCAAGCGCGGCGCCGGTTCGATCGTCAATATATCGTCGATATACGGCCTGATCGGTTCCGCCGGATCCACGGCGTATCACGGCACCAAGGGCGCCGTGCGCCTGCTGACCAAGTCCGCCGCAATCCAGTACGCGCCCGACAAAATCCGCGTCAACTCGATTCACCCGGGTCTCATCCTCACCCCGATGCTGGGAGTGGTGACGCGCGAAGAGTTGCAGCCCCTGGTCGAAGCCACGCCGCTCAAACGCGGCGCTGAGCCGGAAGAAGTCGGATGGTGCGCGGTCTTTCTGGCGAGCGACGAAGCATCTTTCGTCACCGGCTCCGAGCTCGTGGTGGACGGCGGCTACACCGCGCAATAAGAGCGGTCGCGCGCGCCGGTCAGCGCCGGTCGATCACCACGCGCTCCTTGGCGACCCACATCGAGGAGTTCTTGAAGTCGATGAAATTGGCTTCATCCTCGACCGCAAGGCGCCCGGCGCGCTGCGCCTCTGGAGATCCGGCAGCCGCCGCCGAATCGGCGCGATCGATCCACGCCTCGGCGTGACCGGTGTAGGGCGGAACTTTGGTTCCGCGTGCGGCGCGAAGCTGCTGCTCTATCGAATCCTCGAAGCGATGCACCTGGAAATATTTCTTGAGGCGCGATCCTTCCGCGAGCCCGCGAATGATCGGACCGTGATTGGTGCGCCAGTAGAGTTGCGCCTGGTCCAGCGTCTGGCTCGACGGATGACGCAGCGGAAAGAAGATCTTCACGAGGCCGCTGTTCGGACGCGCGACGATGTGTTCCGAGGGATTGATTTGCGGGTACTCGTACGCGAGCCACAGCGGTGAGGTCGCGAAGTCGATGAACTTTGCTTCGTCTTCGACCAGCTCTTTCGAGGCAGCCTGCCCGGCCGCGCTGCCAAAGCTCGACGCCAACGCTTCGCGAGTCGTCCACCACAGTTCCGCCACCCCGTCGTAAGGCGGTTCCATTCCTCCTCGTGCCTTGGCCATCTGCTCGTTCATCGGATCGTCGAGCGTATGGTCCTGCAGGTAGCGGAGGATGTTCAACGTCGTGGCGTGCCGGGCGACGAGCGGTCCGTGAGTTTCGAACCAGTATTTCTGAAACTCTTCACGCGACATCGTGGGTTTTCGGCGCAGCACGTAGATGAGACGAATCATTTTCCACCTCGCGATCGATGCAGCACTAGCAACAACCCCCCCGCGTCGCCAAGCACGCTGGGGATCCTCTTGAAAAACCGGAGCGTTGAGCCCCGCAATTCGTACTGGTAACGTCCTGCCTTGCTTCGGTGATGATATGAGCGACGAGAAAGACCGTTTGGGCAACAAACTCCACGACGTCGAGGCGGCGCGTGAGGATCAGTGGGCGCATCAGCGCGACCAGGAAATCCTCGCCAGGCTCCGCAACAAGTACAAAAAGCCGGTCAATTGTCCGCAATGCGGCCACCCGCTGGATGCTCGCGTCGCGATTGGTCTTGGCGGAATGGCCTGCCCCGATCATCACGGCGCCTGGGCCGACCGCGAGACACTCGACCAACTCGCCAAGCGCTTGAAAAACGTAGCGGCGATGCATCACGAATCGATGGGCCAGAAGGTCTTCGAGGGAGTCACCCACGCCGTCGAAGAGCTGCGTCACAAGCATCCCGCGGAGATCGATTGTCCCGATTGCGGACAGCGATTGCAGCCCCGTGCTGCCATCAGCGAAGGCGCGGGCGGACTGGCAGGCATGGCGTGCCCGAATCGCCACGGCGCGTGGATCGATCAGGACATGCTCGCGGAAATCCGCAAGCGCCTCGACGCCGCCATCGCATCCAAATAGCCGAGCGCCGGGTTCCGTACAATTCAGGCGTGAGGTCGCCGGTCTCGCCGTTCGAGCACGCCGTGGATCTGGAACCATTCAGGAACCGGGTATGGGTTCCGCTCGATCCTCATTCCGAGCCGGCGCATCACCCCGATTGAAGCCGGGTTGTCGTACTCGGTGCCGGCGAGAATTCGTCCGAGCCTCAGGGTCTCGAATGCGTAGTCAATAATCGCGCCTGCCGCTTCGCTCGCGATACCCCGGCGCTGGAGTGTCGGCTTGATTGCCCAGAAAAGTCCGACTTCGGCGGAAAATGGCGGCAGCTCCGGTGGGAGTCCGCCGAAGCATTCAAGTTGTGCGAACGGCTTGAGCAAAGGCACCATGCCGACCAGCCCGGCGAACTGCTTGCCGTCCTTGAGCTCCACGACGCGTTCCCCATACGGAGGCTGCTGCAGGCGCGCCAGCTCTTCGTAATTTCGGACCGTCCACTCGAGCCATTTCCGCCTGCGCTTGCGATTCTCTGAATCGCTGGCCTTCGCGTCGGCCCATCCGATCTCGAGGTAGAGCCGGTGACAGTCCTCGAGGTCGTCCATCGTGCACGGTCGGATCTTCAGCCGCTCCGTTTCGAGCGTTGGCATCAGCAGCGCGTCGTCCCACATCAGCATCACTGCTAGCAGCTCAACTCACAGAGGGACACATCTGGGCGGCGCGCCGGGCAAAACCGCGGTTCAAGTGGGTGCGGCAAACGCGAAGCAGGCGAGCAGGGCCCACCGCCTTTTCGGAATCCGACGATTTGGCGGATTTTCTGTCATTTGGTATGTAGTGCTCATGAAGAAAGCAGCTGCGCCAGGGACCGCGTTCGAGGTTGACGTCGCGGGCCTCAAGGAGCGTGTCCTCCTTCAGGCGGAACTCATCACGCGCGAGAGCGAGATGCGCAGTTTTTCTACGATCCGCGATCGCATCGCGGCCTCGGGGCAGAACGCGGACACAAAGTATCGGGAGATCGTCTCGTCACGAGACAAGCTCGCGGCAAAGCTGCGCCGCGTTCGTCCATCGAAGGCGGGCAAGCCGAAGGTGATTCCGCCGGCTCGCGATCTGCCTCTGCTGGATGCGCCGATCGCGCCGGCGCGGTTTCGCGTGCCCGTCGGAACATTCCCCTGGTTCGGATATTCGGGCTTCGTTCAGGCCGGTCCGCTGTCCGACGGGGTGAACGTGGTTCCGGGCGGTGATACCTCGGGTCAGATCGCCACGACCGTCATCGGGGCACCGACCTACGCATACTTCGACGGCTCGCTGGAGTCGGGCCCCTCGGAGCTTCCGCCCGGCCAGGCATACGATCCGACCGTGCGCTATTTCTGGCTTCACAACTGGCAGGTGTTGGTTCCGTTCCCCGCTCCTACCGGACCCTCGATTCTCACCTACCGATTCAACGCCGGCGTGAACCTGCAAATTTTCGGCGATGGTATCGGCACAGCCATGTCGTTCGTATCCCTGGGTGAAACCGCGAACCTCACCGGTCCGGTGACAGTAAACATCGACGGAGGATGGCCACTGATAGCGGATCTGTCGCAGCCGACTACCACCAACGGGCTTTACAATGGTCATTACGGCGAGCTGTGGGGAACAACTGCCGTGCAACGTTCGTTTGCAGTCGGGTCCGGGGGCGTGCCTGCCGTCGCCATAGTCGTCGGCGTCGTGATCGGCTTGCCCGAAGGCGCGAGTGTCAGCCTCGGCTTTGCGGGTGACTCTTCTGTCGGTGTTTCGGGGACGGCGGATTATCAGGGAGAGTACGTGGGCGGCAAGATCGCCTACTATGTGCAACCGGAACTGGTTGCTGAGCCCCTCGCATAAGGGCGACTGGAGTCCGGCGCGCTGGAAGCAATGGGTTCAGTTCGCCGTGCCAGGCGCGGCCTTTGATCGCTTCTAGATGTGATAAAAGGCGCGCGCGTTCTTTGACAGGATCTTCTCTACCGAGACGGCCGGCAGCTCCTTCAGATACTCGCGCGCCTTGGCCACTGGATGCACGAAACCCTCGGCATGGGGGTAGTCCGATCCGATGAAGAACTTGTCGTCACCCGCGAACTGGACCACGTACTTGAACATCTTCTCTTCGGGATCGCCGCTGATCCAGATGTTGCGCGCGAAGTATTCATACACCGATCGTTTCATCGCGCTCGTATGGCCCATGTACTTGTACCGATAGTCGATGCGCTCCAGCCATTCTCCGACCCATCCCGCCATCGCCTCGATCGTTGCCACCCGCAGGCGCGGGAAGCGCTCGAAGACTCCATCCACCACCATCGTCATCAGCGACTGCCGCGGGTCTTGCAGCAAATTCATCGTGAAATACATCAGCCCCGGCTTGGGCTCACGATAGAACTCGCTGCCCATGTAGTGATGGTGCGACACCACGTGCAGGCCGATGGGAATATCGAGGTCCTGCGCCGCCGCCCACACCCGGTCATAATCGGGATGGCCGAAGCTCTT
>DATJWT010000367.1:0-2500 GCA_035500975.1 Binataceae bacterium (SeqCode)
TCCCGCCGCGAACGGGAGTCGCGTTCCCCATCTCTATGGAACGATGCGCGAGGCGGGGATGCTGGCTAATCGCGCGCGCGCCGGCAGGGCAAAGACGGTCAGCGACCCGGGTTGGGCCACCAAATGGCAGGAGCGCTTCAAGCCGTTCCGCGTCGGCAAGAGGTTTCTCATCGTACCGCCGTGGGATCGGAGGGAGACTCGCGGACGCATCACCCTCACCATCGTCCCCGGTTTCGGCTTCGGCACGGGGCACCATCCGACGACCGCGGGTGCGCTGCGCGCGATCGAAACTCTCTTCGGCAAAAAGCGCGAGTTTGAAAGCGCCATCGATGTTGGGACAGGATCGGGCGTTCTCGCATTCGCGATCGCCGCGCTGGGCACACCCGTCACGGCGATCGATGTCGACCGGCAAGCCCTGGAGAATGCGCGCGAGAATGCGAAACTCAATCCCGTGCCGGCAAAAATTCACTTCTCGACTACGCCGCTCGCAAAAATAAACGGACCCTTCGACCTGATCGCGGCGAACATCCTGAGCTCTGTTCTGACTGAACTGGCGCCGGAGCTCATCCGCAAGCTCAAGCGCGGCGGCAGGATCGTCTTGAGCGGGATCATGGCAAGCGAAGTTCGCGATCTGCTGCCCGCTTATCGTCGGCTACGATTGATAGCAATCAAACGCAGCCGCGGATGGGCTACCGTCGTGATGGCCAAATGAAACACCCTCCCCGATTTGCAATCGAGTCGCCGCCCGACGCCGGCGGAATCGCGCGCCTCGCGGCGACGGAAGCTCATCACATGCGCGACGTGATGCGGCTTAAGCCGGGAGACATCGTGTCGCTCATCGATGAAGAAGGAACGACGTACCTGGGCGCGATACATGGTTACCTGCGCGGCGGCGCGGAAGTCCAAATCCAGAGAGTCGAGAACGCGCTCCCGCGCCCTCCCCGGATCATCGCACCCGCGATCGTGAAGGGGCCGCGAATGGACTTCATCGTCGAGAAGGCCGCCGAGCTCGGCGCCACTGAATTGTGGCCGGCGGTGTGCGCCCGGACCGTGGGCAGACCTCCCGGTGCTGAAAAAATGATGCGATGGCGTCGGCTGGCCATCGCGGCATCGAAGCAGAGCCTGTCGCTGCCGCCCATGCATGTCAGCGACCCTCGGCCTTTTAGCACCTTGATTCAGGTCTTGCCGCGCGACACGCTCGCATTGATTTGCTCGGCCGGTGCCGACCCCATGATGGAAGTCCTCGCGAAGAGGCAGTTCAGTGGAATTCTTGTCGCGTCAGGTCCCGAGGGGGATTTCGAGCGCGAGGAGATGGACGCCGCGATTGCCGCAGGGTTCGTACCGGTTGGACTTGGTGACAACCGCCTGCGCAGCGAGACCGCGGCAATCGCTGCCCTCGCAATCGCGGCTCAGTGGCAGGCCGAACGTACCTGATTGTGACCAACGCTTGAAAACACCGAATCCATCTGGACTTGGCCCCTTTTCCGTCATCCCGAGCGCAGCGAAGGATCGCGACGAACATCGCATCAAGCAGCGGCCGCTCCGGTTCATTGCTCTCAGGCGCCGTGCAATCATGCAGACTCGTCAGGACTAGGAGAGACGCGTGACCTACAAATTCGCCTTCATCATGGACCCGCTCGAAGGGGTGCTGGTCGATAAGGACACCACCTTCGTTTTCATGCTCGAAGCGCAGAAGCGCGGCCACGAAGTCTATTTCCTGGGACTGCGCCAACTCTATGCCCAGGGTCCGCACACCCGGATGTTCGCGCGCCGCTGTGAACTGAAGCGCGCCACCCCGCACTTTCGCTTTCTCGACAACGGTGCGGATTATCCGATCGAGGCCTTCGACGCCGTCTTCATGCGCAAAGACCCTCCGGCCGATGCACAGTACCTCTATGCCACGATGCTGCTGTCGCTGGCCGACCCGCGCCGCACCTTCGTGCTTAACCATCCGGCTGGCCTGCGCGAGGCGAATGAAAAGCTCTATGCGCTCAACTTCCCGTCGGTCATCCCGCCTACCCTGGTCACATACCAGATAGCTCAGCTGCGCAAGTTCATGAACGATCAGGGCGGCGAGATGATCGTCAAGCCGCTCGGCGGCCACGGCGGCGAAGGCGTGTTCTTCGTGCATTCCGGCGATCGCAATCTCGGCGCGATCCTCGAAACCGCCACCCGCTTCGAGACCGAGCCGATCATGGCCCAGCGCTACGTTCCGGAAGTGCGCAACGGCGACAAGCGCCTCATCGTGCTCGAGGGCGAGCCGCTGGGATGCACCCTGCGCGTACCGCGCGAGGACGAGCATCGCGGGAATATCCATGTCGGCGGCACTTGCGTGAAAGCCCCGGTAACCGATCGCGATCGCGAGATCTGCGCGACCCTCAAGCCGCACCTGGAAGAAGACGGCCTCTACTTCGTGGGCCTGGACATCATCGGCGACTACCTGACCGAGGTTAACGTCACCAGCCCCACCGGCGTGCAGGAAATCGACCGCCTCGACAAC
>DATJWT010000368.1:0-8413 GCA_035500975.1 Binataceae bacterium (SeqCode)
ACCACCATCATCGACAGCTTCACGCTGTCGGGCTGGATGAGCCGCGCGTTCACCTGCCGCTTCATGGGCCAGGTCGTGGACGCGGGGCCGCTGGCGCCGGTGGGACATGGAGTCGGGATGTCGATCGGCGCGCAGCTCGCGCGGCCGGGACAGCAGGTCGTGAACATTTCGGGCGACGGCGGATTGGGGATCGGCGGTTTCGACATGGAGACCGCGGCGCGTTACAAGCTGCCGGTGATGACGGTGCTGTGGAACAACAGCTCGTGGGGACCGAACTTCGACCAGATGCCAGGACTGAAGGGCCGCACGGATCCGTTCAACATGCTCGACAAGATCCGCTACGACAAGATCTTTGCCGAGATGGGCTGTCACGGCGAACACGTCGAGACGCCGGAGCAGATCATTCCCGCGCTCGAGCGCGCCTTCAAGTCGGGCAAGCCGTCGCTGATCAACGTGATCGGCGATACCAGCGTGGGCAACGCAACGCTGGGCGGCAACCTGCTCGGCTCGACCGGATCGAATTGAACCGAAGGCTCGTCCGTCAAAGCGGAAGGTGCCCAACGCACCTTCCGCTTTCTTTTTGCGAGAGTCCGGCGCTAGAGAGAAGGGCGCGGCCGTGAGCGCCGCACCATGGAAAGATCGATGACCAGGATAATCAACGCTAGTTTTCTGCTTCTCCTGACGCTGGCCCTGGGAGCCTGCAATCACGCCGGACCTGCCGCATTCAGCTGCCCCGCCGGAACCCAGGCCATGGGCGAGCCGCCGCCGAACGGGCAGGAGCGATGGTGCCAGAAGATGGTCAATGGCGAGGCGGTCAAGGACGGACCGTTCGAGCTGTACCGCGGCGAGAGCGGCGCGCTGATGATGCAGGGGCAGTATCACGATGGGAAACAGGACGGTGAGTGGACACTGTGGTACGACAACGGCCAGAAAGCCTCGATCGATCACTACAAGGACGGCGTCCAGGACGGCGAGCATATCGGCTGGTACACCAACGGCAAGATCTCCGCGATGGGGCAATACAAGGACGGGAAGCGCGAAGGCGTGTGGAAGCGATGGGACGCGCAAGGGTTCAGGAACTGGGAGGAGACCTACAAGGACGACAAGCAGGTGTCGTGAAGAACGGGGTCTTCGTCTGACTTGCGATGAGCGAGGCAGTCTTAATTGTCGATGCTGACCTGGGCGACCCCAGGCACGCGGCGGCGCTGGTCGAGATGCTCGACCATTACATGCGCGATCCGATGGAGGGTGGGCAGCCGCCCTCGGAGCGGGTGAAGCGAGAATTGGTCCCGGGGCTGCGGGCGCATCCCGCGTGTTACGTGTACATCGCGATGCGGGGTGAGAAAGCGGTCGGGTTCGCGATCTGCTTCCTGGGATTCTCCACTTTCAATGCACGGCCGCTGATCAATATCCACGATATCTTTGTCGAGTCATCGCTACGCGGCGGCGGAATCGGCAAGCTGATGCTCGATCGAATCGAAGCGAAAGCTCGCTCGATGAACGGATGCGCGCTGACACTCGAGGTGCGCGAGGACAACAGAAGGGCGCGAGGGCTGTATCGGAAGTTCGGATTTCAGCGTGCGGAAGTGGGCCACGAGCGCATACCCATGGAGTTCTGGCGCAAAGCGTTGCCCTGAACAAACCTCGCTCTGTCAGGGCGAGGGCTTGGACGGAGCGGCTACTCGTTGGAACCTATCGCCGCAAACGTGATGCCATCGGTGGCGATCGCGGGGACGAAGTAGGTCTCCGGGGAGCCCCACACGATCGTCGGTGTGATGCGCGAGCCGATGGCGATCGGTTTGTCGAACACCTGGGAGATGTTCGCGTTGATGCGCAGGGCGTTGGGCGCCAGCGGCTCCGCCAGCTTGCCGTCGCGGATCAGGTAGGAGTCGCCGCTCACGGTGCAGGTAAAGTCACCGGCGCGCTGGCCGTTGATCGGGTAGGTGTACCAGATGCGGCCGACGTAGATTCCGTCGCCCACCGCCCTTAGCATCGCGCGGTCGGTAGCCGCGCCGCGAGCTTTGAGAACAACGTTGGTTCCGGATGCCCCCGGCTCGGCATCGAAGCGGCGTCCTCCGCCCTCCCCCAATCGGTATCCGGAGCGCGGAGGGAAGATGACATCGACTCCGCCCTCTCCCAGTTTCTCCTTGCGCGCCTCGTCGGTTTCAAGACGATGGGCATCGTACACGTTCGATAGCAGACCGATGAGACGGCCGCCGCGAACCAGGTCCGAGCGCGCCGCCGACAAACCCTCGCAAGTGATCCTGCGACGCACCGGTCCACTGCGCAGCGCCGGATCGTCTACCAACGTGAAACGATCATCCATTACCCGCTCGCCGAAACGACCCTGGTATGCGGAACTGGCCGCATAGAAAGCGCCCGTCGTGACCGAGCCCATCACCATGTAGTTAAGAATTTCCGCGACCGGCTGCGGCCCTAACACGACCCGATAGCGTCCCGACGATGGCCGTACGCCTGCGCCCAGAGCCAGCGCGCGGCGGACCGCGTTGCGGCCCAAAACTCCCGCGGCGGCGCGCATGCGCGCGACACTGCCACCCACGGCGGTATCCGTCCCCTTCGCATCCATCGACTCGACGATCGCGGTGGCGGATGAGATGAAGTAACTGCTCTCGTCGGTACGCACGTCAGGGAGATTCGAACCTGCGATCGCGATGCGATCGTGGACGATCGATACATCGCCGCCGATCACCAGGCCCGGATGCGCCGATAGCTGGCGATAGCCCTTGCGGAACGCCGTCAGCGCGCCGTCGATCACCTGCCACGCCGATGCGGCCAGGACGGAATCGCTGGCGCGGCCCAGCTCGCTCGCAGGCGAAGCACGCCTGGTGAGCTTTGCGGTGTCGCGCGCGAAGCCGGCGAAGTGAGGGTCAACGATCGCGGCGCGACGCGCCCGCTCGATCACCCGTCGCAGAGCCTCGCGGCTCAAGTCGCCGGCTTCGGACGCGGTTCCCGTTTCGTGCGGATCGCGACGCATCGCGACTCGCACCTGGAACCCATCGGCGCCGAGAGATTTCACTTCCTCGACGCCGCGGCACGGGATGTCCGAGGTGTAGGCGAGCCGTGCGATACGATGGTCGGACGACGCGGCATAGATTTCGAATTGGGCGAAGTCTTTCTCGCGAGCGAGGTCCTTCGCCGCGGAGGTAACGAACGATTTGATCTCGGCGAGCGGAAGCATCATCCGCCTCCCAGCCGCGCGCGCGACCGCAGCGTCGGCCCGCCATTGGACATCCGCTTCACCTGCATCGGCTGGCCCTTCCCGCAGTTGGGAATCGCGATGAGGCGCAGGTCGTTGCCAACCGCATCGACGTTGGAGAAGAACTGCTTCGAGTCGGCGATCACGCTCCCGGAGCGATAGAGGCGGCCGAGGCGGCCATGGTCGATTTCGAAGACCCGTCGCGCAGAGATGCGAAAGTTCTCGCGCGACTCGGCAATCGAGGGAATCAGGTTGCCGCAGACGTAATAGCCGTGTTCCACATCCGCGATGATTCGATCGGGCGGAGTCTCGCCCGGAAGGAAAAACGTGTTGGACATCCGGATGAGCGGGACGTGCCAGAGTTCGCTCGCCCGCGCCGAACCGTTGGGCTCCGCACCCAGCACGGCGGCGGTCGAGCGCGAGTTGAGGAAGCCGGCAAACGCGCCGCGATCGATATGCATCACGCGGCGTCCCGGCGTGCCCTCGTGGTCGTACCGATAATGGCCGTACCCATCGAGCGAGGGATCCGAGCACGCGGAAAGCAGCGGTGAGCCGACCATTCGGCCCAGTTCGTTGGAAGCGAGCGAACGCAGGAACCAACTGCGGCCTGCATATGCGGCTTCCATCTTGAGCGCGCGATCCGCCTCGCTCGGATGTCCCACGATTTCGTGCGCGATGAGCGCGTTGAAGTGAGGATCGGTTACAACCGTGACCTCGCCTTCCGGCGGCTTCAGGACAGGCGCGCCCGCCAGTTGCCGGGCTTCTTTTGCCAGGTCGATCGCAAACCCTGCCAGGGTCGGATTCGGCATCAGCTCGCCCTGCCATCCCTCCTCCAGGCACTCGAAGCCGCGCTGCTGGCCGATGGTGTCGTAGCTCTCCTGGTGCCCGTCGCCGTCCTGCGCGACCACGTAGCAATCGCCCTGCGAAAACGCGAAGGCCTGCGTAATAACACTGCCGGTGCTGTTCACGAAAAGCTCGCGCCGCAATTCGGTCATTGCCGCCGCTACATTGAAGGCGATTGTCGAGCCAAGGCCGCTGACAGCCCTGGACGCATCGAGCGCGAGCCGATTCAGATCGTCAATCGAAGTGGCGCGCGGGTCTTCGCCAAAGATCGCATCGACGTCATCGCGGATCGCGGGCGGTGGCGGAACGGGAGTCAACTCGAGACTCCGCGCGGCAGCGCCCAGCGATTTGATGAGGGCAGACTTCTCCCGGGCACTGGCCCGAGCACGATCGTGCGCATGCTCAAGCGCATCGCCGAGCGTCCGAAGCAGTTTCTCGTGTCGACGCGCTAGTGCGCCGATCTCTGCTCCAGCCTGGCCATGACCGATCGCGCCCGAGGGCGCCGTGACCTGAACCGCGACTCCGAACGCCGCGTTCTCATTCTCGCTGCTGTCGCGAGGCTCGCCATTGGTGGCGGCTGCCGAACGGCTGGATACTACTTCGAAGCGCAGTTCGATGTAGGAGACATCGCGATGGCTGCGGGCGAAGCGGCGCAGCAGGCCTTCGCCTTCGCGCTTCAGGAAGTCGATCGCATCGAAAAGGTCGCGGGTCGCCATCGTGAGGCATCACCATAGCTGACCCGGCATCGCGCGGCGAGGAAGGACGCCGGCTGAACCCTGTGTCACTTTCGGAGTTCGGCGGCCGCTGCTACTGGACGGTGACTGGAATCTTGAGGTCGAATTCCGAGTCGATAGCCACGCCGTTCTTCGTCGCCGGAAAGAAGCGCCACTGTTTGAGGGTATCGAGGATGACCGCGTTCAGCCGCGGATTGTCGGTCTTGGTGACGAGCGCGACCGAGACCTGGCCGTCGTAGGTCACCCTGAAATGAGCCACGGCTACGGTGTTGATGACCTCTTCGCGCAGGTCGTCGGGAATTTCGGGCACGGGAGCATAGACGGCATGCGCCCCCAGGTTATCGCTACCGATGCCACCGGGGCCGGAGCCACCCCCATTGCCGTTACCGCTTCCAGCACCTCCCCCTGCCTCGCCTTGGGTGCTCGAACTCCCATTGCCGGCGCCGCTCGATGCGGCCGATGGCGGCGGAGTCGCAGAGGTGGTGGCGGTTCCATTCGGCGATACCGGCATCGGCGGCGGCTCGTTTTTCTTCGGCCGTACGACGTGAGGAATATGGACCGGCGCGGCCTTCGGCTTCGGCACTGGTGCGGGAGGAGCGAGCGCAGGCGCTCCACCACCGCCCGCTAATCCGCCTACTTCAGCAGGAAGCTCGATGATGCGCGCTTCCAGCGGTTTGATCTCCGCCGGCGGAGGCGCTGAGCGCTCGAGCAGGAACGAGAAAAGCGCCAGCAAGCCGATCCAAATCGCGATCGCGGCCATGGTCACCCACGGAAGCCGACGCCACGGATCATCCAGCTCCGGCAGGCGCTGGATATGAACGGCCTCGCTCATTGACGCTTGACCGCGATTAGAAAGTGCTCCACTCCGGCACGCCGCGCCTGGAGCATCGCCTGTACCACGATTCCCTCCGGTGCGGCGCTGTCGGCATTGACCACGACGCCGGGGTCGGCCGGACTGAGCATCGGCTTCAACGCGAAGGCGAGATTCTCCAGCGTCGTTGGAGTTTTATCGATGAGAAGCTGGCTATCCTTGGTGATGGTCAGCGTGACCGGCTCCTTATGTTGGAGGTTCTCCGCGTTGCCTTGCGGCAGGTTCACGGTGATCGAATTGAGACTCTGCATGGAGAGCGAGGCGAGCATGAAGGTGACGAGCAGGAAGAACATCACGTCGATCATCGGGATGATCTCGATGCGGCCGTGGCGGTAGCTGCGCGATCGCTGGAGCTTCATCGGGCCGCCCTCTCCTTCGGCGTTTGACGGAGCTGGCCCGCGGTTCGCACATCGCCGGATTCCTGATCGAGGCGGATGTGATCGGCCAGCTTGGAGCCGAGACGTTCCATCTGGTCGAGCGCCTGCGACTGCATGCGCGAGAAGAAGTTGAACCCGAACAGCGCGAGCAGAGCGATCAGCAGGCCGAGCGCCGTGGCTATCAAGGCCTGCGCAACACCCGATGTGACCTGGGTAGGAGCGACAAGCCCGGAGCCGCCGATGACCTTGAACGCCTGCATCATGCCGGTAATGGTGCCGAGGAGGCCCATCAGGGGCGCAGCGGTGACGATGGTTTCCAGGACCCAGAGGCCGCGGCTCAGAGTCTTTTCGATTCGGCCGGCTTCGTCGCCGGCGCGCGACTCGACCCACCACGCGGGGTGGTCGCGGTTGGCGGCAATCACCCCAAGGAATCGCCCATACGCGTTGGAGGGGCCCAGTTCCTTGAGCTTGCGCTCCAGTTCGCTCCAGGCGAATCCGTAAGTTTCGATCAAGCCCGGAACTTCGTCAGGCAGTTTGAGGCATCGCGCGTACGCGACTGCACGATCGAGGATGATGATCAGCGCGAGCGCGCCGAGCAACAACAGCGGATAGACCATCGCGCCGCCGTAGCTGATCGCCTCCCACGCAACTCTCAGTTCATTCATTCGACTTTTGTCCCTGGAATTTCATCTAGTTGGAAGTGGTTTTGCCCCACGGCAGGTCCCATTTTATCCCGCCGAATATCGCGCGGCGGGGGCCATACTGGCTGGAGAACACGCCAATCCTGGAACCGTTGCGAATCTGGTAGATGTGGTCGTTTGCGTTCTGCATAAACACGCGGAGCTCAACCCCGCCGATATTCGGCAATACCATCTTCTTCACGATACCGAGGTTGAGCTGGATGTAATAGGGAAGGCCGGTATTGGCGAATCATCTGCGCAGCCCGCTCTGGTAGAGCCCATCAGCGGTGAGGAGGAAGCCATGAAAATTGTATGCAACTCCCTCGGAGCTGGTGCGTCGTTGATCGCCTCGGGGCCGGGCGTGAGCGGTTCCAGGTCGCGATCATTCTGGAGAAAGTACTCTGTTGCGTAGTAGGACAAGTCACCTTTTGTACCCCCTACTTCCATGCTCGGATTGAGCGTTCCCCGCCGGCCACCATACATTCCGAGGTTTCCACCGTTTTCGATTTCGCCGGTCTTGGTCTGGATCGAGACAATCCCCGCGGTGTGGTAGCCATACTGCGCAGGCAGGGTACCCTCGAGTAGCGATATGCTTGATGCGATTCGCGGACTCAATGTTTGAGAAAAGCCCGCGGCGATTCCCTCCGGCAATTCGATACCGTCGATGCGGTACTGGATTTCCGAATGTTCACCCCGGATCTGCAGCGCCCCAAACGAATCCTGCACCACGCCGGGAGCCTGCAAGAGCACCTGGTTCATGGGGGTATTGTTGCCGGCGGGCATCTGGTCAATTGCCTGCTGGCTGAATCGATAGACGCTACTGCCGGTTTCAGGGCTCAGATCGTTGCGAGCCTGGTTCAGCTTCTGCTCCCGGAGCTGCAAGCTGAGAGCCGCCTGCGCCTCCATCGCAATCCCCACCGGCTTGGCGCCGGCCGCAGTCACCGTGACCAGCTCGAGAGCGGTTTTGAACTCGGTCTTGTTGGCGACAATCGCGTAGAGACCTGGCGAGACATTTGAAAAAGTGAAACGGCCATCCTTGTCAGTGACGGAGCGACCGAGGATTCTCCCGTCCTGGGTTTGCAGAACCACTTTGACGCCGTCCATCGGGCGTCCGAGCGCATCGGTGGCGGTTCCGGTGACGGTCCAGCCGTTTTTCTTGGCGGCGCCTTCGGCCGCGCTAGCAATCATTACATTCGCCGCCATGGTCAAAAGGCAGGCCAAGGCGGCCAGCATCCTTACTCTTTGCATCGCTAAACTCCCATGCGGTTGGGCACTGTCTGGTACACAACGCGCGATTCACACACGCACGAAGGGTCGCGCGTGCTGAAAACCCGGATGTTCTGGAAAAGCGGGAGCTTAGATCGATGCGGGCGGAGCGCGGCCGAGGGGGACCTCGAACGCTGTCAGCGAAATCTCAACCCGGCTGGCGACGAAGGTCGAGCCACTTTCGAGTGAAGGCAAAAATTGCGTGATAGCCGGCGAAGACGCAGCCGGCGCGTGGAAAGCAATCAGGCATACTGGACAGAGGTCGGCATCCGCAGTGATTTGCTCATGGGCGGAATGGCGCGAGTCGCCAAAGCTGTGAAAGTGAGCGGCGCCGGCGAGCTGGGCGAAGACGATCAACGCGGCGGCGAACATGGCCACGTTGCGACTGCGCCTGGGCTTTGCGGTGATGGTCTGGATGCTCAACT
>DATJWT010000369.1:0-10635 GCA_035500975.1 Binataceae bacterium (SeqCode)
CAATAGAACAGGAGCCGGCAGCGCGCAGATGGAAAGGCCGCGATGAACGCCAAGCCGACAGCAATCCTGGGAATCTCCGCGTACTATCACGATAGCGCGGCGGCCCTGGTGGTTGACGGCCAGGTGACCGCGGCCGCACAGGAAGAACGCTTTACACGCAAGAAATTCGACGCACGCTTTCCCAAGTCCGCGATCGAATACTGTCTTGGCGCCAGCGGATTGCGGCTTGGAGACCTGACCGAGGTTGTTTTCTACGACAAGCCGCTGCTCAAGTTCGATCGGCTCCTGGAAACCTACCTGGGTTGCGCGCCGCGCGGGCTCGCTTCCTTCGCGACCGCGATGCCGGTCTGGCTGAAGGAAAAGCTCTACCTGAAGTCGCTGTTGCGTTCCGAGCTCTCGGACCTGGGCGGCTGCAAGAAGTCCGAGGTCCCGCCGCTCCGCTTCACCGAACACCACCAGGCGCATGCCGCATCCGCGTTCTTCCCGAGTCCCTTCGATCGCGCCGCCGTCCTGTGCCTGGACGGCGTCGGCGAGTGGGCAACCAGCTCGGTCTGGCTGGGCGAGCACAATCGCCTGACGCCCCAATGGGAGATCGACTTTCCGCACTCCCTGGGACTCCTGTACTCCGCGTTCACCTACTACACCGGTTTCAAGGTCAACTCGGGTGAATACAAGGTCATGGGACTGGCGCCCTACGGCGAGCCGAAATACGCGGACCTGATCCTGCGCGAACTTGTCGATCTCAAGCCCGACGGCACGTTCCGGCTCAACATGCGGTACTTCAATTTCGCCACGGGCCTGACGATGACCAACGCTGAATTCGATCGCTTGTTCGGAGGCCCGCCGCGCAAGGCCGAAAGCACACTTACGCAGCGCGAGATGGATCTCGCGGCATCGATCCAGAAGGTCACCGAAGAGGCAATGCTGCGCCTGGCGCGAACTGTCCATCGGGAACTCGGCATCGAATTCCTCTGCATGGCCGGAGGCGTAGCGCTCAATTGCGTCGCGAACGGAAGAATCCTGCGCGAGGGCCCTTATCGCGACATATGGATTCAGCCGGCGGCGGGAGATGCCGGCGGAGCGCTGGGCGCCGCGCTCGCCAGCTGGCATCAGTATCATGATCAGCCGCGGCTGCCCCGCGAAAGCGACAGCATGGCAGGCAGCTATCTCGGCCCCGAGCCCGGCGACGAGGAGACCCGTGCGGCCCTCGATGCGCTCGGCGCAAAGTACCAGCGCCTCGATGATCACGAATTGATGGACCGGCTGGCCGAGCTGCTGGCCGCGGAAAACGTGGTGGGATGGGTGCAGGGGAGGATGGAATTCGGGCCGCGCGCGCTCGGCGCCCGATCGATTTTGGGCGATCCGCGCAGCCCCCGGATGCAATCGGTGATGAACCTCAAGATCAAGTACCGGGAATCGTTCCGGCCCTTCGCGCCCGCCGTCCTGGCCGAGTCGGTTGCGGACTATTTCGACCTCGATCGGCCCAGTCCCTACATGCTGCTGGTTGCGCCGGTTAAGGGAAGGTTGCGAAAAGCGCCCACGCCGGAGCAGGAAGCGCTGTTCGGAATCGAGAAACTTCACGTGCCCCGGTCAACGATTCCGGCTGTAACCCACGTCGACTACTCGGCGCGCGTGCAAACCGTCCATCGCGAGACCAATCCGCGCTTCCATGAACTAATCGCGCGATTTCGCGAGAAAACCGGCTGCGCGGTGCTGGTCAACACCTCGTTCAACGTGCGGGGCGAGCCGATCGTATGTTCAGCCGAAGACGCGTACCGCTGCTTCATGCGCACCGAGATGGACTACCTCGCGATCGGCAACTATCTTCTTGCCAAGCCCGACCAACCGCCGCGCGATCCCGGCGACGTTGCGTGGCGGAAGGAATACGAACTTGACTGAGTGTGGAGCAAACGCGGCGGCGCGGAGACCTCGATGAACGGAGACTCGGCGCCCACTCGCAAGGAGTTGCGCGATTTCGGATTACTGACCGGCGCGCTGACCGCGGGACTGTTCGGCCTGCTGTTCCCCCTGCTCCGGCGCCATCCGCTCCCGACCTGGCCATGGATCGTCGCCGCCGCTCTGGTGTTGCCCGCGCTGGCCTGGCCACCTGCGTTGCGCTACGTGCACTGGTTTTGGGTGCGAATTGGCCTGCTGCTGGGCTGGATCAACAGCCGGATCATTTTGACAATTCTGTTCTTCCTTGTGATCGTGCCGATGGGATTGGTGATGAGGGCGCTGGGACGCGACCCCGTGGCGCGGAAGCTGGACCCGCAAGCATCCAGCTACCGGGTGCCGAGCAAGATCCGCAGCCGGGAAAGTATGGAGAGACCTTTCTGATGATGGATTTACTGCGCGACCTGTGGGCCTTCATGAAGACCGAGAAGAAGTTCTGGCTCGCTCCCGCCATCATCGTGCTCCTGGTCGTCGGAGTGCTGGTGGTGCTCGCGCAATTCTCCGCGGTCGCCCCGTTCATTTACACCTTGTTCTGAGAACGCGCGCTGCGAACAGCGCTTCATTCCACGCGGATGTACGACATTCCCGACTACGGCCGCATGATCGCTTTCAAGGAAAGGACGGCGGCTTACGCGCGCGCCCTGGAGACCAGGGTTGTCCCGGACTCCGCCGTGCTGGACATCGGGACCGGCTCGGGAATTCTCGCGCTCCTCGCGTGCCGCGCGGGTGCGCGCAAGGTCTATGCGGTCGAATCTGAAGACATCATAGAGCTCGCGCGCGAGACGGCCCGCGACAACGGCTTCTCCGATCGCATCGAATTCATCCATGGCCTCTCCACCCAGGTCTCGTTGCCGGAACGCATCGATGGCATCGTCGCCGAGATTCATGGCTTGCTGCCGCTGTACGGCATCAGCCTCGCCTCGCTGATCGATGCGCGCGAGCGCCTGCTCAAGCCGGGGGGATGGATCATTCCGGAGCGCGAGACGGTCCGGGCTTCGCTGGTAAGCTGCCCGCAAATCCATCGCGAGCTGACTGCGATGTGGAACACGGAGTACGGTTTTGAATTTGCGGGGGCGCGAGAGCGAGTCTGCAACAGTTTGTTGCGAGTGAGAATCGATGAGGTGAACCTGGCGACGGAGCACAAGGAATGGGTTCGCCTCGACTACCGCAAAATCGCCAGTCCCAATATCGACGGCGCCCTGTCATGGTCCATCGATCGCGCCACGACGATCCACGGACTTTGCCTTTGGTATGACTGCGAAACCGCGGCCGGCCTCGGGTTCTCGAACGCGCCCGGCCTCGCCAACGCATACGCGTCGAAGCACGCGTTTTTCCCTCTTCCGGAAGCGGCCGCCCTGAGTCCGGGAGACACCGTCGGAGTGGCGTTGCGCGCGGACCTGGTCGGCTCCGACTACGTCTGGTCCTGGAATACCAGGGTCATCGACAAGTCCGGAACGGTGCGGCGTCATCACAATCAGTCAACCTTCATGGGGACGCTGATTGGAAGGCGAAAGATGCAGAGGAGATCGGAGGCCTTTGTCGCCGACCCCGGCGAAGAGTGGGCCGTCGATAAGAGCGCGATGGGACTGATGCAGGCGCGGGCAAGCCTGGGAGAGATAGCGACGGCGTTGTTCGCGCAGTACCCGGGGCGATTCAAGACCTGGAACGAGGCGCTTACGAAAGCCGCCGATCTCGCCGAAAGGTACAGTAAGTAGCCGCCCCGTTCGCCGCCTGATCCGGAATCCGCTGCCAGATTTTCCACGATGGTCCGGATTGGATCAGCTTCCAACCTTGCCCGAGACACGCGGGAGCGTCCCGCGCTGACGGCAACGCAACGTAGCGGAGATCGTAGCGCTTGATGTACCGCGTTGGGTCACCGGACACTTCATCGTATGCATGTGTGAATCCTTCGATCAGCGCGGACGCTGACAAAGGCACTCCGTAGTCATCCGTCAGCATCTTGATGAAACGGGCGCGGTCGGTGACTCCCTGAACGTACTGGTTCAAGGCGTAACGTTCATACAACTCCGAGTCCCTGAGCGCCATGCTGATGTAAGCGGGGAAGCCTACCAGAGGAACCGTGTTCTCACCGATCGCTGCAAGGTCGCAGAATCGATCGTCGCCACCGACCATCGCGCGCGGCTCCAGGCGGGGCGTGTCGCCGCCTTGTCGCTGCGCCGCATACTCGGCGTAATTGCGCATCAGCCCCCCAATTTCGGGCCGCTCGCGCAGATCCTCGATCGAGAGCCAGAGACCCGACAGAAAAACGAGCCCCACGCATACCGACCAGGCGATGCCGAGCAGCCCTGAAAATCGCAGGCGCGCGGTGACGAAGCCGCCGAGCGTCACGTACAGGAGGAGAGTGAACACGGGGCCGGCCAGCCAATTCCAGTGATAGTCCAGCAAGTAGACTCCGGTGAGCATCGAGCTGTAGCTCAGCAACGTTCCCACCGCGGCCATGCAATACAGGAATATCCACTGATAGTTACGCGATAAATAGATCCACGCGCCCACCAGCAGGAACAGGACCGGAACGACTACGAGGTCGTGGCGCGGCAACGGAACAAACTGATCGGGCCACCGCGGCCGCGTGAACATCCCGAACCGGGTCAGCCCCTCGACCGACAATGCGCGCCGCACCATGAAGTCGTGAATCATCGCCGGCGCGCCCAGGAGGAATCCGACTACCAGCGTCTTCAAGTAGACCACGCG
Organism: Binataceae bacterium (SeqCode); assembly: GCA_035500975.1. Classification (GTDB taxonomy): domain Bacteria; phylum Desulfobacterota; class Binatia; order Binatales; family Binataceae; genus JAFAHS01. The sequence continues at coordinate 4,666 of DATJWT010000369.1, forward strand.
GCACCGGTTATCGAGGAAGAACGCAAGGCCCAGTGCGGCGGCCGCCAACGTCCAGGCGTAAAAGTAGAGATAGAACAAGAACGCGAAACAGGCTCCGCAGGTCCAGGTTCGCGCCCGGCTCGGACGATCGCGTGCCATCGCAACGAAGAGGATCAGAAGGAACAGGAACGGCAAATCGAGCATCGGGTTCGTGATCCTGAAATCGAACAGGCCTTGCCCGAAATCTCGGCCAGGATGGGCGATCGCGCCCGCAACCATCCGCGCCAGGTGAATGAATGGATGGTAGTCGGACTCGTCGGCGAGGAGCGTAACCACGAGTCCTGCCGCCAGCCAGCGCCAGCGCAGGAAATACCAAAGCAGCGCGTACGCCGACGCTGCCATTGCCGCGGCGCCGAATACCGTCCACACGATGGTCAAGGAAAAAATGCTCAGGTGCAGGGCGCGCACGAAGTAAACGAACGGAAGGTATTGGACCCAAGGGTAAAAAATCGCGCCGCCGGGAACCGAAGGATCCGTGAGCCAGGGCACGTGCGAGTAGTACGGTTGAGCGGCAATCTGGAGGTAGTAGACGGAGTCGGTGTCGTTGGGAGCGCTCCAGCTGCCGGTCTGGATCTTTCCGTAGAAGAACGGCGCCAACCCCAGCGCGAGAGACGCGGCGACGCAACAGGCCACCGGCGAGCTGTGGGTTTTGATGGTTCTGAAGACGCCTTCCATGCCGGAGCGGCTCAGGCCGAAACGACGTCGTACGGTCGCATCATCTCGTTGTCCTCGTGCTCCAGCACGTGACAGTGCCAGACGTAGCGGCCCGTGAACCCTTCAAACCGCATGATGATTCGCACGACCATCCCGGGCGGCACGCAGACCGTATCTTTCCATCCGCTGAGGTTGGGTTCCGGGGAGATCGCCGGGCCCGTATATATCAACTCTTTGTTACGCTTGTATTCGGCCACGTCGAATGCCCGCTGGTCGATCAACTGGAAGCGCACCAGGTGAATGTGAATCGGATGGGTATCGAGGGTCAGGTTGATCAGCTTCCAGATCTCGACCGAGTTAATGACCGGCTTCTCGGTCACCGGCGCGCTCCAGCGGGTGGCGTTCAGCAAGGTCAGCATCGTGTTGCCCCGCGGTCCGAAGTATTCATCCAGCGTGAGCATCCGGGAACGTACCGCCGCGCTTTCATGGAGCGGAGCGATCTCGCGAAGCTTTGACGGTATTTCACTCGAGTCGCGCGGTCCGTCGGAGGCTACCCGCAACTGCATCACGGGCGAGTCGTAGTTCATCAGCTCGACCCGCTTGCCGCGGTAGCGGCTCAAATCGAGGATGAGGTCGGCGCGCTCCGCCGGTCCGAGCGTGACGGCATCGAGCTCCACCGGGCTTCGCAACAGCCCCTGGTCGGAGCCTATCTGCTGAAAGGGTGCGTGGTCGCCGAGCGACAACCGAAAGAAACTGCTGTTCGCGACGTTCACAATTCGCAGCCGATACTTCCGGGGTTCGACTTCCAGGAACGGAAATAGCCGCCCGTTGAGCAGGACCGCGTTCCCGTGGATCTCGGGTATCCATCGCGCGGTGGGCAGATTGTGAAAGTGCGTGTACTCGAGCTGCGCGGCGAAGTTGAAGGCGCGGTCGCAGATGGTAATCGGCAATTCGTACTTGCCCGCGGGAAGGTTGAGCGACTGTTCGTGCGCGTCGCGGACGATAAACATCCCGTACAATCCCGCGTAGACGTTTAGCCGCGTGATGCCGAGCGCGTGATCGTGATACCACAGCGTCGCCGCATCCTGCCGGTTTGGGTAGAAGTACCGCACCGCCTTGCCGGGGACGAACCATGATTCCGGGTAACCGTCGCTATCGGGCGGCACTTTCGCGCCGTGAACGTGGACCACGTTGCGGACGACCGGGTATTTCCGTTCCGCACCGTGGATCGTCGGATCGATCGGCAGCATGTGGACCCGTGGCAGGCCGTTCTTCCATTCGACGACGAAGGGCTTGGCGCTCTGCGCTTCGATGAGCGGACCGGGAGAGCCACTGTTGTAGCCCCAGAGGCGGCATGGCTTGAGGTCGCGATGCACGCGATCGAAAAACTGCCCCATCTCTACCCGGTAGAGGGGAATTGCGAGCTTCGGATCCTCCGGACTGGCGACGGTGCCGGCGGGCTGCAAGACTCGCTGAATCGGCAACGGGTCGACGAACCTGGCCAGTTTGGCCGGGTCGATCTTGGCGACGCGCCTTTCGAACTCCATGACCGGCCCCGCCGCATCGGGATCGACCCCGGCCCTGGTCAGCGTTCCTCCCTGGTTGGGGTTCTGACCGCACCACGTGATGCCTTCGGAGTCGGGAGTACCGGCGGTGAGTGCGCGCCCGGCCAGGAAGCTGGCGCTCACTATGCCCGCGGCCCCCAGAAATTTCCGGCGCGTCACACGCATTCTGCGCACCTGAGATGATTGGAAGCCGCCGAGCCGGCGACGCGGCGCCGAGGGCCGGGCTTCATCCGATGGTCGCGACGTCGGCGAAAATGGTGTCGCGAAGCGCGAACATCCGTTCCTCGGCGCGCGGGAATGCCAGCCGCTTTATTGGAATCGTACGCGCAAGGTCGCCGGCAAATCGAAAGAGACGCTCCAGGCGCGCATCATCGGTCATCCAGTCGTTGAGCGTCGCACCCAGGAGGATGGGGAACGCCTCGCTCGCCGATAGACGATCGATACGCGTGGACGCAACGACAGAGCCCGGCTCACTTATCACGTAGATCGCGCGCAGCGGCCGCGGCTGTGAACTACATTGCTCCCGGGACAATGGGATTATCACCTTCTGGGTGACCGGGTTCATGGGCACGCCACGGTAGCGGTCACCGAAAATTCCGTCCGCGACATGCCGGTACAGCTTGAGTCGAGGAGGTCCCGGGAACACGGAAAATTTCTCTTCGGCGCGCGCGACTACAAACATGTCGTCGGTGACCAATCGCGCGCCGCCTTGCACCATCAATGCTCCCAGCGTGGATTTGCCGAAGCCGCCGTCTCCCATGAATGCGACTACGCCGCGGTCGGTTTCAATCGCGGTTGCGTGGAGCGGTTCGCGACCGAGCGCGACCATCGAGAACGAGAGCGCCTGGTTCAGGAGGTAGGCCTGCAAACCCTCGTCGCTTACATGTTTGTGGCGCAAAACCTCTATGCGCCTGGCGCCGGGCCGAACGATGAACTCGAACAAACCCAGCCACCTGCAGAACGCAGATCCATCGGGCAGCCCCGTCGATTGATACCACCGCCCGCGCAACCTTGCAGGGATGCAGGGGATCGCGCGCGCAAATGTGGAGGGGTCACCCTCGATGAATTCGATGTCCCATTGCGGATCGGAACCAGGCGGCACATTGGCCAGGGGCCACGGGCTGCGGATCGCGACTCCGTACAACCGATGGATGGCTGGGCCGGAAGGGGCGAAGAGTTGCGCCTCTACGGGACTCTCCATGAACGCCGAATCAGGACTGGGTGAGAGCGCCAGTCCGCGGCCGCCCACTGCCGTCGGAGCGGGTGCTTCGCTTCGCGGCCGTTATCGATCGCAAGTCGCCGTGAACGGTGAGCTTGGGCCGCGAGTATGGTTTCTTGCCGTTAGCCGGTTTCATACGGCCTCCTTGATTCCGAACGCATTCGGGTTGTCGCGGCTTGCGCGCCGGCCCAGGAACACCCTGACCCAGTACTCCAGACCCAATGCTTCCAGGTACTGATCGTTGGACAGATGGTCACCGGGAGTGAAGCCGAGCACCCGACTCTCGAAGCTATCGAGGCTGGAGCTACGATAGACGGCGCTTCGGGTGTCTTCAAGCTGCGTGGATGTCGTCCCTTCGTCGCGCCATCTGCGGCGGCGAATCGCCTGCGGAACCAGGCCGCGTACCGCATCTCTGAGCAACCCGCGTGGAACGCCGCCGCGCATCTGGATATCGCCCGGTATCGCCATCAGGAAAGCAATCACGTCGCGATCGAGAAACGGCATCGCTCGTTCCAGCCCGAAGCGCGCCGCCATCAGCCCGTCAGAATCGATAGTCAGATGATGCGATTTGGCATGGACGGTCTGGTAAATGTTGCGCGCGTGGACGCTCGCGTAATGGGGATGCTTGAGTCGCGGGCGTCCGCGCCGGGCCCGCTTGACCAGTTCGCGGCTTACCCACGATCGATTCTTGTGCCAGCTAGCGTGCCAACTGTTCAACGGCCGCAGCAGCGATCGGAGCATCCGCGGCGTCAGGTTCAGCGCCATCTCCTGGAAAAGCCGCCCCCTGAAATACGATGGCTCGGTGTCGGGAAACCAATTGGAGTACTCGCGAAGATGCCGAAAGGCCCGTCGCCAGGCGAATCTCTTGAGGAGATCGACTAGATACCCGGTAGCGAACATGTACTGATCGCTCCACAAGCCGCTGAGCAGCACACGTCCGCCCTGGGACCTGGCATATTCCATCAGCGGCGCCTCTGCACACCAACTGTCGTCGATGCAGGGAGTCTCGGAATGCCACGCGGCTTCGCTCATCCACCGGGGATCGCCCGGCGCGCCCATGTCCAGGCGCTTGACCTCGCGCTCGCAGTAGGCCTCGATCAGGCGGATGAACTCGTTTTCCTGGCTCTTCCCGTCTGTAACCGGAGAGTAGGAAATCGGCACCAGGACCGGGCTTGGGGATGCTTTGCGGGCGACCTGGTTGGCAATGCTCAGGACGATGGCGGAGTCGAGTCCGCCACTAACGCCGATCGCGATCGGGTGACTGGTGCGCATCCTGCGGCGGGTCGCGCGGGTCAGTAGCTCGCGCAGGCTCAGCACGTAGTCGGAATAGGCGCGATGGCGCACGGTCGCGGTTGGATCGAAGTCCCAAAATCGATTGGCTTCAATCGCCTTCGGCTTCACCAGCAGCGTGTGTGCCGGCAGCACCCGATGAACGTCCTCAAAGAAGGTATCGCCGTCGTCTTCGTAGGGAAGCTGATCGAGCAACAGGGTGTCCGCCAAAAGATCGAGATTGGGCGCAGCCTGGACGTCGGGATGAGCCAGCAGCGCCTTGACCTCCGAGGCGAAAATGAACCTCCGATCGTTCCTCCAGTAATAAAGCGGCCGGCAGCCGACCACGTCGCGCGCGAGAACGAGCCGCTGTTCCTTGGCAACGTAGATAGCGATCGCGAAGTCTCCCACCAGGTGAGCCATCGCTTTTCTGCCCCACCGGCGATACGCCATGAGGACCAGGTCGGCATCGGACAGTTGCTCGCCGCCGTCGGCCGGCTCGAAGGTCGCGATCAGATCGGCGCGATTGTCGATGCGCCCATCGAATAGCAGCACATGGCCATGGGTATCGGCCAGCGGCTGATGTTCGAAACTGGATTCCGGTGTTATGCGCCAAAGATGGCACGCCAGCCCGGCAGGCCCCTCGATCCAGAAATCCAGCCCATCGCCTCCGCGATGGGCAATATTGGCGGCCATCGCGGCCAGCGTTTCTCGCGCCACGGGCTCTCCGTCGAGATTCCAGACTCCGAGTAGTCCGCTCACGCGAGCCCTCTGCCGGTGAAGCGCGGCTTGACCCGGTCCGCGAGCGCGCGCCACCAACGCCGCGTGTGGATCTTCAGGCTGCGAGGCAGTTGATGGTCCGCAAGTTTCAGCTGGAGAGCGGCATCCTCGCGCCGCCCGGTCTTCAGGTAGAGATGCGCCAGGCGAACGCGTTCCCGCACGCCATCGAAGGTGGAACTAAGTGCGATTCGGTAGCACGCGATCGCGCCATCGAGGTCGCCCCGAAGTGCGCGCAGTCGCCCTAGTTCCGCGTAAGTCGCGCAATGATCTTCGTCGATCACCTGTCCCGGACGTGTGCAGGTCAGAATTTGCCACGACAGCGGCTTGTGCCCGTGCATCCCGAGCTGCAGCGAACGCTCGTAGTGAGAAATCGCTGATCCGATTTGGCCGAGGCGGGCGTACGCGGCCGCCGTGCACCGGTGCGCATCGAGATTGTCATCTGAG
>DATJWT010000370.1:0-6191 GCA_035500975.1 Binataceae bacterium (SeqCode)
GTACTGGTTGGCCTCCGTGGGGTACAGACCCGCGAAAACCATCGGCTTGAGCTCTTTGAAACCGGGTAGCGGTTCAGCCGCAGGATTCGCCGCATCGGTGACGGTATCGCCCACCCGCATGTCGGCAACCGCCTTGATACCCGCGACAACGAAGCCCACCTCGCCTGGGCCGAGTGAATCGGCCTGCTGCTCGTGAGGCGTGAAATGACCCAGGCGCATCACCTCGCCGGTCTTGCCCGTGCCCATCAGGCGAACCGGCATTCCTCGACGCAGCTCGCCGCCGAATACGCGCACGAGACCGATAACGCCCTCGTAGCTGTCGTACCAACTGTCGAAAATCAGCGCGCGCAGAGGAGCGTCGGGTTCGACCTTCGGCGGTGGTACGCGGGCTACGATTGCTTCCAGCACTTCGTCGATTCCGACGCCTTCCTTAGCGCTGGTCAGGATCGCATCGGAAGCAACCAGTCCGATGACTTCCTCGATCTGCTCCCTGGTGCGCTCGACGTCGGCGCCGGGAAGATCGATCTTGTTGATGACCGGAATAATCTCCAGACCGTGGTCGAGCGCGAGGTACACGTTGGCCAGCGTCTGTGCCTCGACTCCCTGGCTCGCGTCCACCACCAGCAGGGCACCCTCGCAGGCGGCCAGGCTGCGCGACACCTCGTAAGCGAAATCGACATGGCCGGGCGTGTCGATCAGATTGAGGACGAATTGCTTTCCATCCCGCGCCTCGTAGTTGAGTCGGACCGAACGCGCCTTGATCGTGATGCCGCGTTCGCGCTCCAGGTCCATCGAGTCGAGGAACTGCTCCTTGAGCTCCCGCTTCGAAAGCGCACCCGTGCGCTCGAGGAGCCGATCGGCGAGCGTCGACTTGCCGTGGTCGATATGCGCGATAATGCAGAAATTGCGAATCGAAGCCGGGTCTGTCATGTCATCGTGCGCGCTGGTCGCGAAAATATCTGAAGGTGCGGTCGAGCCCGTCGTCCAGCCCGACCTCGGGTTTCCATCCGAGCAACTCCGCGGCGCGCGCCGGGGAAATCACCGAGCGCATCTGTTCTCCGGGACGCTGCGGCGCGTACTCCGGCGGACGTGCCTCGCCCACCACCCCGGCAAGCGTCGAATACAATTCGTTCACGCTGGTCTCTTTGCCGGTGCCGATATTGAGGGCGACCCCGGAAGCCTTCGACGTCAGCGCATAAAGGTTCGCACGCACGATATCGCCCACGAAGGTGTAATCGCGCGTCTGCTTGCCTTCGCCAAAGATCGTGCAGCGGCTCCCGTCGAGCATGCGCCCGCAAAAGATCGCCACCACCCCCGCCTCTCCGTGCGGATCCTGGCGCGGGCCATAAACGTTCGCATAGCGCAGCGCGAGGTAATCGATTCCGTACTGCTCCCGGTAGAAGAAGAGGTACTTCTCGGTCGCGAGCTTGGCGATGCCATAAGGACTCAAGGGCCGGGTGGGATGATCTTCGTCGCAGGGAAACGCTTCCTGCTCGCCATAGATCGCCCCACCGGTCGAGGCGAGAATCACTCGCTTGAGGCTGTGCCGGCGGGCAGCTTCGATTAAATTGAGAAACCCCACCAGGTTCACTTGCGCATCGAAAGCCGGATCCGCCACCGAGCGGCGAACATCGATCTGCGCCGCGAAGTGATAGATGACCTCGGGGCACGCCTCGGCTGCGATCGCCTTGATCGCGTCCGCATCGCGTAAATCCGCCTGATAAAACCGCGCCTTCGGGTTGATCTGGTGCCGCTTGCCCGAGGAGAGGTCGTCGAGCACGGAGATCTGGCCGGCATCGACATTTACCAGCCCATCGACGGTGTTGGAGCCGATAAATCCCGCGCCGCCGGTGACGAGAATACGCATGGCTATCAGACTGGCCGGCGTCCCACCGAGTAGTACTTGATGTCGAGGGCTTTCATGAGCTCCGGATCATACAGGTTCCGCCCGTCGAATATCACCGGCTGCTTCAACTCTGCCTTGATGCGCTGGAAATTCGGGTGGCGAAATTCATTCCATTCCGTGCATACCAGCAGGGCGTCCGCTCCCGTGAGAGCCTCGTAGTTGGTCTTGTGAAAGCTGACCCGCGTGCCCAGTGCCTGGCGTGCGTTTTCAAGCGCCTCGGGATCGTGGACGCGGAGCCTGGCGCCCCGCGCCAGGAGTTCCTCGATTACCACCAGCGAAGGCGCCTCGCGCATGTCGTCGGTGCGCGGTTTGAACGCCAGGCCCCAGACTGCGAAGGTGCGCCCGCGCAAGTCCTCGCCGAAGTGCTGGACGACGCGATTCGGAAGCAGCCGTTTCTGTTCGGCATTCACCAACTCCGCCGCGATGAGCAGCGAACAGTCGAGTGCGTTCTGGTTCGAGGTGTAGATCAGCGCCTGCACGTCCTTCGGGAAGCACGAGCCGCCGTAGCCGATTCCGGGAAACAGGTACTGCGATCCGATCCTGCGATCCGCGCCCATCCCGCGCCGGACCGAATTGATGTCCGCGCCGACGCTTTCGCACAGGTTGGCGATCTGGTTGATGAACGAAATACGCACTGCGAGAAAGGAGTTGGCGGCGTATTTGGACAACTCCGCCGACCGCGGGTCCATCACCAGGATCGGATTGTCGGTCCGCACAAACGACGCGTGGATATCGCGCAAGATCGCCGTGGCCCTCTCCGAACGGCTCCCGATAATCACGCGATCGGGGCGCATGAAGTCCTCGACCGCCGCTCCTTCTTTCAGAAACTCCGGGACCGAGCACACTTCGATATCGTCACGGCCAAGCCGTGTAATCATCTCGCGGACCTGGTCGTTGGTTCCGACCGGCACGGTGCTCTTGATCGCGATAATGTGAAACCCGACCGCGTTCCTGGCTATCGTTTCGGCGACCGCGAAGACCTTCGAGAGGTCTGCCGCGCCGTCGGCGGCCATCGGGGTGCCGACCGCGATGAACGACACCATCGATTGCCTGATCGCCTCTTCGGCATTGGTCGAGAAGCTGATGCGGCCCTCCTTGAGGTTGCGGCGGACCAGCTCTTCCAGGCCAGGCTCGTAGATTGGAATCTTGCCTTCGTTGAGTGCGGCGATTCGCCGGGCGTCGATATCGACGCAGGCGACCTCGTTGCCGCTCTCCGCGTAGCAGGTTCCGCTCACCAGCCCCACGTAGCCGGTGCCGACAATGGCGATATTCATACGCTCAGAATTCCTCTTTGATCACGTAGGTCTGCTTGCCTTGCGATTCGTGGTAGGTGCGAGCGAGCATTTCTCCGAGCAACCCGATACTTACGAATTGTACTCCGACCACCACCAGCAGAACCGCCAGGAGCAGCGCGGGCCGATCGCCGAGGTTGTGCCCCAGCACGATCTTCTCGAACACCAGCCACGCAGTCCACAGGCTGCCAAGCGCGCCGAGCACGAAGCCGATTGCGCCGAAAACCTGGATAGGCCGCGTCGAATATCCGGACAGAAATTTTACCGTCACGAGGTCGAGCAGGGTTCGCAGCACCCGCCCGATACCGTATTTCGATGAGCCCGAGGTCCGGGGCCGAAAATTCACTTCAACTTCGGCAATCCTGGCCCCTTGCTCCGCAGCGATCGCCGGGACGAAACGATGCATCTCGCCGTAGAGGCGCAGCCCTCGCGCCAGGTCGCCGCGATAGGCCTTCAATGTGCACCCATAGTCGTGAAGCCGGACACCGGTGATCCGCGAGATGAGCGAGTTGGCCGCGACCGAGGGCAGCCGGCGCGTAAGCGCGGCGTTGCTCCATCGACGCGTTCTCCATCCGCTCACCAGGTCGTAACCCGCATTCAGCGGCTCCAGCAGCCTGGCAATGTCCGCGGGATCGTTTTCGCCGTCGGCATCGAGGGCCACCACGATGTCGCCCCGAGTGGCCGCAAACCCGCAAGCCAGCGCCGCGGTTTGTCCGGAATTGCGCGCGAGTCTTATCACGCGAACGTGGGAATCGCCCTGGGCGATCTTGCGCAGTGTTTCGAGACTGCCGTCGCTGGAGCCGTCATCGACGAACACCACCTCGTAAGATCGCCCAAGCTCCGCGAGGGCCCGGGCGATCTCCGCGTGCAGCGGAGTCAGGTTATCGCGCTCGTTGTAGAGCGGGACGACTATTGAGATGTCCATCGTGAATGATGGGAGTCGGTGAGTTCGATAAAGGCCCGGTAGCGCTCCTCGATTTCCTGCCAGGTAAGTTCCAGCAGGCGGTCGAGCGAAAAACGTTCCACCACGAACGACGCCAGCACGGTGCCATAGACTGCGGCGGTGCGCAGCGTCGATTCGGTGACGCGGCCGTTGCGCGCCAGGTAGCCCATGAACGCACCCGCAAAGGTATCGCCGGCGCCGGTCGGATCGAGCACTTCTTCGAGCGGATACGCCGGCACGGCGAACATGCCCTCAGCGCTGAACTGGATCACGCCGTACTCACCGCGTTTCACCAGCGCGGTCTTGGGGCCCATCTTGAGGATCGCCCTGCCCGCCTTGACGAGGTTGTGCTCGCCCGACAGCATCCGCGCCTCTTCATCGTTGAGCGTGAGGATATCGATATTGCCCAGCAACTTCTTGAGTTCCGGGCCGCGCTCCTGGATCCAGTGATTCATCGTGTCGCCCGCCACCACCTTGGGGCTCATCACCTGCGAGAGTACGCGCTCCTGCAGCTCGGGGGCGATATTGCCAAGGAACAGGTAGTCGCAGCGGCGCTGATCGGGCAGCAGTTCCGGTGAGAAGCTCTCGAAGACGTTGAGCGCCAGGCTGAGGGTGTCGCGCCGGTTCATGTCTTCGTGGTAGCGCCCGTGCCATCGAAAGGTTTTACCAGGCCGCTGCTCGAGCCCGCGCACATCGATCCCCCGGTCTACCAGGATCTGTCGCGACTCGGGCTTGAAGTCAGAACCCACGATTCCGACAACACTCACCGGAGCGAAAAATCGCGCCGCGACCGAAAAATAGACTGCCGAACCGCCCAGCGCCTCATTGGCGCTGCCGGTGGTCGTCTCCACCGTGTCGTAGGCAACCGAACCAACCACCACGATACTCATTCGAGAGATCCTGTCCTTTTCCTTGTGCTTGAGAGTCCTATTTCACGTACTTGCCGATCAGCGGCCGAAGTTCCTCGACGAGCTTGGGCGGTATGACGCCGGGATCGGTGATGATGGTGCCCTTGAGCGCGTTGGCGCAAGCGCAGGTGTGTTCGCTTCCGGCAATAGCGGCGGCCAGCCCCGCCACGGCCTTTTGCGCGGTCTCGACGTTCAGTCGCATCACGCGCAGGATTTCGCCGATATCCACCGCGGCGACGCTCTGATGCCAGCAGTCGTAGTCGGTCACCAGCGTCAGCAGCGCGTAACAGAGCTCGGCCTCGCGGGCGAGCCGCGCTTCCTGCATCGCGGTCATGCTGATCACGTCCGCATTCCAGGTGCGGTACATCCGCGATTCAGCGCGCGATGAGAACTGCGGCCCTTCCATGCACAGATAGGCTCCGCCCTGATGAACCTTCGCACCGGCGGCCCGAGCAGCGGCAGTCAGATTGGCAGCCAGCCTCGGACACACCGGATCGGCGAGCGAGACGTGAACCACGATGCCGTTGCCAAAGAAGGTTCCGGGCCGTTTGAAGGTGCGATCGATAAACTGATCCGGCACAACCATCTCGCCGGGATGGATATCTTCTTTGAGGCTGCCGGCAGAGCTCACCGAGACAAGGTACTCCGCTCCAAGCCGCTTCATCGCGAAGACGTTGGCGCGGAAGTTTATCTCGCTGGGAAGAAGGCGATGGCCCTTGCCGTGGCGGGCGAGAAAGATCACTTCCGCGTCGCCGATGCGCCCGCGGAAAAACGGATCCGACGGTTTACCAAAGGGCGTGTCGACTTCGATCTGTTCGATGCCCTCCATGCCGGGCATCTGGTAGAAGCCACTGCCGCCGATCACTCCGATTGTCGTCTTCGCCATCTGTTTTCCAGCCATCCGCCCAAAGCGGTTGCTATCCGACTCCCGAGCCCGAATGATGCTCTGCGTAAAGCTGACCACATGCCGCGGCGATATCGCGGCCCCTGCTCTCGCGGATGGTAGCGGTCAAATTACCCCGATGAAGTATGGCTTGAAAGGCCTCTACCGCAGTACGGGTGCTGCCCTCGAAGCCGGATTCATCGAACGGGTTGAAGAAAATCAGGTTTACCTTGGCCTTGAGCGGTGCGAGGAGCTTGAC
>DATJWT010000371.1:0-6703 GCA_035500975.1 Binataceae bacterium (SeqCode)
GAACGCGGTCTGCATCGGGTGCAGATCGCCGTTCCTGGCAAGGCCTTCGATAGTCGTGACCTTCCTGCCTTCGGCGCGGAATGCCGGGATCAGGCAGCTATGCACCGGCTTGCCGTCAAGCCATACCGTGCACGCGCCGCAATCTCCCGCGTCGCAGCCTTTCTTGACGCCGAACCATCCGAGGTCGCGCAGAAACGTGCGCAGGCACTGGCCGGCGCGCGGCTGCTCGGAGAAGGTCTTGCCGTTTATCGTGTAACTCATGGTTATTGGCCGTGGGACAGTTCGCGCCGGATTTCTTCGGCGAAATGGAACGTCATGTGCTTGCGATACTCCGGCGTGCCATGGACGTCATCGAAAAATGCCGGGATCTCCAGCTCGAGCCGCTTCCGCAGCGCTTGTGCGCCGGGAACCTTCTCGAATGCGAGCCGATACGGCCGATCCGTCGATGCCGACACGGTCAGCATGAAGCGCCCGTCCTGCGGACCCAGGGTTCCGACGATCAGCGCCGACGACCGCCCGAGATGCGTCAGCGAGATGCGCCTGAAAGCGTTCCGCTTGCGCATCGCCGCTATGGGAAGGTCGATCCGCCGCAGCAGATCGCCGGGCTCCAGCACGTTTTGATGGTTACCTGTAACGAAGTCCTCGACCGCGACTTTCTTTTCGGCGCCCTTCAACGCCTTGATCGTGCATACGCCCTCGAGCGCCGCCGTCAGCGAGATCATCGGGCCGGCAGGCAGCGACATGCAGACGTTCCCGCCAACCGTCGCGGTGTTCCAAATCTTGAAGGACGACAGGAAAGACATGCAGCATTGATGTATCAGCGGCGCGGCCGTCCACTCTGCCGGCGCCTTGAACGCGAACAGCTCGGCAATCGTGCAGGTCGCCGCGATTCCCAGTCCTTCAGCCGAGACCGTGAGCGGTTTCCATCCCAGGCCGTGCAGATCGATGAGTCGGCGCAGATCTGGCTGCGGCTCGGAAAACAACCACGTGCCTCCCGCCAGCCATGCGTCTCCGTCACGCCATTTGCGCGTGGCGTCGCTGCCTCTGGGCCGCTCAATTTCTGTGATCGTGTTGATATCCATTGGCGGATGCCCCGTTCATACAAAATACCCCGATTGAACACTACTGTTATGCCACGGAGAGCGCGGCGACTTCCGGCTGAGGATGATCAAAAGTTGTTAAAGTTGGCGCGCGCCCGCTGACTCCCGCGCCAGGCGTCCTGGTTCCTTCGGAGGGAAACGTAACTGTAACCCTGCCTCCGAATTAGGGTTCTTGTGCAAAATGAGCGGCCCCGACTACTCTTTAAGGCGCTTCAGGAGCCGGGGGGCACAGCCTGCGGTTCAAATCGTCGTCGATGCCGAATCAACTACCCTATAGGTTTTCTTCGTTCAGGCTCGACCCGCAGACTTGGCGACTGCGCAAGAATGACGAACTCCGCCCGCTGCGGCCCAAGACTTTCGCGATTCTTCGCTACCTGCTCGATAACGCCGGCCGACTCGTCACCAAGGAAGACCTGTTCGCGGCAGTCTGGCCCGGGGTGAAAGTTGAAAACTCCGCCCTCCGCGTCTGCATGAACGAACTCCGCCAGGCGCTCGAGGACGACCCTCATCGACCGCGCTTCGTCGAGACGGTCCATCGCCTCGGTTATCGCTTCATCGCTCCTGTCACCGCCGTCGATGACGACGGCGGCGCAGAGCCGGAACGAGCCGCGCCCCTACCTGTCGTCGTCGTGGGCCGCCAAAAAGAAACGAGCACCCTCCTGGAATGCTGGGAGCGCGCGATGGGCGGAACTCGCCAGGTTGTGTTCGTGGTCGGCGAACCCGGCATCGGCAAGACCACCCTGATGGACCGTCTGCTTGACAGCCCGCAGGTCTCCGGCTTCGCCTATCGAGCGCGCGGGCAGTGCGTCGATCAGTACGGCGAAGGTGAGGCCTACTTTCCGATTTTCGGAGCTCTCGACGAAATCTGCCGGGGCCCTCACGGGCAGGAGGCCGGCGAGGCGCTCAAGCGGCACGCGCCGGACTGGGCGGCCCAGATTCCCAGCTTGATGGACGGAGATGCGCCGAATTCGGCTGAGGCCAAAGCCCGCCCGACTTCATCGCAGATGCTCGCGGAGGTTGCCGCCGCCCTCTCCGCCATCACCGCGATTCGTCCGATCCTGCTGGTGTGCGAAGACCTTCACCTTGGCGACCGCCCAACCCTGGAGTTGATCACTTACCTGGCCAAGCGCCGCGACTCGGCCCCGCTGATGATCGTCGGTACGTATCGCAGCACGCTGCCGCGTCGCGATGGCGTATGGCCTGCCGGAATGATGCGCGACCTGCGGGCCAACGCACAATGCAAAACGCTGCGCCTCACCGGTCTCAAGGAGCAGGAGGTCGCCGAGTATCTCGATCGCCGCATGGAACGGACCGCCCCCTCGGCTCTCGTCGGTCACGTGCATCGCCGCACCGGGGGCAATCCACTGTTCATGAACGCCATCGTTGACCACCTCGAATCGCTCGGGCGGACCAGCCGTGCACTACCGGATGATCTGCGCGACCTCGGCGTGCCCGACAACATCCACGCGATGATCGAACAGCAGATCGACGATCTGCCCGAGAAAGACCAAAAGCTCCTCAAGTTGGCCGGCGTCGCCGCCGTCCAGGGCTTCGAATTCTCGTCCGCGGCTCTTGCCGCCGCGCTCGAAGACCAGCCCGGCTCGCAGGACGAAATCGAGGAACAGTGCGAACGTCTCGTCCGGCGCGTCAGCTTTCTCCGGTCGGGCGATGTAACCAGATGGCCCGATGGTACCGTTTCCGCCAGTTACGCCTTCGGCCATGCGCTCTACCAGGAAGTCCTTTATGGCCTGCTCAGCGTCGGGCAGCGCGCCCGTGCTCACCTGCGAATCGCGCAGCGGCTCAAGCGCGCCTGGGGTGCGCAGGCGGGCCGCGTCGCTACTGAACTCGCGATCCACTTCGAGCGCGGCGGAGATTTTCGCCTTGCGGCCGAACATATCAACGATGCCGCCGACGTAATGATCAGTCGCGGCGCCGCGTCGCAGGCCTTGCGCCAGACCGAACGTGGACTGGAGCTGATCAAAAAGGCGCCCAATGAGAACGATCGCGCGCGTGCGGAGCTTCGCCTGGAAACCACCCGCGAGGTCGCTCTCGTCTCCACCGGCGCTCCCGCCGCGGAGATCAAGGCAAGCGTCGATCGGCTGACCCGGCTGGTGAGCGAAGTCGGTCCGTGGGCGATCCATCTGCTGGTGATCCAGGGAATCACCCGGCTCAACCTTTCGCCGACCGAAAACCGTGCGGCGATCGGAATGATCAAAGCGGGTCTCCGGCAAGCCCAAAAAGGCTCCAGGGAATCCGCCGCCGAAGCCGGCCTGCTCCCTCTCCAGTCGATCGCGCACATGGCCCTCGCCATCGCCTGCAACCGGCAGGGTGAATTTCGCGAGGCTGCCTCGCACGCGGAGAAAGCCATCGCAACCTACGATCCGGCCTACCAACCGCCGTCCATCGATTCGCGCGTGTTCGCGATATCGGAAGACGCCAACTCACAGTGGCATCTGGGCTTTCCCGACAAAGCCCGCGCCCGCGCCCTGGAAGCTATCGACCTCGCCGACCAGATGTCGCACGCACCCGCGCTCGTCTATGCACTTGCCCGCGGTGCCACGGTCTTCGGTCTCTGCCGCGACCTCGAGAGAGCTCTCGCCCTGGTGGACCGCCTGATAACCTTCGCTGCTGACAAGGATCTCCCCACCATGCGCGCGTGGGGTTACTTTCTGCGCGGCGCCTACCGGTCGATCACCGTGAGCGCGGACGAAGGATGCCGGATCATGCGGTCCGCCATCGCTGAACTCGACTCTCCCGCCGAACGTGCCCGCGCCGGCGGTACCGCTCATCCTCGCGCCCTCCTCTGCTTCTGCGAAGTCGAGGCCGGTGTCCTCAGGCCGCACGAGGCGATCGCGCGGTTGAACGGTATCGTCGAGGAATCTTTGCAGACCGGCGCCGAGGGTTACCTCTCCGACATTTATAGAATGATGGGAGTGATCAGGCTCGGCGAAGGAGAAACCGACCCCAAAAAACTCTTCGAAGTCGAGAAGCTGTTCCAGAAGGGCCTCGACTCCGCGCAGGTGCAGGGCGATCGAGCCTACCAACTTCGCGTTGCGCTCGATCTCGCCCGCCTGTGGCAACGCCAGGGCAAAGCACCGCAGGCGCGCAAGATGCTCGCCTCAATTTATCGGCGCTTCACCGAAGGCCACGACACACAGGATCTCAAGGACGCCAAAGCGCTGATTGCGGAACTGGGATCGCAATCAAGCCTTTAATCACTCTGCTGACAGAACGCTGTCAGTAGCGGCATCCGACTCGCGCATCTCGCGATGCTAATTTCTGCGGGTCGCAACTGCGATGGAGGATACCAATGCCTACTTTGTACGGATCGCTGGGTTCACCGTTTGTCCGCAAGGCCATAGTTGCCCTGACCGAAAAGGGCATCAAGTATGACCACGAGCCGGTGATTCCCTTCGGCGCAAATCCCGAATACCGGAAGATCAGTCCACTCGGAAAAATTCCCGCGTACCGCGATGGCGACCGCACCTTGGCGGATTCATCGGTGATAATCGCATACCTGGAACGCACCCATCCCGAGCCTCCGCTCTATCCGCGCGATCCCTACGACTACGCGCGCGCACTGTGGTTCGAGGAATACGGCGATAGCGGTCTCGCCCCGGTGCTCGGAGCGAAAGTGTTCTTCCCCCGCGTCATCGCTCCACGCTTCATGAATCAAAAGACCGACGAAGCCGCGGTGCAGAAGACGCTCGCCGAGGAAGTGCCTCCGCTGCTCGACTACCTGGAGCAGGAAGTCGGCGACAAGCAGTACCTGGTCGCCGACCGCTTCACGATCGCCGACATCGGTGTCGCGACCATCTTCGTGAATTTCAGCTTCGCCGGATGCAGCATCGACGCGAAGCGATGGCCCAAACTCGCAGCCTACGTCGAGCGCACCCTGGGCCGCCCGAGCTTCAAAGCCGTGATCGACAAAGAGAAACCGATGTTCGGCCAGGGCTAAAGATGGTGGGGCGGGCCGCCGTGCCCGCCGACGACGCGCGGGCTTTGCCGTGCAACAACCGCCTGGATAGCGCCGCCGTTCGGCGGCGCTATTTTTTTTCTACACCATCCGCAACGCGAACCAGCCCACCGCGCCGCCTGCAAGTATCAGCAGCGCGGGGTTGATATGCCGCCGCAGCAGGATCAGCGTTACCAAAAGCGAAATCGCCACCGTGATCGAATTGTGACGCATCGAATGATCGAGATTGAACGTCGCCGTCCGCCCGATCGCGTACACCCCCGATAGCATCAGGCCGATCGTGATCGGCGCCATCCCGCGCTGCACCGCGTCCCGCCACGGCGATCCCTCGAAATGCTCCCATGCCTTGCTGACCGCGAACACCAGCGTGCACGAAGGCAAGTAGAACGCGATTAGCACCAGGATCGCACCGGCAGGCCCCGCGACTTTGTAGCCGATTATCGCAACCATGTTCATGTTGGGGCCGGGCGAGAGTTGCCCCAGGCTGTAAATATCGGCGAATTGGTCCGCGGTCACCCAGTGATGCATCACCACCGTCTCGTGCTTCATCTGCGGCAGCACTGCCGTGCCACCGCCGACCGCGAGAATCGACAGCAGCGCGAAGACGTTGACCAGTCCAACCAGCGTCTTCATGCTTTGTCTCCCGCGGAGTGCTGCGCCGCGACATTTTCATGATGCTGCGCCAGTTGGGCGTGATACTCGGCCTGCCGCGCGTGGTAAGTAGCGAGTTCTTCCTGGTTGGGGCGGTTGAGCTGCACCGCTATAGGCACAAACACCACCAGCACTGGAACCAGCGAGATATGGATCACGCCCACCAGGGCAAAAACCGGCACGAGAATCACAAAATCCTGCCATCGCTTGAGCTCGCGACGCCCTATCTGTAGCGTGACCGCGAAAATCAGGCCGACCGCTGCAGCCCCGATACCGGCCAGTGTCGCATCGACCTCGGGATCGCCCTTGAACCTTGCGTAGAGCAGGCCCAGCAGGAACACCGCTATAGCCCCTGGCAGAATTACTCCGGAAACCGCTACCAGCGCGCCCCTCACGCCGCGCAGACGACTGCCAACGATTACCGCGACATTGGTGGAGATAAGCCCCGGCACCGTCTCCCCAATCTCCAGCGCGGCCAGGAAATGATCTTCATCGAGCCAACCCTTGCGCTCCACCAGGTGCTCGCGCAGGTAGGCAATCACGCCGCCGCCGAAACTGGTCGCACCGATATAAAGGAAAACACTGAACAGTTCCGCGAGCCCGACCCGCACCTGCGGCGCCGTCTGTCTTCCCGGTATCGCGATTGATTCCTCTGCCTGAACCATCACCTCATCTCCCGCTAACTCACACTCTGATGCTCCGCGCCTTCGTTTCCTGGCCTCTCCCCGAGCGGAGAGCCGGGAGCCGCTTTTTCGGCTCCGGGTGAGGGGCCTTTTTCAGCGCGAGGCGTAGCCCGCGCGATTCAAAAGTCTTTTCCCTCTCACTCCAACCGATTTCGGAAAGCATCCTTCAATGCCGGCATCACCGCCGCCCAGTCCGCCACGATTCCGAAATTCGCGCGCTCGAAAATCGCCGCCTCCGGATCGTTGTTGATGGCGACCACGGTCTCCGCGCGTTTGATTCCCACCGTATGGTT
>DATJWT010000372.1:0-14398 GCA_035500975.1 Binataceae bacterium (SeqCode)
CGATGCGTTCAACATCCCGCTGGTGACGTTCGTCGATGTCCCCGGGTTCCTGCCGGGCACCGCGCAGGAGTTCAGCGGAATCATTCGGCACGGCGCCAAGCTGCTATACGCATACTGCGAAGCCACGGTGCCCAAGGTCACGGTGATCACGCGCAAGGCATATGGCGGTGCGTACGACGTCATGTCCTCGAAGCACATCCGCGGCGATCTGAACTTCGCTTATCCGACCGCTGAAATCGCCGTGATGGGACCCGACCAGGCAATCAACATCCTCAATCGCAATGAAAAGACCGCGGCCGAGCGCACGCGCCTGATCGACGACTATCGCCAGAAGTTTGCGAATCCGTTCAAGGCGGCCGAGCTCGGCTATATCGATGAAGTCCTGATGCCGCGCGATACTCGTCCGCGGCTCATCTCCGCGCTCAAGGCGCTGGAAAACAAGCGCGACAAAAATCCGCCGCGCAAGCACGGAAATATTCCCCTGTGAGACTCGATGCCTACACGCCGTAAGCCTGCAAAACCGAAGACGACAGCCAAGCCGAAGGCCGCACAGGCCCCGGTAAAGGTTTCTTCTCCAGCAATGTTCAAACGGGTCCTCATCGCGAACCGGGGAGAGATCGCGGTGCGCGTCATCCGCGCCTGCCGCGACCTGGGGCTGGAGTCGGTCGCCGTTTACTCCGAAGCCGATCGCGCCGCACTGCACGTGCGCGAGGCGGATCACGCGGTGCTGGTTGGACCCGCGCCCGCGGCCGAGAGCTACCTGAAAATCGATCACATCCTCGATGCCGCCAGGCGCACCGGCGCGGACGCGATCCATCCGGGCTACGGCTTCTTTTCCGAGAACGCCGGGTTTGCGCGCGCGGTCGAGAAAGAAGGGATCGTCTGGATCGGTCCGCCGCCCGAAGCGATCGAGAGGATGGGCGACAAAGTCGAGGCACGCAAGCTGATGGCGAAGGCCGGCGTGCCGGTTGTGCCGGGATCGCCCGGAACGCTGGAGACGGAAGAAGAAGTTCGCGCGATCGCCAGGAAGATCGGCTTTCCGATCATGATCAAGGCGGCCGCCGGCGGTGGAGGCAAGGGGCTGCGCCTCGTCGATAGCGACAAGGACCTCGCATCGATCGTGCGGATGGTGTCGAGCGAAGCGAAAGCATCGTTCGGCGACGGGCGCTTCTACGTCGAGAAGTTCGTGCGCAACCCGCGGCACATCGAGATGCAGGTGCTGGCCGACAAGCAGGGCAACACCGTGCACGTGTTCGAGCGCGAGTGCTCGATTCAGCGGCGCAATCAGAAAGTCGTCGAGGAATCGCCGTCGCCGTTCGTCACGCGCGAGATGCGCAAGAAGATGGGCGAGGTCGCGGTCAAGGCGGCCAAGGCGGTCAACTACTGCAGCGCCGGCACTATCGAGTTCCTGGCCGATATCGACCACAACTTCTACTTCCTGGAAATGAACACCCGCATCCAGGTTGAGCATCCGGTCACCGAGATGGTCACCGGTATCGACCTGGTGCGCACGCAGATGGAAATCGCGGCGGGCAGGCCGCTGCCGTTCAAGCAGAGCGACATCGAGCAGCGCGGATGGGCGGTCGAATGCCGTATCTACGCAGAAGATCCCGAAGCGGGGTTCGTGCCCGCGCCGGGGAAGATCGAAACGATGCGCGTTCCCGACGGCCCGGGTATTCGCAATGACACGGGCGTGTATGCGGGTTCGGAAGTTCCTATCTTTTACGATCCGATGATCTCGAAACTCGTCGCATGGGGCGCAGATCGCGGCGAAGCGATCGACCGGATGCGCCGGGCGCTCGGTGAATATGTGATAGCGGGCGAGCTGACGACCAACCTCGGGTTCCATCGTTGGATCGTCAATCATCCCGAATTCCTGGCCGGAAACTTCGACACCGGCTTTATCGGCCGCGAGTACCATCCGGGCAACCTCGCGGCGGGGAATTCCGACCAGGCGCGCATCGCCGCGATGCTGTTGGCGGCGATCGCTACGCAGCGCAACGCGACCAACGGCAGCGCGCAGGCCACCGCTGGTCCGACGCGCGCGAACACTTCGGCGTGGCGGACGCTGGGCCGAATCGACATGTTGAGGAGATAGCAGTCGCCAGTGCGATATATCGCGACCATCGAAGGCACCGAACACGAAGTCGAGGTCGAGGAACTCTCGGCCGAAACCTATTCGATTAGTTTCGGCGAAAAGAAGTTTGAAGCGGACCTGCGCAGGGTTGGACCCGCATCGGTCTCGATCATCCTGAACAATCGCTCGTTCGATTTTGACCTGGTGCGCGAGGGCGAAGATATCGTGATCGCATCGCGGACCGGGGCGACCCGGATGACGGTCATCGATGCCGCTCGCCATGCTGTGAAGTCACGCAGAGGCCCGCGCGAGGTTAGCGGGCGCGCCGAAATCAAGGCAGCGATGCCGGGCCGGGTGGTGAACGTCCTCGTGGCGCCGGGCGACGAGGTCACGGCCAACCAGGGCGTGATCATCGTCGAGGCCATGAAGATGGAGAATGAGCTTAAGAGCCCGAAGGCTGGTAAGGTTATTGAAGTGAAGGTGGCGGCGGGGCAGACGGTGGAAAAGGGCGCACTGCTGCTGGTTATAGAGTAGGCATCATGGCGGACGACGACCGCACCACGGGCGCACGCAAGAGCTGGGAAGAGCGCAAGCTCGGCCCCGCGCTCAAGCGCGGCGCGGAACGCAAGAAACAGTTCACGACCACGTCCGGAATCGAGATCGCTCGCGTTTACGATCAGAACGATCTCAACGGCTTCGATTACAACCGCGATCTTGGCTACCCGGGCGATTATCCGTTTACGCGCGGCGTACAGCCCACGATGTATCGAGGGCGGCTCTGGACCATGCGCCAGTACGCCGGGTTCGGGACCGCGGAAGAATCGAACAAGCGCTATCGCTACCTGTTCGACCAGGGACAGACCGGGTTGTCGGTGGCATTCGATTTGCCCACGCAAATGGGCCGCGACTCGGATCACGAACTGGCCCGCGGCGAAGTGGGGCGGGTGGGAGTATCGATCTGCTCGCTCGCCGACATGGAGACGATGCTCGACAGTCTTCCGCTCGACAAGATCTCCACCTCGATGACGATCAACTCGACCGCATCGATCCTGCTCGCGCTCTACCTGGTGGTGGCGGAGCGGCACAACGTCGGATGGGACAAGGTCAACGGGACGATCCAGAACGACCTGCTGAAGGAATACATCGCGCGCGGCACCTACATTTATCCGCCGCGCGGCTCGATGCGGATCATCACCGACATCTTCAGTTTCGCCTCGAAGGAAGTTCCCAACTGGAACACGATTTCGATCTCCGGCTACCACATCCGCGAGGCCGGCTCGACCGCCGCGCAGGAACTGGCGTTCACGCTGGCCGACGGAATCGCATACGTGGACGCGGCGTTGAAAGCGGGACTGACGGTCGACAGCTTCGCGAGCAGGCTCTCATTCTTCTTCAACGTGCACAACAATTTCTTCGAAGAAATTGCGAAGTTCCGCGCGGCGCGCCGGATGTGGGCGCGAATCATGAAGGATCGCTTCGGCGCGAAAGACGAACGCTCGATGATGATGCGCTTTCATGCGCAGACCGCCGGCGCGACTCTCACGGCGCAGCAGGTCGATAACAACGTGGTGCGCGTGACGATGCAGGCGCTGGCCGCCGTGCTCGGCGGCGCGCAATCGCTGCACACCAATTCGCGCGACGAGGCGCTGGCGCTGCCGACCGAGTCGTCGGTGTTGCTGGCGCTGCGCACGCAGCAATTGATCGCCTACGAGTCGGGCGTCGCGGATACGATCGATCCGATGGGCGGTTCATACATGGTCGAGAACCTGACCACCGAGCTGGAGCAGAAAGCGTCGGAGTATCTCTCGAAAATAGACGACCTTGGCGGCGCCGTGGCAGCGATCGAACGTGGCTACCAGCAGCGCGAGATCCAGGGTGCGGCGTATCTTTACCAGCGCGAGATCGAGACCAGGGATCGGATCATCGTGGGGGTAAACCAGTTCACCTCCGGCGGCGAGCCGCCCACGGACATCCTGAAGGTGAATCCGGACCTCGAGCAGAAGCAGAAGCGCGCGGTCGCGAAAGTCCGCGCCGAACGCGATTCCGCGAAGGCATCGAAGGCGCTGGAGAAGGTCGAGGCGGCGGCGCGCGATGGATCGAACGTGATGCCGCCGATCGTCGATGCGGTCCGGGCGTGGTGCACGCTGGGCGAGATTTCCGACGCGATGCGCAAAGTGTTCGGCGAGTACAAGCCCGTAAACACGCTCTAGCGGTTAATTGCGCCGGGGCGTAGGCTCAAAGCATGGCGACCAGGATTCTTTATTGCTCTGCTTGAGGCTACAAGCCGCGGGCGGCCAGTCTGGCTGCCTCACTTGAAGGGCGCTTCAGCGAAGCGACCGAAATCACTCCCGGCAAATCCGGCCAGTTCGATGTATTCGTGAACGACACCCTGGTCTTTTCAAAGGCGAAGACCGGCCGCTTTCCCATGGATGGGGAAGTGGAAGCAATATTCGAGGCGGTGCGCGACGGTAGGGCGTTTCCCGCACCCCAGGACGAGCCACGACCCTCCGGCTTCGTTCACCGCATCATCGACAAGCTGCGGAACTGATCCCGAAATTACGGGTGCATGTCGAGGAGCGATTTGAAGCCGCTCTTGTCGTGCGCGCCGATGATCATCATCTCGAGGATGCCGATTCCTTCGCGCTTGCCGGCTTTCGCCTTGCACACGGCCTGGATGTGCTGATTAAGCGGTTGCGTCTGATCGACGTCCGAAACCTTGAACGACTCGTAGGTTGAGACGTCGGAACCGACGTACATCCCGTGTCCCCACTTCGGGTGCCCATAGCCGATGCCGTGCATGTAGAAGTTGTAGAGCGTCTCTAGCTCGACCCGCGTCTGGCCCGACGGGGTAGTGAGGGCGATCTCCGCGGTGCGCGCGTGGCGCGTGTTGGGCAGGTAGTTCACGTTCCAATCGACTGCGGTCGCAAGCTCCGGGGTTGCGGCGAGATCGGCTTTCGCCACCGCGCCGAATTCATGCCATCGCGACCCGTCGGTATTTTCGTTCACATCGAAGTGCGTGCACAGGTCCTCGAAGTTGGTGGGCGACCACAACCAGAAGAACTGGGGCATGTCGCGGGCCGGTACACCGCCCGCCTCCTGTACGCCCACCGGGCGAACGCCCCACGAGCGATCGCGGGAGCCCCAGACCCGCGACGGGGCCGCGTCGTATTTGCGCCCACCCACCGTCAGCGTTCCCGAGTAGCCGCCGTGCTGCGTGAAGCGCGTCAGGTCCATCACGAGCCTTGGTCCCGCGCGGCGCGTGAAACGTGGCTCCTCGATTGGGCTGACACGCGCCTCGAAGGTCAGGTCTGCCTTGATCTCGGCGTGATCGACTCGGATACGGGTGGTGCGAGCGGGCTTCACGATCTCGACCGAGACAGGGCCAACGCGCGTGTCCATCCGGTCCGCGCCGAGCGTCCGCGATGCGCGCACGCAATGCTGGGTGCCATTGGCGATCACGCTGATCGCGGCATCCATGATTCCGACGTTGGGATAGATGCCCATCGCGACCGAGAAGTACGGCTCGCCCTCGCGCCAGTAGCCGTTGAAGAAAAAGCGGTCGTAGAAATTCCGGTCGCTGGTGAAGACCTGCTGGACCGGCTCGGGAGTTTGATGAATTGGATAGTCGTCGCCCGGTGTGATCATCGACCTTCTCCTAAGAGGCAGAGAATCCGCAGATTACGCAGATTTGACGGATACCTGGAATCAGACCGCGAGGATTTTGTGCAAGTCGGCGGGCGGCATGCGGATCCCAACATAGAACGGGCCGAACTTGGCGTAGGATGCGCTCGCCTCGTCGAAACGCATCTCGTAGACCAGCTTCTTGAACACCAGCGGATCGTCGGCAAAAAGATCGACGCCCCATTCCCAGTCGTCGAAGCCGATCGACCCCGAGATGATCTGTGTCACTTCGCCGGCGAAGCGCCGCCCAACCAGGCCGTGGTCGTGCATCAACTGCCGCCGCTCGTCCATCGGGAGCCGGTACCAGTTGTCGTCGCCCTCGCGCTTCTTGTCCATCGGGTAAAAACACAGGTAGCGGCGATTGGGAATCTTTGGGTACAGGCGCGGCGCGATTTTCTGGCGCTGGCTCGCGACCTCGGCTTCGATTGCGCTCTGCCATTCGGGCGTACGCGGGCGGATGTTCTGCTCGGCCAGGCGCGCATGCAGTGCGACCGTCGCCTCGTAGAGCCCGATCTCGATGACCGACACGTACGAAGTCGTGGGTTCCAGATAGTCGCTCAGCAGGAGCTTTCCAACCGCGGTCTGCGCCTCGACCAGTTCATCGAAGGTGCGGCGGAAATGAATGAGAACCACGTCTCCCTTGTGACCCAGGCCGGCGAAGATCGCGCTCTCGCCGTCCTCGCGCGAGGCCATCTGGTCCAAAACGCTGACCGACTGCGCAATGATTTCCCGCTGGTGCGACTCGAGCAGAGTACGCCACTGCGCCCGGCGCAGCCGGAACATCTGGTGCAGGATGCTGAAGCCCTCGAGCGTGAGCGGCGCCGCTGGAACATCGGCGAGGGTTTTCGGTCCGTCGGTCTTCATCGCGGGATGATTTTAGCAGGGTGATAGCCGAAGTGCCTACGAGAGACCTACGATGCGTTTGAGCGCGGTCATATCAAGCGCCGCGCGGACGGTGTCGGCGACGCGATCATACTCAGCGTCGCGCGATGCGACCGGGGCGCCTTCGATCGCTGATATGCCCTTGCGCGCGCGCAGCGAGGTCAGCATCGCGGCGCGCACGCGATCGTTTTCGAAGATGCCGTGCAACATCGTGCCGACCGTCGTGCCACTACCGCTGATTGCTCCATCGGCAGCATCGCACGATTCGCCATTGCGGCTGACGATGCGAAAGGGCGATCGCGTCTCGCTGCGAGCTTGCGTCCGGCCCATGTGAATTTCATATGCGTCGATCAGGTCAGTCGCTCTATCGCCGAGAAACGATGCGGCGTCGATGCGCGCGTGGACCTGGGTGGTGCGCTTGGCCGGCTGAAAGTGCGTTATGAGCGGAAGCAAGCCGAGTCCGCGTACCTCGCGCTCGCTGGATTCGACCTGCTCGGGGTCGAGAATCTTCTCGCCGAGCATCTGGCATCCGCCGCAGATGCCGAGGATCCGGCTGTCTTCAATGGCGCGCTTCGCGAGCGCGCGATCGATTCCTTCCCTTCTCAGCCACGCGAGATCATTCGTCGTGCTTTTCGATCCGGGAATGATGACCAGGTCAGCGCGGCCAAATCCGTCGGCAGAATCGACGTAGCTGACGGCGACGCCCGCTTCGTGTTCCAGTGCGGAAAAGTCGTCGTAGTTGGAAATACTCGGGAGCCGGATAACCATGATCTGAAGGTCGTCCTTCGCGGAAGCCGTTCGCGAGCGATTTTCCAGCGCGACCGAGTCTTCTTCCGCGATGCGCAGGCGTTCGACGAAGGGCACGACTCCCAGCACGGGAATGCAATAACGGGACGTGAGGTAGTCGAGTCCGGTTTTGAGAAGGGCCGCGTCGCCGCGGAATTTGTTGATCACGAATCCGGCGATTCGTGCGCGTTCGTCCCGGGGCAGTACTTCCATCGTGCCCGCCAGATGCGCGAACACACCGCCGCGATCAATATCGCCGACCAGCAAGACTGGTGCTTCAGCGACGGCTGCGACGTGCATGTTCACCAGGTCCTGTCCGCGCAGGTTGATCTCGGCAGGGCTACCTGCGCCTTCGATCACGATCACGTCGAATTCGCGTCGGAGCCTGGCGATGCAATCATCGACGATCGCAACCCATTCGGATCTTTTGCCCTGGTACTCGCTCCAGGTCATGCTGCCCGCCGATTTACCCATCACGACCACCTGCGAGCGCATCCCGCCTTCGGGCTTGAGCAGAATCGGATTCATCTCGACCGTCGGCGGGATGCCGGCGGCCTCGGCCTGCACGGCCTGCGCGCGGCCGATTTCACCGCCGCCTGGAGCTACCGCCGCATTCAGCGCCATGTTCTGCGCCTTGAATGGCGCGACGTGGAACCCGTCCTGGCGAAAGATGCGACACAGCGCGGCGGTGAGGAGGGACTTTCCCACCGACGACGCCGTACCCTGGAGCATCAGCGTTTGCGCGAGGCTTCGCATGCGTGGACGAATCCTTCGGCGACGTCGGGACTGGAGGCCCAATGCGCGTGGATGTAGGAACCGAGCACGTTGTTGCTCGCGAAACCTTCTTCGAATTTCTGGCCCCATCGCGGCGTGACGTTGTAGGCCTTCTCGCCGTGGGCCTGGCCGTTGTGGAGTTCGAGCTTTGAGTAGCGAAATTGATGGCCGCGAAAATGCAGCCCGGCCGGTCCAAGAATCGTTGGTGCGCGGGTTTCGACTTCGACGTAGCCGAGCGCCTGCAATCGATCGGCCATGACCGCGACTCCGGGGAGCAGTCCTGTCATCGGCCACAGGAGCCCATGCAGGGTCCGGATACCTTCGCTGAGATACATCAGGCCACCGCATTCGGCGTAAATGGGATGACCCTCGCGAGCGAATTTGCGGATGCTCTCCAGCATCCTCGAATTTGACGATAGTGCGCGCGCCTCCACCTCTGGATAGCCGCCGCCAAAATAAAGGCCATCGACATCGGGCAACGCCGTATCGCGCGAGGGTGAAAAGCGAATCAGCTCGGCGCCGAGTAGCTCGAGCCTTCGCAGGTTGTCCTCGTAGTAGAAGTGAAAGGCATCGTCGTACGCGATTCCGATGCGACATCGCGGAGCGCGCGATGCGGGTTCGGGCGATGCTGGAATTTCGAGCGGCGGAGCGCTGCGTGCGATTGCCACGATGGTGTCGAGGTCGAGCCATTCCTCGGCTGCCCGCGCCCAGTCCTGAACGACGCGATCGGGAACGATCTCGGCATTCGCGCCGATCAACCCCAGATGACGTTCGGGGAAAGACAGACTTGCGTTGAGCGGAAATCCTCCCAGCACCGGAGCTTCCGGCTTCGAGCGGACCAACAGATCGAGATGACCTTTGCTGCCGATGCGATTGCAGATGAGTCCGGCGAGACGCAGGTCCGAATCGAAGCGCGCAAACCCGAGCGCGACGGCGGACACGGTGCGCGCGATTCCGGAAGCATCGTGCACCAGCAGCACGGGAGCCGCGAGCCACTTGGCGATCTCGGCGGTCGAGCCCTCATCGCGATCGGGCGCGGCTCCATCGAAGAGTCCCATCATGCCTTCGATGATGGCGATGTCGGCGCCCTGCGATGCGCGCGCGAAGGTGGAGAGGACGGCATCGCGGCCCATCATCCATCCGTCGAGGTTCTGCGAGGGCTTGCCGAGTACGCGCGCGTGGTAAGTCGGATCGAGATAGTCGGGGCCGCATTTGAAGGCCGCGACGCGAAGTCCGCGCGCGCGCAACGCGCCAAGGAGTGCGACAGTGGCGGTGGTTTTGCCCGCGCCGCTGCCGGTGGCGGCGACTACGATGCGGGGAACGGAGAAAGGGGAGGTCATCGGGGTCTTTGGTGATGATGTCGAGGCGATTTAGGCATGCCCCTGTTGCGCCATTCCCTAACCCTCTCCCTGGACAAGGACAGGAGATGGGGAGGACAGGCGGGAGATTGCGCGGATTGCCACGTGCACCGCGGGCATCGTGACCGTTGGCATGGAGGTTATCTCGCCCAACAGATGCTCGACGTCCGCGAAGTCGGCGGGCTGCTTCTTTCGCAAGGCATCGATCGCGGCGGGCAACTCCGCAGGCCCATCGAGCAGCATGTGGCACAGCGCCAGGCGCGCGGTGCGCAGCTCGTCAGCAAGTTCCTGGGCGGCGCGCCGTTCCCATCGATCTTCGTCGCTGACCTCGGCAATGGTCTGCTCGAGCCGCGAGAAATCGAGAGTGCGGGCCAGTCCGAAATAGACTGCCGCGGCTTGCGCGGGCTGGATGCCGCGCGAGAAGGCCAGCTCGATCGCGTTGAGCAGGTGATCCGAAAATGCCATCCGCGTGAGATTGTGTGCCGCCTCGCCATCGGCAACCGTGCGGCGCAAGTCGCGATAGACGGTTTCGAAGCGTTCGCGTTCGCCGCCGGCCAGCAAGTCCTGGAACTCGATTGCCAGCTTTTGAAAGGCGGACCGGTAGCGATCGATCGATGGGCCAATGGCGGCAGCGGGGTCGAGGCTCCTGATGGCCCATCCTGTCGCGCGCGTGCAGGCGCGCTCGAGCGCAAAGAACGCTTCCAGCTCGTTCTCACCGTCGGCAGTGAGGGGAGGTTCCGCCTTGAAACGCTCGGCGGCGTGATGTGTGCCGAGGATCTCGGACGCGACGATCCATCCGCGTACCGTCCTGGACACATCGATGCCGTGATCGCGAACGATCCCGAAAACGAACGTCGAGCCCATCAGGTTGACCAGTTCGTTGACCACCTGGGTTGCGATCAGTTCCGCGCGCAGCCGATGGCGTTCGATAGAAGCGGCGAACCGAGAAGCGATCGATTCGGGAAAGTAGGGCGCGAGGAAACGCTTTATCAGGTAGGGGTCCCCCGGAAGCTCGGTTTCCTCGATGCGGCGCACGAGATCGATCTTGGTGTACGCGGTGACCACGGCCAGTTCGGGCCGGGTGAGACCCAGGTAACGGGTACGCCGCTCGCGCAATTGCGCAATCGGCGGGAGCGCCCGGTCGTAGCGCGCGAGGGGACCATGATCCTGCACGGCCTGCATGTGATCGCAGAACGCGCTTACGTGGGTGCGGCTTCGCACCTGCTCCAGCGAGAGCATCAGGGCCTGGTCGCGATTGTCGCGCAGCACAGCGTCGGCGATCGGGTCCGCCTGCATGATCAGAACATGGTTGCGTTCATCGAAGTTGATCGCGCCGGCATCCAGGTCATGCTGCAACAGGGCCTTGAGATTCACTTCATGGTCGGAGGTATCGACTCCCGCGGAGTTGTCGATCGCGTCGGTGTTGATGCGCCCGCCGAGTAGCGCGTACTCGATTCGCGCATCCTGGGTGAAGCCCAGGTTGCCACCTTCGACAACCACCCGCACGCGCAGTTCCGGCGCCGCGATGCGGCACTGATCGTTGGCGTGATCGCCCACCTGCGCATCGGTCTCCGTGCTCCCGCGCACGTAGGTTCCGATGCCGCCGTTGTAGAGCATGTCCGCGGGCGCGCGCAGGATGGCGCGGACGAGGCTTTCTCCATCGAGGGCCTCATCGTTGCATCCGAGCGCAGCGCGCGCCTCGGGGCTCAGCTCGATTCGTTTTTGGCCGCGAGGCCACACGCCGCCACCCTTGCTGATGAGCCGCGGGTTGTAGTCCGACCACTGCGAGCGCGGCTTTTCGTAGAGCCGCACCCGCTCGTCGAAGCTGGGGCCGGGGTCGGGATTGGGATCGATGAAGACGTGGCGATGGTCGAAGGCGGCGATCAGCTTGACGTTGCGCGAGCGCTGAAGGCCGTTGCCGAACACGTCGCCCGACATGTCGCCGATTCCGATGATGGTCAGCGGAGTGCCGCGATCGGGGTCGCGTCCCATCTCGCGCAGATGGCGACGTGCGGATTCCCACGCGCCGCGCGCCGTGATGCCCAGCTTCTTGTGATCGAAACCGTGCTCGCCGCCGGACGCGAACGCATCGCCGAGCCAGAAGCCCCGCTCGAGAGCGATGGCGTTCGCGATGTCGGAGAAGGCGGCGGTGCCTTTGTCGGCCGCGACGACCAGGTAAGGACCGTCGTCATCGAGGACCCTGACGCGGGGCGGATGCACAGTCGAACCGCCCACGACGTTGTCGGTCAGATCCAGCATCGCGCGCATCAGGGTCTTGTACGCTTCGACTCCGGGAGGGCCGTCGGAAGGCCGCTTCACGATGAACCCGCCTTTCGATCCGGTCGGCACGATGACCGCATTTTTCACGGTCTGGGTCTTCATCAGGTCGAGGATTTCGGTCCGGTAGTCGTCGAGGCGATCGCTGAAGCGAATGCCGCCGCGCGCGACCCGGCCCGCGCGCAGATGACAGCCCTGCATGCGCGGGCTGTTGACGTGAATCTCGTAGCGCGGCGGGGTGTCGGGCAGGTTCGCGATCTTCCCGCTCTCGAACTTGATCGCGATGTACGGGTCGGGCTGCGGCGTCGGGCAGAAGTAGTTGGTGCGCACGGTCGCATCGACGAGGCCCAGGAAGGTGCGGGCCGTGCGGTCGTCCGCGATGTTCTCAACGGCGCCGAGTTTTTGAAGGTACGCAGCCCGCAGGTCGTTTACCTGCTCATCCGGCGTCTCCCGGTCGGGGTCGAGCTTCGCCCTGAAGAGCTCCAGGAGCGCGGTGGCCAGTTCGGGATAAGCGATCAGCGTATGTCGCAGTGTAAGCCGCCCGGGAGAAAGCCGCATCTGGTAGGCGGTTTCAAGGTAAGCGCGCAGCAGCGCGACCTCGCGCCACTTGAGACCGGCGGTAAGCACGAGGGCATTGAGGGCGTCATCTTCGGCGAGGCCGGTGCGCACGGCGGTGATGGCTTCCGCCACCAGGTTGGCTCCAGGAAAGCTCGTCAGCCGGCGGCCGTTGGCGCCGCGCACGAAGAACTCCTGGACAAACGCCGCGCCGGCGCCGATGCGCGGCTTGCAGACGTGGAAGTCTTCGGAGACCACGATCACTCCGAAGTTCTGAAGAATCGGCATCAGCTCCGACAACCCGGGCGGCGGACCTGCTCCGAGCATCCGCAGGTCGTCGGCTTCGGACTCGCCATTTTCACTTGCCGCGACTTCCACCGCGAACGCGCGATTCTCATCAACCAGTTCCTCGATACGCTCGATATCCAGCGCTGCGCGATGGGCGCTGGTGACGGCCTGGTACTCCTCTCCGAACGCGCCGGTCCATCGCGCCGCGACGTCCTTGCCGCGGCGCGCCCCGAACTTCTCGACCAGCTCGCCCTGCAGGCGATCGTCCCATCGCTGCGCCAGGCGGACGACTTGCGTCTCCATTTCGCGCAGGCGCGCGGGCCTGGGCGGATCGGCATAGAAACAGAAGTGCAGGCGCGCGGTGTAGCCTTCGCCGATACCGAGCACGAAGTAGACCGTGGTGCCTTTCAATCCCTCGGCGAGAACCTGCTGGATCCTGGATCGCACGTCGGCGGAGAAGACCTCGCGCGGCATGACCACCAGCGCGATCACCATCCCGCGCTGTATGTCGCTGATGGTCTTGAGGCGCACGATCGACTCGTTCTTGAGGTCGAGGATGACGCGCAATTGATCGAGCAGCTCGGGCACGCTGGCGCGGAACAGTTCTTCCTTGGGAAAGCTGTTGAAGGTGGCGAGCAGGTTCTTGTAGTCGTGCGATCCGGGCACGACGCCCTCGGCCTCGATAACCTGGCGCAGCTTGGCGCGAAGAATAGGAATGTGCTGCGATTCTTCCGCGTAGGCCTTGGACGTGAAGAGGCCGGCGAAGAAGTCGAACGCCTCCGCGGCGCGATTGGGACCCGAGCGGCGAATCGCGATAGTCACGAACAGGGTGCGGCGATGAACCCGCGATTCGACGCGCGAGGTGGCGATGACGAGGGGAGGTCCCTCGAGGAACAATTTGCGGCGTTCGGCGGAGAGGTCGGCCAGGGAGCCATAGTCGCGGAACCCGCTCTGGTCGTGCGCGCGCATGATGCCGAGGTCGGAGCCGAATTCGGCGCTGAATTTCCCGGCGCCATCGGAGCCGCTGACCCGGTAGCGGCGGTAGCCGAGGAAGACGAATCCGCCCTGCACCAGCCAGCGCAGGAAGTCGCGCACTTCGATCAGATCGCGCTGGGCGGAGGTTTCCTCGCAAATCTGGAGCGCGCGCGCGGTCATCTTGTCGAAGTCTTCATTCGCATCGCGAACATCGATCAGAATCGCGCGCACCTCGGCCGCGATCGCGTCGATTTCCTTCGCGGTCGGCGCCAATTCAAGCTCGGCGTGGACGAACGATTCTTCGTGCTCGCTCGAGGACGCCTGTTCGAGCGAAGTGACGTGGCCGCCGGTATCGCGAGCCACGTGGAGCACCGGATGCAGCATCATCGAGACGGGAGCGTTCCGGGAGCGGAAGTACTCGAGCAGGCTGTCCACGATGAAGGGGCAGTCGGCCATCGAGGTCTCGACGACGGTGATTCCCTCTCCTCCCGCCGAGACGCGCACGGCGACGGACTCGGCGCGATTAGAGAAAAACTCGAATGCGCCGCTGACCAGGGCGAGGCGGCGCTCCACGGGCATCCGCTCCAGGCGTTCCGGCGGTTCGCGGGCAAGCAACCGGTCGGCGAAGAGGGTCAGGCGGTTGGCATCATCGCCGGCGAAGCTACGCGCGATGAGGTTGGAGAGGTCGGTCGAAGCTGCCACGATCATCGATTATAAGGCGACCCTGAGTTGGGCGGCTAGGACA
>DATJWT010000373.1:0-4299 GCA_035500975.1 Binataceae bacterium (SeqCode)
CCGCTCATGCGCTGATCCTCGAGCGCCGCATAGATGATCGCAATCAGGTCATCGAGATGGATCCATGGCACATACTGGCGGCCCGATCCGATCGGTCCTCCGGCTCCGAACCGAAACGGGAGCACCATGCGCGCGAGCGCGCCCTCCTCGGCACCCAGGACAATCCCGATGCGCGGGATAAAGACGCGCACGCCTGACTTCTGCGCGTCGAGGGCGGCGGCCTCCCAGTCACGGCATAGGGTGGCCAGGAAGTCATTTCCGGCGGAGGCATCATCGTCGATGACTTCATCGCCGCGATCGCCGTAGTACCCGACGGCGCTGGCGGAGATGAGCACCGCGGGACGCGAGGCCGATTGCGCGATCGCGTTCACGATCGCGCGAGTGAGGTTGAGCCGGCTCTCGGCGATCGTGCGCTTGCGCGCGGGTGTCCATCGGCCGGCAAAGACCGGCTCTCCCGCCAGATTGACAATCGCATCGGAGCGAGCGATTTGCTCTCCGAGGTCGGAGCCGGCGGACACAAGCTCTACGTCGGAGCCGAGCGAGCCGCGGGCCCTGGTCTCATCGCGCACCCAGGCAATGACGTGGTGCCTGGCGCTTAGCAGACGCAGGATGAGTGCTCGTCCAACGAAGCCGGTCGCGCCGGTGACAAATACTCTCATGGTCAGATTCGCTAAACGTGATTGCGCAGCATCAGTTCCCTGGGATGCGGCGCGAGGTAAACCTGGTCCTCGAGGTAAGCGACCTTATACTTCGACAAGTGGTGACGAATCAGCGTGATCGGGACAACCAGGGGCACGAGACCCGAGCGATAGTCCGCGATGAGGTCCTGCAATTCGCGGCGCGCGGCGGTATCGAGCCGGTCCGTGAAGTACCCGACCATGTGCTGGAGGACGTTGGCGTGTCTGCCGGGCGTCGCGTGAACCCGCAGCGCCGCCATGAATTCGTCCTGGTAGCGGCGGCTCAGTTCGCCGCGATCGATCTTCTTTCCCTGCGCAACCAGTCTGCCCAGCTTTCGGTAGGCCTCATTGGAATGCGCCAGGAGCTGCAGCTTGTGCGCGGCATGAAACGAGACCAGGTCGCCGAGTGCCCAGCGTCTCTCGAACAGGAGCGTCAGATCGTGATAGGCGAAGACGCGCTCGATGAAGTTCTCGCGCAGGCGCAGGTCGCCCAGGCGGCCTTCCTCCTCGACCGGAAGATTCGGGCAGGCCTCCATCAGCGCCGCGGCAAAGAGTCCGCGGCCGTTGCGGCTCGGCATTCCTTTCTTGCCGAAGAGCCGCACTCGCTCCATGCCGCAGCTCGGAGAATCCTTTTTCAGCACATAGCCGCTCAGATGCATTCGACCAAGCTGCGCGACCTTGCGGCGCGCCCATTCGCGCATCGCAGCGGTGTAATCGGCTCCGTTGGATTCCGCCGATCGGGGCTTCGGACCCTCGACCAGTCTGACCTCACCATCCAGTTCGACCAGGCGCAGAGTTGGCCGGGGCGTTCCCAGGCCGAGCTCAACTTCGGGGCAGACCGGGACCCAGGTCACAAACCGGCCGAGGATAGAGACCAGGAAATCGTTCCGCTTGTGTCCGCCGTCGTAGCGGACCTTCGCGCCGAGCAGGCAGGCCGATACACCGATTCGAACCTCGTCGCCACCGGGGCCCGGGCGGAGAGGAAATCTCATACAGCCTCAAATGTACTTCCGCCGTCGCAAGCCGCACAATGCGGGCGATGGACTGGTGGAACAGCGATGCCCGCATTTTTATCCGCCGCGGAGGGGAGCCGGCGCGCGGCGGGCGATGCGTCGTGTACTGGATGCAGCGGGCGCAGCGTGCCTTCGAAAATCCCGCCCTGGAGGTCGCGATTCGCGCCGCCAACGAGTTACGTTTGCCGGTGGTCGTGTTCTTTGGATTGCTGACGACGCATCCGGTGGCCAACCTCAGGCATTACACCTTCATGGTAGAGGGACTCATCGACACTGCAACGCGGCTCAAGCGCCGCGGAATCGGCCTCGTCGTCCGCGCGGTTGCCAAGGCCGGTCCCGCGCGCACTTTCGTGGAGTTCTGCACGGAGGTGAATGGCGCGATGGCGGTGACGGATGAAAATCCGCTGCGCCATTCAGAACGCTGGCGCAAGGACGCAGCCCGTATCCTGCGCATTCCGATGCTCAGCGTCGATGCGGACGTATGTGTTCCGAGTGTCCTGCTGCAACGAGAGCAATATGCCGCCCGGACGATTCGTCCGAAGATCCAGGGATTGCTGCCCTACCATTTGAAGCCGGTAAGACACGTCGCGCCGACGGTCGCCTGGAAGTCGCCGGCGCGACCGGCCTCGCCGGAGCCCTCGATGACTCTCCTCAGGATGGTGAAGGTGGATGGTTCGGTGCCCGCCGCACCCGGGATTCACGGCGGCACTTCGCGGGGGCTCGCGATCCTCCGGCGGTTCGTCCGGCAGCGGCTCATCGGGTACGCGTCGCGGCGTAACCGTCCGGAACTCGACGCGACCAGCCGCTTGTCACCCTACCTGCACTTCGGCCATCTGGGCCCGCATACGGTGGCGATGGCG
Source organism: Binataceae bacterium (SeqCode) (assembly GCA_035500975.1). Lineage (GTDB taxonomy): Bacteria > Desulfobacterota > Binatia > Binatales > Binataceae > JAFAHS01. The sequence continues at coordinate 2,551 of DATJWT010000373.1, forward strand.
GTGATGAAAGGCGATGCGCCGGCATGCGACCGCGATGCCTTCCTGGAGGAGATGATCGTCAGGCGCGAGCTGGCGATCAATTTCGTGCGGTTCAATCGAAACTACGATCGCCTGGAAAGCTGCGAGCCGTGGGCGCTGAAGACTCTGGCCATCCATGCCAGGGATCGGCGCTCGCACATCTATACCTACCGACAACTGGAACGAGCCGAGACCCATGACCCGCTATGGAACGCCGCCCAAACGCAGATGGTTCGGATGGGCTGGATGCATGGTTATCTGCGGATGTACTGGGCTAAGAAGATCCTGGAGTGGAGCCGTTCTCCGGCGGAGGCGTTCCGCGCGGCGGTCCGGCTCAACGATCGCTATGAACTGGATGGGCGCGACCCCAACGGCTACGCGGGCATCGCGTGGGCGATCGGCGGCAAGCACGACCGTGCGTGGGGGCCGCGGCGGCCCATCTACGGGATGATTCGCTACATGTCGTTGCAGAGCACCTCACGCAAGTTCGACAGCAAGGCCTACATCGCGCGCTGGGCAGCCGGACCGGGATTCCCAGCATCGCGGTCGTTTCGCGATTTGACAAATCACAGTCCGCTTCACTAATCTCGGTCAAGCGTCCAAGGAAATCGAACTGCTGTCCAGCTTCGTCGATCGATGCCACGATACGCCAATTCCCGGCTGAAAGCCGCGATCCACCAGATTCGCCGCGAAGAGATTGAGTCCGCCGCGCTCCGAATCGTGTGCCGGAGGGGTTTCCCGGCCGCCTCGCTTCGGCTGGTCGCGAAGGAGGCCAAAGTTCCGCTCTCGATCCTGCACTACTATTTCAAGGACAAGGACGAATTGATGCAGCGCGTGGTGCAGCGGCTGTTCGACGGGATGCTGCGCGCGCTAACCAGGATTCGCACTTCGGAACCCAACCCCGTCAAACGCATCGACCGCCTGCTCGAAACCTACCTGACGCGCACCACCGAGGAATGGCAAGCGTCGCTTGCCTTCATCGAATACTGGGCCGCGTGCGTACGGGCCGGCACGGTCAACAAGTTCTATACGCAGGTCCAGTTCCGTTACAGCGAGCCGATGGCGGAAGCGCTGCGCGAGGCGGGAGCAGAAGACCCGGAAGGGTTGGCGCGCGCGCTGCTCGCGCTCATGACAGGCTACGACACCTTCTACTGGAGCAAGCCGGCCGATCCGACAGAGCGAGCACGGTTCCTCGAGTTCGCGCATACGATGGTGCGGCACGCGATCGCGAGAGGCCGCAGCAATCTGCGCCTGGTTCGGGCGCGAGGCAAGGCTCGGCGGAACGGCGCCATCATCAAGGGTTGATCGCCCAGCAGGACGTGACGAATGAAAGACTACGAGGAAGTATCCGATCTCACGCTTGCCAGCGAAGACCAGGAACGACTGCTGCGCACGCAGAACGAATGCGTGTTTTCCTGGCGCCGCGCAGACGGATGGCCGGTCGGAGTCGTGATGAGCTACGTGTGGCGAGAGGGCAAGGTCTGGCTCACCGCGAGCCGGCAGCGTCCGCGGGTCGCAGCCGTGCGTCGCGACGATCGGGTATCGGTGGCGATCTCCAGCGCCGGGACCAGGATGCCACCGGCCACCATAACCATCCGGGGACGTTGCAAGGTTCTCGACGATCCCGAGACCAAGCGCTGGTTCTATCCTGCCCTGGCGGCCGCGCTGCTTCCGGGCAACGAAAAGCACCAGGCCGGCTTTGTGCAGATGCTCAATTCGCCGCGGCGAATC
>DATJWT010000374.1:0-3715 GCA_035500975.1 Binataceae bacterium (SeqCode)
TCGGGCGAGACGATCGCGCCATACATGCGGTTGACCAGGTCCTTGTCGAGCGGCTGCGGCCGGATGCTCATCTCGGGGATCTGGAAGAACTTGCCGTTGAATGAAAACCGCTTCTGCGAAAGCGCGAGCTTGATGATCTCGGCGGCCTCGGCGAAGCGTTCGCGCGCCTCGCTCATCGGGACGCGGAAGCCATCGAATTCGATACGTCCCGCGCCGCGTCCGAAGCCGAGGGTGAGCGGGCGGCCATTGGCCATGATGTCGAGCATCGAGATCTGTTCGGCCACGCGAACGGGATCGTGCCATGGCAGCACCACGACCATCGTGCCGAGGCCGATCCGCTGGGTGTGGCCGCACAGGTACGTCAGGAACTGGAGGACATCGGGAACCATCGTGTAGGGCGAGAAATGGTGCTCGACGCTCCAGATGGAATCGAAGCCGAGCGGCTCGAATTGGGAGGCGAGCTTGAGGTCTTCGAGGAAGACCTCGTGGTCGGCCTGCTGCTCGTGGAAGTTCTGAACGAAAACGGCTCCGCTGATTTTCATAGAACCCTCACCCGCGCTGTGCAATTTGAGGCAACCTTCCCTCTAACGAGGGGAAATTTCAAACGGCCGGAATACGCATTCTTCGCGGATCCGCGAGGTTATGATAAACGGGAATCTGAGCCAGGAATTCCTCCCCGACATCAAATGCCGAAGGAAGTTGCAAAAGGACTACACGTCCATCGTCCGGTCTTTGGGCGCGAGAACGATCTTGCAGTGCTGCGGAAAGCGACAGCCAATGGAGCGCGCGTGGTCCATCTGCACGGCGTTTCCGGGATCGGGAAATCGACCCTGCTGAGAGCGTTTGTCGACTCCGAGCGGGGCGGCGCGAGGAAGATCTGCCTGGTTGATGGCCGCGCACTGGAGCCGAGTGAGCGCGGATTTCTCGAAGAACTCGCGCGCGGACTTCGCGTCGCGCGTCCGACGCTCGCGGCGGTTTCGCGCAGATTGTCCGCGAGCCGCGTTCCGGTGTTGATCATCATCGATTCCTTCGAGCTGCTCGGTCTCCTCGATGCCTGGTTGCGGCAGACCTTCATGGTTCGCGTGGGCAAGAATGTACGACTGATGCTCGTGAGCCGTTTTCCCGCGGCACCGCAATGGACGGAAGCGGCAGAGTGGCGCGGCGACTTTCGTTCGATCCAGTTGCCACCAATCAGCGATCGCGCGGCGCTGGAACTACTTGCGAGCCTGGGGACGGATCCGGCCAGCGCGCGGGCATTGACGAAGTTTGCGCACGGGCATCCCCTGGCGCTGGTGATTGGAGGCGCAGCAGCTTCGCGATTGCCGGCCGCGACGGGGCGTGCGCCGCAAGCGGCGATCAATGCGCTGGCGCGGCGGTTCCTGGCGGAAGTGGAGGACCCGCAGGTTCGCGAGGCGTTGCGCGCGGCCTCGCTGGTCCGCCGAGTCACGCGAAGCCTGCTGTATGCGATGGTGCCGGAGATCGCCGATGACGCGCTGTTCGATCGACTGGTCGCGATTCCGTTCATCGAGCCGGCACCGGACGGACTGATGATCCACGATGCGGTGCGAGAGGCGCTTCGCGCCGACCTGGAGGCGATCGACCCGAAGGCATTCCAACGCTATCACCGCGCGGCGTGGCGGCAACTGGTCCAGGAGGCGAAGTCGGCGCCGATCGCGGATTTGTGGCGTTACACGGCCGATTTGATTTTCCTGATCAGCAATCCTGTCATCCGCGATGCGTTCTTTCCGAGCGACGTCGCGGAGTTTCACGTTGAAAGCGCGGGAGAGGCGGACGGCCGCGCGATCGCCGAGATCGCGGCCGCGCATGACGGGGAAGCGGTCGCCCGGATTATCGAACGCTGGCGACGGTACATGCCGCGAGCATTCTACGTGGTCCGCGATGCGCGGATGCGGGTGGCGGGCTTTTACTGCCTGATCGATCCCGAGGACGCGGCGCCCGCGATGTTGGACGCCGACCCGCTCACATCGAACTGGATGCGGCAACTCAAGAAGCGTCCGCTGCCGAAAGAGCAGAGCGCGCTTTTCGTGCGCCGCTGGCTAAGCAGGGCGGACGGCGAATCGCCATCGGGCGTGCAGGCGGCGGCGTGGCTCGATATCAAGCGTCACTACATGGAGCGGCGACCATCGCTGCGGCGCGTGTACTTCGGGCTCGTCGATGTGGGGCCGTACTCGAGGGTGGCGGAGGGGCTCAACATTCGATTGATCGATGAGGCGCCGGTGACCATCGGCGATCGCAACTTTCGCTGCCTGGAACTCGACATGGGTCCGCGTTCGGTGGACGGATGGCTCGGGCAGCTCGCCGCCGCCGAAATTGGCGCAGAGCACGATGGCCTGCTTGACGAGCGTCGGCGCGCGCTGATGCTCGAGGGACGCGCAATCGACCTTACGCGCAAGGAATTCGAGATGATGCGGTACCTGATGCTGCGGCAGGGCGAAGCGGTGAGCAGGATCGAATTGCTCAACGACGTGTGGGGAATAACGCACGATGGGAGTGGCAACGTGGTCGACGTCATCGTCGCTTCGCTGCGCAAGAAACTCGGCAAACTCGCCCGCGCGATCGAAACCGTACATGGACACGGTTATCGATACCGAAGCCCCGCGCGGACGGCCGCCGGTTCGCGGAAGCCCGCCCCGGTTGTCCGATCGAAGACTCGCAAAGCGGCGCGAATCAAAACTCGCGCCGGCGCCGGAATCTAATAAATTTCTAATCAATCTCTGCTGCGCGTTTTCCGCCGAGGTGGGAGAATGCGTTTCGTCGCCGGCCACCTCCAGGTTCAGCACCGGCGGCGAACACATTCAGCAAGGCTCCGTTAGGCGGAGTCGAGGGAGACAAGCAAATGCCACTCATTCAGGTTCATTTGATCGAAGAGGTTTTCACCCCCAAGCAGAAGCAGGAGATGATCGAGAAACTGTCGGAAGCGATGATTTCGATCGAAGGCGAGAACCTGCGCGGCGTCACCTGGGTGACGATCAACGAGGTGAAGAGCGGATCGTGGGGAATCGGCGGGAAGCCGCTGACGAGCGAAGCAGTGAAGGCGATCGCCGCGGGCAAGTCCGCGGCGTGATTGAACGGGACAGCCTGGCGGCCAATGGCCAGGCTGTCCGTCACATCCTACTGAGCCGCGGCCTGTTGCGACTGCGGGTCATCGTACATGCGCCAGGATTCGTGGCCGGCCGGGAGATTGAAGAGCCCGGCGGCGTTCTCGCGCATGATCGCCTGGCGCTGATGCTCCTGGAGATGTGCGGTCTGTTGCGCCAGCAATTGCTGCGAGCGCGGCCAGGTCGAGTCGGTATGCGGGAAGTCGCTGGCCCACAGCAGTTGCGTGTACGGCATCTGGTGAACGGAGTTGAAGGCGGTCGGATCGTCCTGAAACGTCATCCAGACGTTGTGCTTGATGTACTCGCTAGGCAGCTTGGACAGTCCCTTGATGATGCCGCCCTCGGCGTTGAACTTCGCCGCGTGATCCATGCGATGCATGTAATGCGGCATCCATCCGGCGTCGCCTTCGGCGCACACCAGCTTGAGTTTCGGATGGCGCTCGAAGACGCCGCCGAGCACCATCAGCCCGACGACATCCTGCACGGCGCGGATGATGCTCAGGAAATTGTTCATCTCGTGGCCGCGATGCTTCATGCCCAGGTGGCCATCGCGCGAGGTGAGGATGTGGAAGCAGATCGGTAGACCAAGATCTTCC
>DATJWT010000375.1:0-4904 GCA_035500975.1 Binataceae bacterium (SeqCode)
AATTGATGCGTCCGGTGCGCTCCCACGACCCGGAAGCGACGATAAGGAGAGACCGAAAATGTCAGAAGCACAGCTCAGCCGCGATCAGGTGAAAGATTACCTGAAGAACCTTTCGCTGATGGATGCGGCTGCCCTGGTGAAGGAACTCGAGCAGGAGCTTGGGGTATCTGCCGCCGCCCCCGTGGCGGTTGCGGCCCCTGCGGCCGGCGGCGCCGCCGCTGGCGCGGCCCCTGCGGCGGAAAAGGATGAGTTCAGCGTTGTTCTGAAGACCGCGGGTGACAAGAAAATCCAGGTCATCAAGGTGGTGCGCGAGATCACGGGACTCGGCTTGAAAGAGGCCAAGGACCTGGTCGATGGCGCCCCGAAGCCGGTCAAGGAAGGCGTGAACAAGGCCGAGGCCGAGGATCTCAAGAAGAAACTCGAAGAGGCCGGCGGATCTGTGGAGCTCAAGTAGGAGCACCAGGTTTTTTTGCGACACGACTACCGTTCGGAAGGCTTCGCGCATCGTGATTCATCGAGTCCGGCGCGGGTTTCAGACGGCTTTTTCGGCGATGCCGTGGGTGCGGGGCCTATCCCTGCGCCCGCGGCTTTTAACGCTTCGCGCGCCCTTCGGAGGGCCGCGCACAAGGCGGAGTTAAGTTAATGGCTCAAGCGCAGGTAACGAGCAATCTTCGCGTGCGCCGTTCATTCGGCAAGATCAAGAAGATCATCGACATCCCGAATCTGATCGAGATTCAGAAACGATCGTACGATGAATTCCTGCAAAACGGCGTAAGTGCGGAGAACCGCCAGGAAGTCGGTTTGCAGGCGGTCTTCAAGTCGGTTTTCCCCATCAAGGATTTCAACGAAACCGCGTCGCTCGAGTTCGTCAGCTATGAACTCGGCGAGCCCAAGTACGACGTCGAGGAATGCCATCAGCGCGGCATGACGTACGCCGCGCCGATCAAGGTCAAAATCCAGCTCGTCATCTGGGATGTCGAGCAGGGCCGCCGTTCGATCAAGAACGTCAAGGAGCAGGAAGTCTACTTCGGCGAGATTCCGCTGATGACCGGGAACGGAACGTTCATGGTCAACGGCACCGAGCGCGTTATCGTCTCGCAGCTCCATCGCTCGCCCGGCGTATTCTTCGAGCACGACAAGGGCCGCACCCATTCCAGCGGCAAACTGCTCTACTCCGCGCGCATCATCCCGTACCGCGGGAGCTGGATCGATTTCGAATTCGATCCGCGCGACGTGCTCTACGTGCGTATCGACCGCCGCCGCAAGTTTCCCGCGACCGTCCTGCTGCGCGCGCTCGGGATGACCACCGAGGACCTGCTCAACTACTACTACAAGAAGGACGTGATCATCCTCGAAGGCACCCGCTACGCCAAGAACTTCATACCCGATCAGGTTCTCGGCCTGCGCGTCAGCCGCGACGTGAAGGATCCGAAGTCGGGCGAGACGCTCGCGCGCGAAGGCCGCAAGTTCAACCGCGCGATCGTTCGCGCGATGGAAGCGGCGAAGATTTCCGAGGTGCCGATCGCGCCCGAAGAAGTGATGGGCCGCGTCTCCGCGCACGATATCGCCAACCCCTCGACCGGCGAGGTCATCGTTCAATGCAACGAGGAGCTCACCGAGGAGATGGTCGAGAAGCTCAAGACCGCGGGCATCAAGAAGCTCGAGGTGCTGTTCACCGAAGAGCAGCCCGGTGGCGGTCCGCTGCGTCTCACCCTCGCGCAGGACAAGCTCGGCTCGCCGCAGGAAGCGATCATCGAAATCTACCGGCGCCTGCGCCCCGGCGATCCGCCTACCGTCGAGACCGCGACCACCTTTTTCAACAACCTGTTCTTCAACCCCGAGCGCTATGACCTGTCGCGCGTGGGCCGGCTCAAGCTGAACCACAAGCTCAAGCTCGATGTGCCCCTGGAGCAGGGAACCCTGCGCCGCGAGGACATTCTCGAAGTCGTCCGCTACCTGGTCGAGCTCAAGAACGGCAACGGCCAGGTCGACGATATCGACCATCTCGGCAATCGCCGCGTGCGCGCGGTCGGCGAACTGGTCGAGAACCAGTTCCGCATCGGCCTGGTGCGCATGGAGCGCGCGATCAAGGAACGGATGAGCTTGCAGGATATCGAAACCCTGATGCCGCAGGAGCTGGTGAACTACAAGCCGGCCAGCGCGGTCATCAAGGAGTTCTTCGGGTCATCCCAGCTCTCGCAGTTCATGGACCAGACCAATCCGCTCTCCGAGATCGCGCACAAGCGCCGCCTCTCGGCCCTCGGACCCGGCGGTCTTACGCGCGAGCGCGCGGGATTCGAAGTCCGCGACGTGCATCCCACTCACTACGGGCGCGTATGCCCGATCGAAACGCCGGAAGGCCCGAACATCGGACTCATCGCGGCGCTCTCGACCTACGCGCGCGTCAACGACTTCGGCTTTATCGAGACCCCATACCGCGAAGTCGAGAACAGTCGCGTCACCGATCGCATCGTGTACCTCTCGGCGCTCGACGAAGAGGAAAAGACCATCGCGCAGGCCAACGCCGCGATCGATGCGCACGGCAAGTTCACCAGCGAACTGGTCTCCGCGCGAATCGGCGGTGAATTCACCACCGTGCGCGCCGAAGACGTGCAGTACATGGACGTGTCGCCCAACCAGCTCGTGTCGGTGGCGGCATCGCTCATTCCGTTCCTCGAAAACGACGACGCGAACCGCGCGCTGATGGGATCGAACATGCAGCGCCAGGCCGTGCCGCTCCTCAAGACCGATGCGCCGCTGGTCGGCACGGGACTCGAAGCCACCGTCGGCCGTGACTCCGGTGTGACGGTGATCGCGAAGCGCGATGGAACCGTGGAGAGCGTCGATGCCGAGCGTATCGTCGTGCGTGCCGACAAGGCCAACAAGGATGCGCACGACCCGGGCGTCGACATCTACAACCTCATCAAGTACCAGCGCTCCAACCAGAACACCTGCATCAACCAGCGCCCCATCGTGGTGAAGGGCGAGAAGGTCAAGGCCGGCGACGTGCTCGCCGACGGACCCTCGACCGACATGGGCGAGCTGGCGCTCGGCCGCAACGTGCTGGTCGCGTTCATGCCGTGGGGCGGTTACAACTTCGAAGACTCGATCCTCATCTCGGAGCGCGTGGTCAAGGAAGACCTTTTCACCTCGGTGCATATCGAGGAGTTCGAATGCATCGCGCGCGACACCAAGCTCGGACCCGAGGAAATTACCCGCGACATTCCCAACGTCGGCGAGGAGGCGCTCAAGGACCTCGACACCAGCGGCATCATCCGCATCGGCGCCGAAGTCCGTCCCAGTGACATCCTGGTCGGCAAGATCACGCCCAAGGGCGAGACCCAGCTGTCACCCGAAGAGAAACTGCTGCGCGCGATCTTCGGCGAAAAGGCCGGCGAGGTGCGCGACACCAGCCTGCGCGTTCCGCCGGGCGTCGAAGGCACGGTCATCGATGCGCGCGTGTTCTCGCGCCGCGGGGTGGCCAAGGACGATCGCACCCAGGAAATCGAAAACCTCGAGGCCGAGCGCCTCAAGCAGGATGAAGCCGAAGAGATTCGCATCATCCGCCAGGAGACGTTGCGCAAGCTGCGCCGCGCGCTGCTCGGCAAGAAGCTCGCCGCCCGCGTGATGTCGGACGATCCGGAGAATCGCCATCAGCTGCTCGCCAAGGGCGACACGCTCGAAGCCGAACAGCTCGAGGAGCTGCCTCCTCCCCTGTGGGGCCAGCTCCGCGTGGAGAACGAAACCTCGCAAGCCGAAGCATCGCAGGCGATCGCCGCGATGAACACCAACGTCGAGACCGTGCAGCAGCACTACGGCACCAAGGTCGAGCGCTTGAAGGCGGGCGATGAGCTCGCCCCGGGCGTTATCAAGATGATCAAGGTGTTCGTGGCCATCAAGCGCCGCCTCCAGGTCGGCGACAAGATGGCGGGACGGCACGGCAACAAGGGCGTGCTCTCGCGCATCCTGCCCGAGGAAGATATGCCGCGGATGGCCGATGGCACCCCGGTGGATATCGTGCTCAACCCGCTCGGCGTGCCGTCGCGCATGAACGTCGGACAGATCCTCGAGACCCATCTCGGATGGGCCGCCCGCGAGCTCGGCCGGCGCATCGAGCAGGATCTGCGCAACAACACCACGGTCGCGCAGCTCAAGCGGCACATCAAGGAAGCCTATCCCGACAAGGAGAGCCACGAGTTCATCGACAACCTGGCCGACAACGATATCTATCGTTTTGCGGCCAAGGCTGCCGCGGGAGTTCATACCGCGTCGCCGGTCTTCGATGGCGCCCGCGAGGAAGAGATCTTCCAGATGCTTTCCCGCGCGGGACTGCCGGAGCAGGGACAGTGCACCCTCTACGATGGGCGCACCGGCCTGCCTTTCGAGCAGCCGGTCACAGTGGGCGTGATGTACATGATGAAGCTGCATCACCTGGTTGAGGAGAAGATTCACGCTCGCTCGACTGGTCCATACAGCCTCGTCACCCAGCAGCCGTTGGGCGGCAAGGCGCAGTTCGGCGGGCAGCGGCTCGGAGAAATGGAAGTGTGGGCGCTCAAGGCCTACGGCGCCGCGTACACCCTCCAGGAGATGCTCACCGTCAAGTCCGATGACGTGGCGGGGCGGACCCGGATGTACGAGGCGATCGTCAAGGGCGAGAACACGCTCGAACCCGGACTGCCCGAGTCATTCAACGTTATGGTCAAGGAGCTCCAGTCGTTGTGCCTGAACATGGAGCTTTTGGAAGAGTCCGAACGCGCCTAAGGGCGCGAGGGAGAACGAGAGATGGAAGATCTCTTTGGCATTTTTGAGAAGCCCAAGAATCCGCTTGCGTTCAACTCGATCCGGATTTCGATCGCGTCGCCGGAAATGATCCGGTCGTGGTCGCACGGCGAGGTCAAGAAGCC
>DATJWT010000376.1:0-10921 GCA_035500975.1 Binataceae bacterium (SeqCode)
GCTGGAATGGATGGGGCACAAGAAGGCGCGCGTGCTCGATGGGGGGCTGAAAGCGATCGCGGGTGAGAAACTCACCACGGATGCCCCGACGATCAAGCCGACGAGATTCAGGGGCAAACCCTGCGATGACATATCCGCGTCAGTGGATTTTCTGATTCAGCGGCTCGGAAGCCCCGATGTGCAGATCTTCGACGTGCGCAGCGACGAGGAGTATTTCAGCGAACGTGTGCGCGCCAAGCGCGGCGGCGCGATCCCCGGCGCGATCCATCGCGACTGGACCGCGGCAAACACGCCGGAAGGATTTCTGAAGCCCGCCAGGCAATTGCGCGCCGAGTTCGAAGCACTGGGGCTGCGTCCCGACGCCGAGATCGTCCCGTATTGCCAGGGCGGCTACCGCGCCGCGCACGCGTACGTCGCGCTCAAGCTCGCGGGCTATCGGCGAGTGCGCAACTACTGGGGCTCGTGGGCGGAATGGGGTAATCGCGAAGACGTGCCCATCGAGCATCCGGTGCGCCCAACCTGATGCCGCCGATTTTTCTTCTCACCGGGTTCCAGCCGTTTCGCGGCGAGCGCATCAACCCGTCGTGGGAAGTGGCGCGGCGGCTCGACACCGAAGAAATCGGCGGAATGCGAATCAAGTCGGTGCGCGTCCCGGTCGGATGCGCCAAGGCAGTCCGGCGCATCAACGCGGCGATCGTGCGCTATCGCCCACGCGCGATTCTTGGCCTGGGCGAGGCCGGCGGGCGCACGGCGATATCGGTGGAGAAAATCGCGATCAACCTCGCGGACGAGAGTGGCGCTACCAGCTCGGATTTCGGCGCCGGCGCCAAACCTGTAATCCCGGGGGCGCCGGAGGCGTATTTCACCCGGCTTCCGGTCGGCGGCCTCTTGCGCGAACTGCGCAAGCGTGAAATCCCGGTGAACGTATCGCTCAGCGCGGGCGCGTACGCGTGCAACGCGCTGATGTTCGCGAGTCTCCACCTGATGCGCCGGCGGCAAGCGGTGCCGGTCGGGTTCATCCACCTGCCCTACGATGCGCGCCAGGGCGTGCGACATCCCGAGAAACCGAGCATGGCGATCGACACGATGGAGCAGGCCGTTCGCGCCGCCATCGCCACGATCGCGCGGGCCGCTTGAGTCGGAATGAAGCGCGCTAATCAGGACTTGCGCTTACATCTTTAACTCTTGATACTCCTGCGCGGACGCAACGTGCGTACGCGAAGGCTCAATGGTGTCGGTCTGGTCCTCGGCTTCGCGCTGGTAGTTTCAGCCTGCGGAGGCGGCAGCGAAGGCGCCGGCGTGAGCGCGGAAACCAGTACCGGGAAGTACTTCGAGAAAATTCGCGGGAACTCCGCTCTTGAGCGAGCTTTCCTCTACCAGATGCCCAAGGGCGGCGACATCCACAATCACCTGAGCGGTGCCATCCTGGCCGAGAGCTATATCGGATGGGCTGCCGATCTGAACTACTGCGTATGCGTGAATCAGACCTGCGGCACTGACTCGCAATACACGATTAAAGCACCAACCGGATCGCCGCCAACTTGCAATGCCGGCGGCGGGCTCGCGCCGATTACTCAATCAATCCAGGACCCGACCTTTTACAACGCGATGATCGATGCGCTCTCGATGCGCAACTTCGTTCCGGACGGACCGAGGAGCGGGCACGATCATTTTTTCGATACCTTCGCCAAGTTCAGTGCGATCTCGAGTATCAAGACCGGCCCGATGCTGGCCGAGGTCGCCTCGGTTTGGCACGCCGAAAACGTCAAGTACGTGGAGCTGATGCTGTCGCTCGATGGTGGCGCGAAAACACGCGCGCTGGTTAGCGGGATGACCTGGGACCCGACCCAGATGCAGCAAATCTTCGACTACATCACGTCTCAAGCCGCGTTTCCTGGATACGTCGCGCAGGGCACCACCGACCTGGATAACGCGGAAGCAGAGATGAATACGAGCCTGGGATGCGGAACCACCAAGGCCGATCCCGCCTGCGGCGACGAGACGATTCGCTACCTGTATTCGATGAACCGCACGCAGCAGCCGCTCCAGGTGTTCGCCACGGCAGTCTATGCGTTCAAGCTGGCCGCCGCGGATCATCGGATGATCGGCGTGAACCTGGTGGCGCCGGAGGACAATCCGATTGCATTGCGCGATTACCTGACGCACATGCAAATCTTCGGCTTCCTCGCGCAGGCGGTGCCGGGGGTCAAGATTAGCCTGCACGCGGGCGAGTTGACTTCGGAGTTCGCACCGCCGCCGGACTTGCTCTTTCACATCCGCGCCGCGGTCGAGACCGGGCAGGCGCTCCGTATCGGGCATGGCGTGGACGTCCTCGGTGAAACCAATTCCTCGCAGCTGTTGACCGAGATGGCGCAGCAGCAGCGGCTGGTCGAAATCTGTCTCACCAGCAACGACTTCATTCTCCAGATCGTCGGCGGCGACCATCCGTTCGAGAACTATCGTGCGAACGGAGTTCCGCTCACGTTGGCCACCGATGATGCGGGCGTATCGCGAATCGATTTGACCCACGAATATCAGCGCGCGGCCGATACCTACCAGTTACGCTACACGGACCTGAAAGAATTCGTCCGCAACAGCCTCGAATACGACTTTCTGCCCGGCGCAAGTCTATGGAAGAGCACGAGCCCCTTCGTTCGCGTCGATGAGTGCCGTCATGATTCCCCTCGCGCGCGAAAGATTTCAGCGCCGTGCCGGAATTTGCTCAACAGCAGCGAGCACGCCACCGAGCAGTGGCGGCTGGAGGGCGACCTGGCGCGTTTCGAGGCAGACATCGCGCGCTCCGGCTCCGCATCAAGCGCGGCCGCGGCCGTTTCCGACCGGTAGCAATCGCCCGGGCGACGATACTGTTGTTAAGTATTCTCCGCGACTCGGCGTAGATCGGGTGCGAGTTGCGCGAGCGCGGTACGGCGTTGGCTGATGCGCGCCTCTTCCTCGTCGCCGAGCTCCGCCACGTAGCATTCCCTGTCGGGTAAATAGAGGACGCTGCGATACGGGAAGCCCGGCCTGATTCGCGGCCATGCGCGCTCCGCGATTACGCCTTCCATCGACGCCTGCGCAACGCATTCCCGCGGCAAACCAGCGTCCGGGTAAACCAGGACGACGGCCGCGGTGATCCGGGCAGTTCGCCGCGATGGTTCCACGCCCTGCATTCGGCGAATCACTTCCGCCACCAGTGCTTCGTCGGACGATGCTCCCGCGCCGAGCCATCGATGCGATCGCACCCCTGGCTCGCCGCCGAGCGCATCGACCTCCAACCCGCCATCGTCGGCCAGTGTCGGCAATCCCGATCGTCTGAAATAGAAGCGCGCCTTCTTGAGCGCGTTCTCGGCAAATGTCGCGCCATCCTCTTCGGGTTGCTCGCGGATTCCGACGTCCGCGAGCGAAAGTGACTCCAGCGCGAACTCGCGCAGCAGCAAGCGGTACTCGGCGAGCTTGGCCGGGTTGCTGGTAGCGATCAGCAGCCGCTTCATGACTTGGGCGGCACTTTGCGGGTTGATGGCTGGTAGCTGGTTTTCAGCGAAGCGCGTTCGCGATGCTCTTCAATCGCCAGCTCGATCAGGCGATCGATCAACTTCGGCAAGGGCAGGCCCGAGGCCTCCCACAGTTTCGGGTACATGCTGATCGAAGTGAAACCGGGAATCGTGTTGACCTCGTTCACGTAGATCTTCTTGAGGTCGCGGCTCGCCAGGAAATCCACCCGAGCCATCCCGCGGAGCGACAATGCTTTGAACGCGCGCGCCGCGATCGTGCTGATCTTTTTCGCGATTGCATGCGGAAGAACGGCGGGAATCTTCGTCTCCGAACCTTGCGGGTCGATGTACTTCGATTCGTAGCTGTAGAAATCGTGCTTGCCCTTCACGATCACTTCGCCGGGCAGCGTTGCCTCGGGACGATCGTTTCCGAGCACCGCGACTTCGAACTCGCGGCCCACGCACGATGCCTCGATCAGCGCCTTGCGGTCGTATTGAAACGCATCTTCCAGGGCCGCATCGAGTTCCGCCGCGCGCTTCACCTTGGTGACGCCGATCGACGAGCCAATTGCGTTAGGTTTCACAAACACCGGGTAGCCCAGCTCGCGCGCATAGCCGCGCGCCAGGGTCGGATGCTCCTGCCAATCGACACGATCCATCGCGTAGTAGTCGACCACCGGCACCCGCGCCGCGCTGAGCAGCCGCTTCTGCACGTCCTTGTCCATCCCGACCGCCGAACCGAGCACACCGGCGCCGACGTACGCGATGCCGGCGAGCTCGAGGAGCCCTTGCACGGTGCCGTCCTCCCCGTAGCTCCCGTGCAGAATCGGAAACCATACGTCGATCGGCGCGCTGGCGACCTCGCCTGCCCGTGAAGGAGCATTCGGGTTGGTGCCGGGCGCCATCACCAGCGATCGATTGTCGGGATGCGGCAGGAGAGTAACGGGCGTGTCTCCGGCAGAGAGCGCAGCCAGGTTAGGGGTCGCGTCGGCCAGCACCTTCAGGGCATCGTCTTCGAGATACCACCGGCCATCATGATCGATTCCGACCGGGACGATGTCGTACTTGTCGCGATCCATCGCCGACATGATCGTCAAGGCCGACCGCAGTGAAATCTCGTGCTCGCTGGAGCGCCCCCCAAACAGCACGGCGACCCGAAGTTTCTTTGCTTCGCTCATTCAGGGCGATTTTTGCACGAGGATGCGGCGGGTTCGAGAAGGTTGTGCGCTTAAATGCCCAAGCGGGCCTGAAGCTTGTTCATGAACCTGCGCAGGTGCGGGTCGGATCGCTCGAAGGGAACCTCGTCGAACCCGAACCAGGCGACGCTGTTGAACTCAGCGGGATCGAACCAGGTTGGCCGCTCCGCATCGCCCGCGAGGACATACCAGAGCGAGACGTCTTCGTGGTTCGCATCGATACCGATGGTCCGGGTGACGGTCAGGAAGAACGGATCGGGATACAGAAACGATGCTTCGAGCTTCAATTCCTCGGCCAGCTCGCGCCGAGCGGTCACCGCCGGATCTTCGTCGAGCTCGACGTGGCCTCCGGTCGGGAGCCACAGGCCGGCATTCTTGTGATCGACCAGCAGAATCTTGCGGCGGGCCGGATCGACCAGCGCGATGTAGCTCACGAGGTGGCGCGCGGGCACATCGGGCTTGCGGATTCGGAAGAGCGGGGCGCCGGAGGCGATCCAGTCGAGGATTTGGGATTGGTGGGCTTCCTCGCAGGAATCGTGCGGCGGTACCGCACGGATCAGTTCGGCGATTCGTTCACGCATCACGAATGTGGCTCAAGACGTTCATTGCCGATGGACGCTGCGGAGGACGAGACGTATGCGGCGTGCGAACAGCAACGGCATCGGGTTCCTCGACTCCGCAAAAGACGCTCCGATCGGAATGACGGAGAGGAAGTTATTGCCGGTAGTTCGGGGCTTCCTTGGTGATGAACACGTCGTGGACGTGGCTCTCGCGTTGCCCGGCGTCGCTCACGCGGATGAACTTCGCGCGCCGCCGCAGCTCGGCAAGATTTGCTGCTCCGGTGTAGCCCATGCCGGATTGCAGACCGCCCACCAGTTGCTCCACGTTCGATGCGAGCGAGCCGCGATGTGGCACGCGGCCTTCGATTCCTTCCGGCACGTGCTTTCCTTCGCCGGCTTCCTGGAGGCCGTAGCGATCGACCGTGCGCTCCGTCATCGCGCCCAGCGATCCCATCCCGCGATAAACCTTGTAGGTGCGCCCCTGGTAGAGAATCGTCTCGCCGGGGCTCTCCTCGGTTCCCGCGAAGAGCGAGCCGATCATCACCACCGATGCGCCCGCGGCCAGCGCCTTGGTGATATCGCCCGAGAAGCGAATACCGCCGTCGGCGACGACCGGGATTCCGCGCGGCTCCGCAATCGCGACCACATCCATGATCGCCGTGATCTGCGGCACGCCTACGCCCGAGATCACGCGCGTCGTGCAGATAGAGCCCGGACCCATGCCGACCCGCAGCGCATCGACGCCCGCATCGATGAGAGCCTTGGCGCCTTCCGACGTCGCGATATTGCCGGCGATGATGTCGAGGTCGGGGCATTCCTGCCTGGTCGCCTTGACGGCATCGAGCACGTTGCGCGTATGCCCGTGCGCGGTATCGATGCAGAGAACGTCGACGCCCGCGCGGCGCAGCGCGGCCACGCGCCCCTCGCGTTCCGGACCGACGCCAATCGCGGCGCCGACCCGCAAGCGGCCGTAGGTGTCCTTGCTCGAATGCGGATGGCGGGTAGCCTTGTCCATGTCCTTTACGGTGATCAATCCGCGCAGCCGGTCGTGATCATCCACCAAGGGCAACTTTTCAATCCTATGCTTCTGTAGAATCTCCTTGGCGGCTTCGAGCGTGATCGACGGCTTCGCGGTGATGACGTTGTGAGTCATTACCTCGCGAACGCTCTTGTCGAGGCGCCGCTCAAAGCGCAGGTCGCGGCTGGTGAGGATGCCGACCAGCTTGCCTTCGGCGACGACCGGCAGGCCGGAGATATGATGCCGCTCCATGATCGCGAGCGCATCGCTGATGCGCTGGTCGGGATTCACCGTGACGGGGTCCGTAATCATCCCGCTCTCGTACTTCTTGACCCTCTCCACTTCGGCGGCCTGCCGCTCGATCGAGAGATTGCGATGGATGAATCCCAGCCCGCCCATCTGGGCGATCGCGATGGCGGTCGCGGCTTCGGTGACCGTGTCCATCGGGCTCGACACCAGCGGAATTCGCAGGCGCACCCGCGGGGTCAGCAAGGTAGAGACGTCGCAATTGGTGGGGAGCAGGTCGGAGAATTGCGGCAATAAGAGGACATCGTCGAAAGTTAGTCCTTCACGCAGCTCGGAAAATGGCATCGCGAGTCCTCCTTAAACAAAAAGCCCGCAGTTGTCCTGCGGGCCTTCATCCGTTTGTCCAGGTTGCATCGCGGCCTTGAAAGGCAGATGCGCCATATCTGTATGTAACAGCGGCGCGGGGTGGACGCAATACAGGCTGTCCACAGGAAGGGCAGATCCGCGCGAGCCGACGGCGAGGAGTTCGCGTCTGGTTACGTTCCGCTCCAGGTTGGCTTGCGTTTCTCCAGGAACGCGCAGATGCCTTCCTGCGCGTCGGAGGCCATCGCGTTCAGGCTCATCACTTCTTTCGTGTAATCGTAGGCACGGGCCTGATCGAGATCGATTTGCGCATAGAAAGCCTGCTTGCCAATCGAAACCGTGAGCGGGCTTGCCTCGACGATGCGCATCGCGAGCTTGCGCGTCTCCGCCGCGAGGTCCTGGTCCGGCACCACGCGGTTGACGAGCCCCCAGTCGGCTGCAGTGCGCGCATCGATCGGATCGCCGGACAGCAGCATCTCCATCGCGCGCTTGCGGCCAATCGCGCGCGACAGCGCGACCATCGGGGTCGAGCAGAATAGCCCGATTTTCACTCCCGGCGTTGCGAAGCGCGCACTCTCGCCCGCGACCACCAGGTCGCAGGTCGCGGCGAGCTGGCATCCGGCCGCGGTCGCGATCGCGTGCACGCGCGCGATGACAGGCTGGGGAATGGCCTGCACCGTGCGCATCAGTTCCGCGCACAGGTCGAATTCGTGGCGATAAAACGCGAGGTCGCGATCCTTCAGTTCGTCCAGGTCGTGTCCCGCGCTGAATGCGGGCCCGGCTCCGGCAATGATTACGGCGCGGGCCTCTTTCTGCGCGCCGATTTCGCGCAGCGTGGCGATCATCTCCGACATCATCGCGGTGGAGAGCGCGTTGCGCTTCTCCGGCCGGTTCATGGTGATGGTTGCGAGACCCTCTTCACGTTCGACCATCAAGTTGCGATCGCTCATCGCGGCACCTCGTTTTCCAGCGTTTCCATAATCGCGAGCCTTTCGGCGCGCTGAACAAGGACCCGCACCGACCGCGCATCAGATGCGCGGCGTCCGCCCCCTGACAGGGGGGCGGGTTCGGAGCTGAACCCTGATCTAATCTTTCTCTTTCCACTCTTCCGGGTACAGGAGCAGCAAATCCTGGCCGAGCGCGCGCACCAGGAAGCGCTGGGTCTCGTTGATTGCGCGTTCCAGCGCGCGCCCGCCGATCAGCCAATGCCCCCGGCCCGGCAGCGTGACCAGCCTGGCTCCGACCGATTCCGCAAATTTCGTGACTTCACCAATCGGCGCGAAGATGTCTGAATCGCCTGCGACGATCAGCCGCGGCGCCCCACCTTGCGGGATCTTCACTTCGCCGCGCGCGATCTGGAAGGCCAACTCGGCGCTGTCGGGGACCATCGCTCGAATGGCGGCTTCGCGCTGATATGGCTCCGCATCGGCGACGAATTCGAAGCCCGCTTTTCCGGCTGGTAGATTCAGCGGACGCCCGCGCCATCGCGCGACCCTTGGCGACCATCCGCTGGTGATGGGCGAAGCCCAGCCCGGAATCAGCGGCGCGTAGGCCACCGATGCTTTCACACTCGGACGATCAGCAAGCTTCAGCGCGGCCAGGCCGCCGACTCCATGTCCGAGCACGACTGCCTCGCGCCCGAGGGCATCGAGCGCCTCGCCTGCGAGCGCTACCAAATCATCGAACGAAAATTTCTCGAGTGGAGGAGTCGGCGAGCGGCCGATAATAGCGCGGAGGTCCGGCGCATAGACCTCCCATCCTATCGTCGCGAGATAGCCGAGCAGGGCGGCGAGTTGGCGCGTGGTGGTGAACATCTCGGGCAGAAGCATGATCGGCCAGGCGAACTTGAGCGGTTCGGGGCGTTCGACCTCTGCGATAAGGCGGCCGAGTTTTTCTTCCATTGGTCAGATTCTACTGCCCACCAGTGTGCCGACAGAATGGATATCGGTCGTGATCCCATCGACCCTCATCCGGCACGCAGCGCGCCGGGCCTCTCTCGCTTCGGGAGAAGAACTTGGCTTGTGCGTTTCGCTCAGGATGAGATCGCAGCGCGCGCTTGCTGAGCCATCAGGCGGGCGAAGCGGAAGCTCGGGAAGCGGGCCTCCGATGCCATCTGCGCGAAACGCACCATCTCGTCCGCGGCCCATTGCGCGCGGCTGGCCGCGCGATAGGCCGCGATGGTCGCAGGACTGAGGGTCAGTTCGCTCGATGCGCGTTCGGTCGCACGATAGTGCGGCATCAGCACGTCGTCGCGGCGCTTGGTGAAAGGGGCCATCGCCTCTGCACTGATCGTATCGCCCCGATTTGCAGAGAACCACGCCGGCGCGAGCCGGCAGGCGATCTCGGCGCTGATCAGCGCCATCGAATGCCCTTGTCCGAACAGCGGATCGACGTGCAGGCCTGCATCGCCGAGCAAGAGCGCGCCGGCGGCGACCGGGTCGCGATAGGTGTTGAGCAGCAGTCCGGAAGATCGCACCTTGCCGGCCATCGACGCGCCGGCCAGCATCCCGCCCACCGCGATTGAACTATCGAGATGACGCTGGAGATTTCCTTCCAGGTCGGTGCGGAACGATTGCATCTGGGCCGCATCGAAGGCCGCGGCGGTGACCACGCGCCCATCCTCGCATCGGCACACCAGGTTGCCGGAGCCCGGCGATGCTTCGAACTCGGTGATCAGCTCATCACCGAGCCGATTGGCCGCGACATCCTTGTAGTACGCGTAGTAGTACGCGCGCGCGCATGGAACATCGGTACGCTTGAACGCGCCGATCCGCTGCTCGGCGATTTTCGCCACTGTGCTGCGCATCCCGTCCGCGCCGATCACGAGCGGCGCGCGGAACTCCTTCGTGCCGGAAGCGTCTTCGCCACGAATGCCGAGGACGGCGTCGCTTTCGATCAGTAAGTCGGTGACGCGAAAACCGTCACGAATCGCAACGGACTCGAAGCTCCGCGCCAGGTCGACCATCGCTGCATCCATTTTTTCGCGACCCAGGCAGATACCGCGCAGGTCTTCACCATTGCCGGTCAGCTCGCCGCGGAAATCGAAACTCGGCCCGAGGGTGCGCATGCTGCCGAAGCGAAAGCCGCCCGCGCGCTCGAGCGCCTCCATCGCGCCGATGCGGCTCAAGACCGCCGCGCCGCCGGACAGCACGATGTGTGTCGAAATGGTGTCGGAGGGGAACGATGCCTTGTCGACGAGCAGAATGCGCAAGCCCGCACGTACGAGCATTATCGCGGCAGCGCTGCCCGCGACTCGGGCCCCGACGATGATCGCATCGAAGTTATGTCGCGAGTTCGGCATCCGGAGAACTTGCTTAAACTAACTGGCTACCCGGGTCCAAGGAACTGGTCGACCTTCCGGTCTTCGGGCGGTTTGGAGCGGCGCAGATTCTTTCGCGCGGACAAAAAGAAAGAGCCCCCTTTTCAGGGGGCTCTCCCGGTTTACGAGGCGTTTACGCCTCGGCTCAGTTCAGCAGCTAGCGTGGCATCCAGCGCCAGCCTCCAGGGGTACTAGCCCTGAAGGTTAAACTCGTTAGTTAGCGCTTCTTCTTCTTGGCAGCCTTTTTCTTCTTCATACCACTCTTTTTTTTGGGTCTGGACTTGGTGACCCGCTTACGGGCCTTCTTCTTAACTGGCATAGATACCTCCTTCTAGTGCCGCCGCTGACTGAGCATCAAAACTAATGGATGGCAGTCTCTCCTCCACCCTTGGCGCCCGATTATAGAAACCTGTTCTTATAAAATCAATAGCTTGGTGACGAATTTAGAAAGAAATTATAAACAGCCAAGAACCTTGAACGATGCAAGACTTTCCGACCTTTAGAATATCGTTCATAGATAAGCCCGCTTGAACTGCCACCTCTCGATGCTTTACGATCGCTCGATGGCTCGGTTAAGCAGTTATATTCGCCGCGAGTGGTTGTCATTCGTACTCGGGCTAATCCTGATCCTGTTCGCGGTGAGCCTGTTTGCGGGGCCGTTGGGCCCGCGCGATCTGCTTGCGCTACGCCGTCATCAGAAAGTTCTCGACGCGAAACGCGAAGAGTTG